>CAZHRP010000174.1:0-2263 GCA_964535055.1 uncultured Chthoniobacteraceae bacterium
CTTTCATTCCTTATCATTCAATGGCTTTCAACGGCGCAGCCGTAATCATAATCGTACTCGTGATCGTGATCGTAAGCGTAAGCGCGAACCATTGCAGTTGACGATTATCCCGTGACCACGTTGTCATGTGCAACGGGACTCACGTGGTGATTACGAGCAGGATTACGATTACGACTTCTCATTTGCGCAAACCAGTGTTGAGAGGGTAGTACACAGTTGGAAGATTACATTATTTCCTGCCCCGAAAATATGCACTGGTATCGGGTACCAGTAATGCCTCGAGCGACAAGTCTGGAAATTTTTCCAATAGTTTTAGCAAGATCACCAGGCAGGCCACGGCATCGAACAGGGCGTCATGCCAGTTAAGGTTGGGGCACAGCAGGCGCAACTCATCCTCGCCATGACAGGCTGCGACAACGTCTGCGAGCGCGTACGATTCCAACCCCGGCCAGCAACTGCGGGCAACGGTCAAAGTATCGACCCAGGGTTCAAAGCCATGCCCTGGAAACACACGCAGGAAGCGTTGTTCGGTGCCGCGGCCATGGGCGACCATGACTCTACCGCGAAAGGCAGCCTTGAGATCCGGCCATAACTCGAGCAGCGAGGGTGCATCTTGCAAGTCCTCGCTTTTTATCCCATGAGTTTTTTGGGCAGCCCAGGTAATCGGGCGGTCAGTCCGCAAGTAATGGCGCTGGAGGGAACTACCATCGATCATACCCTGCGCCAGCAACCCCCAGCCGATTTGTACCGGTACGTCGGTCTTCCCACGCAGGGCGCCTGCCGATTCAAAATCAAGCGCGGCAAATTGGCAGTCAATAGCCAGTTGAACCGAACTCTCAGTTGACATCAATCTGCGATGACTGGTTCCGGTAAAACGGTCAGGATTTCCGCCCCGCTGCTGGTAATCAGGACGGTATGCTCGAAGTGTGCTGACCTGCTGCGATCCACCGTGACCACCGTCCAGCCATCGTCGAGCACCCGGATATCAGCCCGTCCGATCGTCACCATCGGTTCGATCGCCATGACCATCCCCGGTTTGAGTTTGGGTCCGCTATGTGGCCGTCCATAATTGGGTACCTGCGGCTCTTCGTGCAGTTTTCGGCCTAAACCGTGACCAACAAACTCTTTGACGATCCCAAATCCCTGCGCCGCAATAACCTTTTCAACAGCCGCGCTGATATCGCCAACCCGCTTTCCCGGTCGGGCCATCGCGATGCCGGCATCCAGTGCTTGTTGGGTAACATCCAGCAACTGCTGCTGGCGGGCATCGATATCACCTACCGGAATAGTTGTGGCCGTATCTCCATACCAGCCATCGATAATAATCCCCATGTCGATTTTAACTAAATCCCCGTAGGCAATTTTACGCGGTCCGCCAATGCCGTGCACAATCTCTTCGTTGACCGAGATACAAACATTACCCGGAAAACCATGGTAGCCAAGGAAAGCACTGGTGCCATCAGCCTGCTTGATGAGTTCGCCGGCCAACTGATCGATCTCGCCGGTCGTCACCCCCGGCTGCACAGCCTCGCGCAGCTTTTCCAGCGCTGCTCTGGTACGTTGGCAACTGACGCGCATCTTTTCTATTTGGCGTGCCGATTTAATTGGAATCATGGTACGAATAATCCATAGTGAACGTTTCCAACCCCGAAAGCAACCCGCCACTGGCCGGAAATTACGACTACCTGCACCTAACAATCCAGCTATGATCAGCTTGCAGAAATCTTCGCACTTTACCAGTGAAGTCAGGGACTTCTTCGGCACAACTGGAGCGCTCTCCGCAGCCAGTAACTTTGAGTTCCGTCCGCACCAGCAGGAACTTGCCGGACGGATTGCAGCAGCACTGGAAAATCAGCACTCGCTGATAGCGGAGGCTGGCACCGGCGTCGGCAAATCTCTGGCCTATCTGGTACCGGCAGTCATGTTTGCGAATCAAAGCCGGCGCAAAGCTGTCATTTCCACCCACACCATCAACCTGCAAGAACAATTGATTTATAAGGATATCCCACTGCTGAAAAAAATGCTGCCATTCGATTTCAGTGCAGTGTTGTTCAAGGGTCGTGGCAATTACCTGTGTCCGAAACGTCTGGCGCGGGCCCGCGCGAACGCGGGCGACCTTTTTACCTCGACAGAAAGTGCGGAACTCGAACGAATCCATGCCTGGGCACAAACCACCGCTGACGGCGACCGCGGCAGCATGGAGATCGAGCCCAATCCGCTGGTCTGGGCCCAGGTATGTAGCGAGCCCCATATCTGCACCAAT
>CAZHRP010000174.1:2273-5536 GCA_964535055.1 uncultured Chthoniobacteraceae bacterium
AATCGCAGCTGCCCCCCAAACTCCGGCTGCTTTTACCAGAATTTACGCCGCAAATTGGAGCACGCTGATCTCATCGTCCTCAATCACACCCTGTTCTTTATTCTGCTCGCTGGCAGTGAAACCCAGGCTAATCCAGATACTCCGGGCATCCTGTTCCCACATGATTTTGTGATCCTGGATGAAGCGCACACGATCGAACAAGTGGCCGCCCGGCACCTTGGAGCGGCCGTTTCACAGTTCGATTTAAAGTTTCAATTGCAACGGCTTGCCAACCCGAAGTCCGGCAAAGGCTTGCTGGCCAAGGCACATGCACCGCGTGCTGCCGCCAGCGTCCCCGCGATGCTCAAAGCCGTCGATACGTTTTTTCAGGCAGTGGAACATGCCAGCAATTTTGCCAAAAGCAGTGAGTTCCGGGTGCGCCGACCCGGCCTGGTCCAGGATACCCTGAGCAATCATCTGGCCAGCCTGCAAAGCGAAGTGCAGGAAACTGCTGCCGGGATCGACGAGGACGACAGCTTACGCTCCGAGCTGCGGGAGATTGCCGCACGACTTGGCGACAACCGGGAAACCTTGAGCCTGTTTCTCGATCAATCCGCCGATAATATGGTCTACTGGACCGAACAGACCGGGCGCTCCGGCCAATCGCTCTCCCTGAATACCGCGCCAATTGATCTGGCCCCGATTTTGCGCCGTTTGCTGTTTCGTGACGAACAGTCGGCAATTCTCACCAGCGCCACCCTGGGCACCGGTGACCGTGAACTGTCCTACTTCCGCAACCGGCTTGGTGCCAGTGCGGTTGAGGCAGCACTGATTGGCAGTCCGTTTGATTATCAAAGTCAAGTGACCCTGCATCTGGTACGCAAAATTCCCGACCCGCGCAGTGATGACTACCAGTCCGCATTGGCACAATGGATCCTGCAGTTTATCAATGAATCGCAAGCCCGGGCATTCGTCCTCTTTACCAGCTACCGTTTAATGCATGCTGTGGCTGCTGAGCTGGAACCCGACATCGAAGCAGCCGGCTATGAAGTTTTTGTGCAAGGGCGGGGCATTGCACGCAGTCAACTGGTCGCCGCATTCCGGGACAGCGGCCGTGGCGTATTATTCGGCACCGATAGCTTTTGGGGCGGTGTCGACGTGCCGGGCGAGGCCCTGTCCAGCGTCATTATCACCCGCCTGCCATTTGCAGTTCCCGATACCCCGCTGATAGAATCCCGCCTCGAACAAATTAAAGAGCAGGGCGGCGACCCGTTTCGCGAATACTCATTACCCGAAGCAATCCTCAAATTCCGCCAGGGCTTCGGCCGGCTAATCCGATCGCATGCCGACTCCGGGATCGTCGTCGTCCTGGATAACCGCATCCTCAGCAAATCCTACGGCCGCGCCTTTCTCAATGCCCTGCCCGAATGCGAAACCATCATCCATTAACTGCCAAAGCACAATTCACACGGTAGGGCGCAGTGTCCCGAGCTGAGTGAATTTGGCAGACTCAGTTAGCTAGCTGCCCAACTCGACGTTCCAGTAGGCGACGTCAATGAAATGCCGCCAGCTTTCGTGATGATGGGCACCGAAAGTAAAGTTAATAAATGGCCGCCAGCGTGGCTTCTGCGGTTGTTTAATCAGGCGCATACCGGCTTGCTCGGGAAGCTTATTGCCCTTGCGGGTATTGCAGGGAATACATGAGCAGACAATGTTTTCCCAAGTGGTCTCGCCGCCTTTATCGCGCGGCAATACGTGGTCGAGGTTTAAATCCTTGCGGTCAAACTTTTTGCCGCAGTATTGGCAAGTATTGCGGTCACGCTCAAAGATATTGTGGCGGGTAAACTTGACCTCTTTTTTCGGCAAACGATCGAATACCAACAGCACGATGATACGCGGGATCCGGATTTTAAAGGAAATCGTCTGTACCATTTCATCATCCGGTTCCTGCTGCGAAACCTCATGCCAGGAAGCAAAATCATGCGTGTTAAAGTTGTTGTTGGCATCAGATTGCACGACCTGCGCATGACCTTGATAGAGCAACGAAAATGCTCGTTTGACAGAAGTCACATGGATCGCTTGCCATAAGCGATTTAACACTAAAACCGGGCTGTCAAGGGCGTTTTCCATAGGATCAGGTCTGCCTGATAGTCGACCTCACAGGTGCTATTCCTTCCCCCCAAAGGTCATGGAAAGTATGCTGAAAAGCTTTTCTTTGTCAACTTATTCACAAGTTACAATTTTGTCATATCCGCCTGCTTCACATCACGATGTTGATTCACAATACTGTGAATAACTTGATTTTAGCCTGTTTTTCCTTTATCTGCGTAACTTATTACCAACTTATTCACAAATGGCTTACGGATTTAAAGAATGGGCAATTGTTTGCCAGGCTTTGCAGGATGGCCGCCAATCAATCATCCTGCGCAAAGGAGGGATTGCTGAAGGCCGTGCCGGATTTCGCTTTGAGCACGAAGAGTTTTATCTGCTGCCTACCTTCTTCCACGAGCAATTGGCGCGCACCCGCCTGCCGCAAACCACTACGCTGCCACAAGCTGCACCGGGAGAGATTACCATCAACGCTCTGTGCCGGGTTGTCATTGGCGGAATCATCCGGGATGCCGCGCAGTTGCAACAACTCGAGCGCTTTCACATCCTTGCCTCGGAGACAGTGCATGAACGCTTCGCTTATGGTCCGGAACCGGCACTTCACGTAGTACTGGTTCGCACTTACCGGCTCCATCCGGCTTGGGTACTGGCCGACGATAAGCGATTTGCCGGTTGCCGCTCATGGGTCGAGTTACCGCCACCACCTGCTTGCGAACTCACCCAGGTAATCGATGATTGTGTCATCAATCAGACACACTCACACCTCTCGGAGATATTGGCTTAGGCTCAATGAATTGTAGATCCTTACAGATCACATGACATTGCTATGGACATCGGGAATGGATCTTGCTTAAGTTTGAAGTCGACACAGCAATACTTACTCTAATATGATGTTTTGAGGTAATAACCATAATCACCAGCAATACCCCGGATCTTAATATGGCAAAATTTAGTTACGTCGCACTCGATGCAAAAGGTGAGGAGCAACAAGGTACAATCGATGCCGCTTCCAATGACGAGGCAGTATCTCAGCTAAGGCAATCAGGACTGTTCCCTACCAGTGTGGTAGAAGGCGGTCAGACAACCGCTGCCACCGGCAAACGTGCCCCCGTTAAGGCCCGTCGCAAAAAAGCCTCGAGCGGTATGTTCCAGAAAAAGTCGATCAGCAGCAAAAC
>CAZHRP010000175.1:0-5523 GCA_964535055.1 uncultured Chthoniobacteraceae bacterium
CCGGAGAACCGATCTGAGATTTTTCTCTCATCAGGTCATGCGATCAAACTCCACCACTGGCAGATACCGCCAGACTTGTTGTAGCCACGGCGCGAGATGGTGTCGCTACGTTCGTTAGTAGCCGTTATCTTATTCCGGTTTCAGGAGAGAAAGGCGCCATTGTTTCCTTATCTTTTCAACGCACTTGACCGCCAAAGAAAAATCCTGATCGTGATCATAATCGATTTTTTTCCTCGCACGGAGACACAGAGACCACGGAGAAATGTTATCTCCCGCAGAGGCGCTGAGACGCTGAGAATTTCTAACTTTTGCTCAGTTTCTTACTGTAAGCTAACCACTGATTACTCCCTACTCACCTCCCGCTGCGCCTTAGCGTTCTCCTACTTCGTCAGTGGAGGGAAAAGTTCCGCCTTTGCCGAATCTACTCTTCCCCTACTTCGTGCTCTTCGTGGTTAATAACTCCTCTGCGTCTCAGTGTCTCCGCGCGAGCAAATAATAAATCAGCATTTGGCTTCCGACTCCCAATTAAAAAAATGCTTTCAGCGGACTGGTCGGGTCGGCCAGCTTACGACTGCCGACGATGCCAGTCTCATAGGCCAGACGTCCGGCAGTAACTGCCATCGCAAATGCCCTGCCCATGGCTGCCGGATCCGTAGCTACTGCGATCGCTGTGTTGACCAGCACCGCATCGGCCCCAAGCTCCATTGCCTCGGCCGCATGACTCGGCACTCCCAGGCCGGCATCTACTACCACCGGCACGGTTGCCTGGTCGATAATGATTTCTATCTGCCCCCTGGTCTCAAGACCACGGTTACTGCCAATCGGCGAACCCAACGGCATGACGGTAGCAGCCCCGGCATCCTGTAGACGTTTGGCCAGCACCGGATCGGCATTGATGTATGGCAGCACCACAAAACCATCCTGCACCAGTAGCTCCGTCGCTTTCAATGTCTCGACCGGATCCGGCAACAAGTAATTCGGATCAGGGTGGATCTCGAGCTTGACCCACTTCGGCAAGCCGGCGGCAGCGGCCAACCTGGCCAGCCGCACGGCTTCTACGGCATCTATAGCACCGCTGGTGTTGGGGAGCACCAGGAATCGTTCCGGGTCAATGAAGTCGAGAATGTTGGCGTAGGGATCATCGTTACCGGACAAATCTGCGCGACGCAACGCGACCGTTACGATTTCAGTGCCGCTGGCGACCAGCGCCTCACGCATCACTTCATTGGCAGAAAACTTGCCGGTGCCTACCATCAGGCGCGAACCAAATGTTCTGCCGGCTATCACCAGGCTTCCCGGACTCTCTAGTTCTTGCATGTCACTATTGTTAATCAAAACGACTCATCCTGCAAACAAGATGGAAAAAAGAATCCCACTCACTAGCTCACTGGCTCACTAGTCACCAGCATCGCAAAGCGCAGCAACCCGGACAGCGTCAGGTTCGGATCGACTCTCTGAATCTGCGGGATCCTCCCGGCAATCAGCTCTGCATACCCACCGGTCGCAATAACCTCTAGCTCACGGTTTAAGTCAAATTCGTTGGCCAGCCCATCCAGCAATGCTGCTACCATGCCACGGTAGCCATGCACGACGCCAATTTGCATCGCTTCCTCGGTCGACTTGCCGATAAATCCTTCGACTGGTTCGCGCGGCACGATCCGCGGCAGCAGCGCAGTGTGCTCGTGCAGGTAGTCAGTCATCGCCGCAATACCAGGAGCGATGATACCGCCTACGTATGCACTTTCCCGGTTAATGATATCAAAGGTCACAGCAGTGCCAAAATCGACAACGACGCAGGGAGCGGCCACAACCGCAAGCGCACCCAGCGCGTTGGCCAGGCGGTCCGGGCCAATCGTAGCTGGAGCCGGATAGTCGATCGTCAGTCCGCGAACGCTCCCGGCATCCAGCAAATCCAGGCGGCCACCAAGCATCGCAACAATTTGCTGAAGCTGGTGACTGGCATCCGGTACCACCGAAGAGGCAAACACATGCCGACCTTGGCAGGCCTGCTGTAGTTCACTGGCATCGCCGCGCAGTAATTGACTGGTGGGCATACGCTCGACCGCACCGGCGACTCGCCCGTCACTGGCAATGGCATATTTGATAAAGCTGTTACTGATATCTACCAGGAGCAGGCTCATGCTTGGGGTGTCTTACGATTAGCTTTCCGGGCACAGCACTTCCAACAACTGGGAGGGTGACTCGAAGATATAGTCGGGCGCAGCCGCCTTCAACAGCTTGCTCGAATTGAACCCCCAGGTGACCGCTCCGGTTGGCACCCGCGCTTTCTTGCCAGCTTTGATATCACGCAACTCATCGCCGATAAACAGCAGTTCATGGGGCGCTAGCGAAAACGTCATCATGATCGCTTTCAGATACTTCGCCTTGCCGCTGAGTTTTGGCACCGAACTGACAAAATCGAAATAGTTCATACTACGGCTCTTGGCAAATGTCCTGACATTATGCTCCGAGTTTGATGTCAGGATCCCGATTACCGGCAATTGGCTGCGAACAATGCCGAGCACATCCGCCATGCCATCAATCGGCGGGATCAGATCAGCCTCGCCGGCCAGTTTGCTGCGGCCGGCCATCAGTAACCCGGGCAGGCGTCTTTTTGGTATCTTCCCGAATCGCAAAAATTGCCCGAGGGTCATCCCGCGAACCCGTTCCAGCTCGCTCTCCTGAACCTGGCGGAAACCATGCTCGAGCGCCAGATCATTGAAAATCCGGACCGCCTGATCGAAAGTATTGGCTACGGTGCCATCGAAATCACAGACAAGGCATTTGAAACTCATATTAGTATCGCTGTATCATCGCAGGCAATACCATCAAACAGCAAGCCCTGAACCACTCGAATTCGCGATCACCCGCCGCAACTCTGCCAGCCGCCGGTTTCGCGAGGAACGCACAAAGTTGTGCAGCGACTTGGCCACCATCCCGGCCAGACCCAGCGCTTCTTCATGCAAGCGGGTGCGTCCACTGCGTAGCGCATCCAGAACCCCGTTCACATTAGTCTCCGTCACGTCAACTTCAGTACTCGAACAGCCGATCGACTCCAGCAAATGCGAGTCACTCGAGGCTGTCATTGGTAAGCCCCGCCGCTCCGCGTACTGCCTGGCCTGCGCATTGTATTGGCTGCGGGTAGCCGCCGCATTGAAAACTTCCAAGGCATCAATCGGCAGCTCATCCAGAATTTCTTCGCGAATTCCCGCCCGCCAGTGGTCGTAGGGATGGGCCGGAATCGCAAGACCGCCACGCGCATGAATTTCTTCACACACTTCGCGCGCTGGTCGGTCGAACATCTGGCGCAGTTCAAACCCGATGCATAACAGGTGCCCGTCAGCAGTAGTCACTTCCACCCCCGGGATAATCAAAAACCCGTCGACCGGCAGGCCATCCTCAGTAATCAAACCAACCGCACGAAAATACTCGACCGCCTCGCAACTGTCATGGTCGGTAATAGCTATCCCATCCAACCCGCACTCCCGCGCCGCCGCCACCATCCGATCCGGATCGCTCGACGCATCTGCAGAAAACAAACTGTGACAATGAAAATCAATACGCATCAAATCAAAGTATGAAATAATCAAGCCGGAAGTTAAAGACTGAATAACTCAACCGCACAAACAAGGTGTACGGAATAAATCCAGACATCGTAATTGTAATCGTACTCCTAATCCTAATCGATTATATCAACGCAAAGGCGCAGGGACGCTAGGCCGCAGAGAAACAGATAGCTATAAAACTAACTTTGCGCCCTCACGTTAAAAAAATTTTTCCCTCGCCCCCACATCACCTCACCGCACAATTCCAACGCGCCAAGCGAGTTGCAGAGAAAGCTCTAATTCTAACAGAAATTGTCGAGAATAGTTCAATGAATTTTTTTCTTGAACCACAAGATATAGTGCCGTTAATCTTGCAAACACTTCATATAGTATTTTTGTGAAGAACTTGGGAATAGCCATGAATAACTAAGAGGCATAGAACAACCCGTGTGATACAATTAAGGAGACTAAGATGATCCAACTCAAAGATGATGCGAAGCGTAGCAAGAATGGAAAAATGAAGACAAAAGCAAAACCCAGGAAGAACGCTGTCGGCTCACGAGCAGCTTCGGGTGGGCTGAACTTTGAGCGGACTTTTAGCAGTGGCGAATGCAGCCCGTTTGACGAAATCGAGTGGGATAAACGGGTGGCCGAGATCACCGACGACAGCGGCAAGGTGATCTTCCGGCAGGAGGACGTCGAGGCGCCGGCACAATGGAGCGCGCTGTCGACTAAGATTGCGGTCTCTAAATATTTCTACGGCGATATTGCCAATGGCACCGATCCCTATGCCAATGGTCGCGAGTCATCGATCCGCCAACTAATCCACCGGGTGACCCGCACGATTACCGACTGGGGACTGCGTGATGGTTATTTTGCTTCGACCGATGACGCCGCCACATTCTATGACGAGCTGACTTGGCTATGCCTGCACCAGCATGGCGCGTTCAACAGCCCGGTCTGGTTCAATGTCGGGCTGTACCAGGAGTATGGTGTCGGCAAGGATGCCGGACTGGGCAACTGGTTCTGGGATCCAAAGCTCGGGCACGCCCGCCGCGCTGACACGCAGTACGAATACCCGCAAGCCAGCGCCTGCTTTATCCAGAAGGTCGACGACAACATGGAGGATATCATGCGCCTGGCTTACAGCGAGGCGATGCTGTTCAAGTACGGCAGTGGTACCGGCACGAACTTGAGCACGCTGCGCAGCACCCGTGAAAAACTCAGCGGCGGTGGCAAGCCGAGCGGGCCGCTATCATTCCTCAAAGTTTACGACCAGATCGCCAACGTTGTGAAGAGCGGCGGCAAGACCCGCCGTGCCGCCAAGATGAATATCCTCGATGCCTCCCACCCCGACATCGAAGAGTTTATCGAGGCTAAACCGACCGAGGAACGCAAGGCATGGGCGCTGATCGAGCAAGGCTACGATGGCAGCTACAACGGTGAAGCTTACGGCTCGGTGATGTACCAGAACGAAAACCTGAGTGTGCGTGCCACCGATGAGTTCATGCAGGCTGCCGAGAACGGCGGCGAGTGGATGACCCGCAAGGTGACCGACGGATCTGATTGCGAAACCAAGGACGCCCGCGAACTGCTACGCAAAATTGCCGAAGGTACCCACGTTTGCGGCGATCCAGGGATGCAATTTGATAGCACGATCCACCACTGGCATACCTGCAAAGGTACCGCCCGCCAGACCGCCACCAACCCGTGCTCGGAGTACCTGTTCCTCGATAACACCGCGTGCAACCTGGCCTCGCTAAATTTGCTGAAGTTTAAAAAGACCAATGGCAGCTTCGACATCGAGCGCTTCAAGGCCGCAGTCCGCATCTTTATTACCGCCCAGGAAATCCTCGTCGACAATGCCAGCTACCCGACTAAGGAAATCGCCGAAAATAGCCACATCTTCCGCACCCTTGGCCTCGGTTTCGCCAATCTCGGCGCGCTGATCATGAGCTACGGCTACGGTTACGACAGC
>CAZHRP010000176.1:0-5509 GCA_964535055.1 uncultured Chthoniobacteraceae bacterium
AGTGAACACCATTAACATATGCGAGAGTCCATAGGCGAATTATTACGCGAAACACGAATCGGCAAAAACCTTGAACTCGAGGATGCCTCCCGTGATACAAAAATCCGCCCCCGAATATTGCATGACCTGGAGAACGATGATTACAGTAATTTTGCTTCACTGGTCTATGCGAGGGGCTTTTTAAAAAAGTATGCCAGCTATCTTGGTGTGGATGCCACGCCGTTTCTTGAACGCCTCGATACTCAGGCAACCGATTCTTCAGAAAATTTTCAGTTTTTAACGTTCGATCCTAAACCGGATTTAAGCGCTGCCAGGCCGGCTAAGAAGCAAGGCTCCAGAGTGCTTGGTACGCTGCTAATTAGTGCTCTGGCTGTCGTAATTGTGGCCACTGCACTTTACATTAAGACTAGTTGGGAACGCATCTACCCAAAACCAGAAAGTACAACTACTCAGCCTGAGACTGTCTCCAGTCAACAACCGGATGTTAACCACAGCAGTACTCCCGACATCCAATCACCGACTGCTGCAGCAGCCGATACTGTCCCGGAGGACAGCGCTGTAGAACCTCAAACAACCGACCTGCCGGATGACAAGCCAATCATGCGCGCATTGCCCGTTAACGGAAGCGCTCCGCCACTCCCGCCTGGCCCAGAGCATAGTATTACCATCAGAGCTACTGAGAAAACCTGGGTGAAAGTTATAAAAATGCTACCCGTTCAGGAAGTCATCTACGATGACTGGCTGGAACCTGATGATCAGGAGCTTAATTACCTTGGTCAACATTTCAGAGTCACTATCATGAACATGGAACGCGTGGAGATCCTGCACAATGGCAACCCGGTAGCCATCAACAGCACTGCTATCGAAATTAAGTAGCTCTTGTAAGAAACACCTGCCACTTACTCGGCTCGATGGCTTATATCAATTCCAAATAGCTTCCACTGACCAGCTTCAAAAGCATATTTTGACTCAAAAAAGACCACATAGCCGTACTGCTCACTGTTGATTGTGCCGTTTAATATCAACAAGTTGAATTCATTAATTTCTGGCTCTCTCAGAAAAGTGACCTCCGCTTGTCTCAGTCCAGGCAGTCTGACTTCCTTCTGGATAAATGGATCAAAGACTGCCAGAAGTTTTGCTGGTGCAGTCTGCTGCTGCCAAGCTTGTGAGATTTGTTGGTAAAATGGCCCGAAAAATTCGATTTGAATTGCCTCATTAAACCGTTGAATTGTTTCCACAGCTAGCTTCTTGAGCTCGCCCTCATCGGGGAGTACGGCATTTTGATTGGCCGCTAAATCCTCACCAGATTCGACCCCGGTAACATTTTCCCTAATAAACAACCCGACACGTCTGGAAACCAATGAGTAGATTTTCCAGCTACCACCTTCTCTAACTAAATTTAACGTCAATAAATCTTCATTCCCATCAGCGAATTTCACATTCCCGGTGCTGGTAACTTCACTGCCGGTATACATGGCCACCTTCCAGTCAATATCAACATCTCCGTCAAATCCATAGTCGGCAAGCGATTCCTCGTATCCAGCAAAACTGACTTTTTGTAACCGGGCAGCTATCAATTGATAGGAATCATAAATATAATCGTCCTTAATATACTGCTCAAATCGCTCGAGCTGCTGGAGCACCTGTTGCTCTTCACTAGGCTGCAAAAAGATTGCAGCCATCGCTACAGCTACTACTATTAATATCAAGGGCACACTAATCCATAATGTTAACCTATCCATTAAAACATATTAGCCACCTTTAATCCTGTCTGCCAGTATGGAAAATTGCTAATTTGCAAGATATGATTGGCTCCCGAGAGTGCTAATAGTCATGCAGTCCAAGATAGAAAATAGAGAGTTAACCTGCCCCGCTTGTGCTGGAAGTGTCCCCATTGACGCAAAGTCCTGCCCGCATTGCGGATTTCACAACGGATTGCTGGACCAACGTTTCGGCTCTATACCCAAGTATGACTCTTATGTAACAGACTTAACCGAGCGTACACTCTCACCGTTCATGATAAACTCGATCAAACGTCTGTTTCGTCGTTTTGAATGTCACTTTCCGCAAATACGCTTGAGCCTGGTAGTACTGGCCTTGCACAAGAAATGGAGTTTGAACGAATATATATTCTACCTGGCAAATCGCTGTAATTTCGTTCCTGCTTCGAAATCGGGTAAAGAAAACTGTCTCATTCTTTTTTGCGTCGACGTCAAGCTTAAACAGGTGGCTATTTCCACAGGATATGGTCTCGAAGAGGTACTGCAACCTGATGACCTTCAGGGCATTTTAGACATTATTTCTACGAAATTAGAAGCTGGCAAGTACCGGGCATTCACGCGAGTAGCGATCCGCAACCTGAAAAACATCCTGCTCAAAAAGCTAAAATAAAGTGGATTGCTTATCACATAGTCACGCGATGAATTACTGGTTAATACGCTCATTGTTGCTATTACTGCTGTGCGGTCAACTCAGTGCTGCACCGGAGAATTTGCAACAGTCATTAGAGCTTGAAGAGCAGCAGATGACATCAGTTGTGAAACTGAAAAAGCCAGAGAACCGGCTACTTGATAAACCGCAGTACTTCGCTAACATTCAACGACAAAGGCTGGTCGATCTACTAGAGCGAACTGCAACCCAAAGTCAAATCAGCCTCTACGCAGTTATTCTACCTGATCTCTCAGGTGAGGAATTTCCGGCAAATATTGCGCGTATATTAAGCAGTCAGTGGTTACCGGATGACCAACCGGCAGCAGTCCTGGTTTTTTTGGTCGAAGAGAAAAGGTTTGCCATCGGTACTAATGCATTAATCAGGCAAAAAGATACTGATATGATTATTGATCAATTGCCCGGTAAGTACGAAACTTTGCTAAAAGATCGGACATCCCCATCCGCGGCTGTATATGAAGCAATAGCCGATTTTGAATTTACATTACGACAGCTTACTCTGCTCAATCATGATCAGGATGCCATACAGCGATTATTGTTTAATTTCGTAATCGCCGTACTCAGCGTATTCGGATTCGCTGTATTAATCGTTGCCTATCAAAATTCAACTCTTTCACTGCTATTCATAAAGCCTGTTTACTTTGATCTACCACCCTTACCAACACGCCTTGGTGGCCGCAATTGCGGTGGCAACATCGTCGCTTCCAGCTATGACACTACTTCCAGTAATAAAGGCAGCAAATAACTGCCGCCAAAGTCTCAAATAAGTCAGCGTATCCATGGAAAACACCTACACCATTTCAGACTTGAGAAACTGGAGCAAAGTCAAGCAGGAAACAGAAACCAAAATTACTCTGGGCGTGATTGGCAATCCAGTTAGCCATTCACTTTCACCACAGATGCATAATGCAGCCCTGCAAGAGCTCAATTTACCGCAAAGATATGCAAGATTCGAGATCGGTGAGGCAGACTTTACCGATGCTGTTGACCTAATGAAACAGCATCAATTCATTGGCATCAATGTAACGATCCCCCACAAAGAGTTGGCCCTCAGCTCAGCGAGTGAAGTATCCAGCACAGCCCGTAATGCCAATTCGGTCAATACTTTACTATTCGAAAGTAATAAGATCCTCGGTTACAGCACTGATGGTGCCGGCTTTGTAAATGCCATCCGCCAGGAATTTTCCATGGATATTCGTGATCTACGAGTGTTGGTCCTGGGTGCGGGTGGCGGTGCAGGCAGAGCGATCGCCGTTCAGTGTGCACTTGAACGTTGTGAGCGTTTAGTTCTGGCCAATCGTTCACCAGAAAAGCTGGAAGCCTTGCAGCTGCAACTTAAAGAACACTTTCATAGCGATAAACTGGCTGGTCCAAGCGATGCTTTGCGCACAATCCCGTTGGAAGAAAAAGCCATCGAGAATGAAATTTCAAATGTAGATTTAATTGTTAATGCTACCCCTTTGGGAATGAAAAGGACAGATCCAAGCCCACTGCCAAGGGCGTTGCTTTCTGCCTACCATCTGGTTTATGACACTGTGTATTCGCCAGGTAAAACCCAATTACTGGAAGACGCAGCTGCCGCCGGTGCTCGTACTGCCAATGGCCTGTCGATGCTGGTCCACCAAGGTGTACTGTCTTTTGAGCTATGGTTCGGCATCTTACCAAACGCAATAACCATGCAACAGGCTATTACTCCAGCTACAGGAATCTAACCTGCTAGCCTGACTTTTTCCTGCCGCCACGTTTGACCCGCTGCTTTTGGTATTTTACCGGCTTCTTGCGAGGCTCAATCTTATCTATGCCGGTACCTGCTTTCAGTTCTTTGATCTGATCTCGCAATAAGGCAGCACGTTCGTATTCGAGTGCGGCCGCTGCTTCCTGCATTTCAGCTTCCAACTCACGCAAAGTTTCAACAACGTCAAAGTCACCACCATCCTCCCTGATTACATTGGCCTCTATTTCCTTGGCCTTTAATATAGTATGCAGGCTTTCCTGAACCGCACGCTTTACGCTTTGTGGAGTTATGCCGTGTTTTTCATTGTACTCTATTTGCCTGCTGCGGCGATGTTCTGAGATGTTAATCAATGCCTGCATACTCCGTGTAACAGTATCAGCAAATAACACAACTTCGCCGTTAACGTGCCGGGCTGCCCGCCCGGCGGTCTGAATCAGGGAGGTTTGCGACCGCAAATAGCCTTCTTTGTCAGCGTCGAGAATACACACAAGCGATACTTCAGGTAAATCAAGCCCTTCACGCAGCAAGTTGATACCTACCAGAATGTCAAACTCTGCTGCCCGCAGCGCTCGCAAAATTTCCACACGCTCAATCGTGTCAACATCGCTGTGCAAATACCTCACCTTTAACCCTACATCACGCAAATAATCAGTAAGATCCTCGGCCGTTCTTTTAGTCAGGGTAGTTATCAGCACCCGCTCGTGACTTTCGATGCGCTCACGACATAGTTCGATGGTGTCGTCAATCTGGCGGGCAAGCGGTTTCAGCGTGATCTTGGGATCAAGCAGGCCGGTCGGACGAATTATCTGCTCCACTACCAAGGGACTGCCCGTACGTTCCGGCTCAAACGCTTGCCCACACGCTTCATTATCTTGACGTTTGAGCAACAGCTTGCCGCCCCCCTGACCGGGCAGCATCACGGGATCTCGCTGTTCACTGAAGGTTTTGCCAGCAGCTTTTTCAGGCAGGTTATAACCGGCATTTCCCACTACGCTGTTATTAATTTCAAATTGTCCCGGAGTAGCACTGACATACAGCAGTTGGCCTGTCAGATCCATGAATTCGGAAAACTTTAGTGGCCGATTGTCCAAAGCACTAGGCAGACGGAATCCATGCTCAACCAGTACCGATTTCCGCGAACGATCGCCTTCATACATTCCGCCGATTTGTGGAATCGATGCATGTGACTCATCAATAATCATCAAATGATCTGCTGGTAGAAAGTCCAGCAATGTGTATGGTCTGGTTCCCGGTTCACGACCACTCAGATGGCGGGAGTAGTTTTCAATTCCTGAGCAAAACCCCATCTCCTGCATCATCTCCAGA
>CAZHRP010000177.1:0-5371 GCA_964535055.1 uncultured Chthoniobacteraceae bacterium
AAGTATCTATGGGAACCGTCGAGTGGCCAGACGGTCAAGACTTTTGCCCTGATACGTTGTATGAGATGTCCCAGGCCGTAACCCAGCTTTAGGCCCAAAGACGATGAACTCTAACCCCTGACCTGTTGAGAAGTTGATTATGACTTTTGACTTCAGACATTTTACATTTAGAGATGCTTCGCTCTTTGGTCAGGGGTAGGTCAGCTTAACGCTCGACAATATAATGAATTTATTCCAGAAATATGTAGGTCAGTCAGTAGGTTTTTATCTGCGACACTCTCCGCTAGAATTGCGTTACGCAACTACTAGCTTCTCGCAGTTTGGGGAGGATTTGGCCCTTTCCAATTTCATGAGCAAGAAGACCGGATTCTATGTTGATGTAGGAGCCTATCACCCTTTCAATTTCTCGAACACTTACCTATTCTATAAGAGAGGGTGGTCAGGGCTCAATATTGAGCCAAACCCTTACGGCAATAGTTTGCTGCGGAAATTCAGAAAACGAGACAGAACATTGCAACTGGGCATTTCCGAGAACGAAGGGAAAGTCAAGTTCCTGAAGAAAGCCACATATTCCAGAATTCTCGGAGAGGATGAGCAAGCTGAAGATGGAGATCCAGTAATCGAGATAGAAACCAAACCATTAAGTATGGTTCTTGATGGCGTGATGGAATCATCGACACAAATCGATTTTTTATCCACTGATTGCGAGGGGCATGACTTGACAGTCCTCAAGTCCAACAACTGGAGGAAATACCGGCCTAGGTTTGTAGTAGCCGAGGACAACCAATCCATGAGGGAATCTGAAATTGTAGCATTCATGGAGTCGATATCCTACATCCCAGTGTGTCGTCTAGGAATGTCGCGAATATTTGTAGAACAAGGCAGCGGTGGCAATGCCTAACGGCGCGCCTCACTTTGACGTTAACGCAGAATGAATATGAAACCGAAAGAGTCTGACTGGAAGCAATTCAGAAACATGGTCGTGTTTCTGAGAGAAAGATATCTTAAAGAAAAGAATCGAGACTTAGTGAAGACTCTCACCGATTCAGAGAGAACCCCGACCGCACAGTTTTGGGACACTTTCGAAGAAATGAAAAAAGAAAAGAAAATTTTGCAGGATTGCTTAGACGGTCACTCTCGATCTAAAATGTTTCTTTTTATGCATCTGATGCTCCGCAACGGAATGCTGAAAGAAGAAGATCTGAGTGGGTTCAGCGATGAGCTTAGGGAGCAGTTGATCGCGCTATTAAAAATAAATTGATAACCAGTTGGTGAAATAATGCACTGTACTGCGCACAGCGGTTGATACACCTCACAGATCGAGAAGAATTGATTATGAGACTTGAAACGGCGCAGCAGATCAGCAGTAAAAATGTTACCGAGGCGGAATTGATCGAGGCATTTCGTGACGATCAAGGGCGTGGCGAGTACATAATCCTAAGCCAGTCGGATCGGATTTATATGCAAGCTGCGGGAGAATACGACGATCCCTACACCTTAGAATATCGTGAGGGTCGTGACGACAGGCATTTTCAAGTTGATCGGGCTGTATCTAAGGCAGAGGTCTTGGCTGCCTTCCGCAAGTATTACCTTCAAGACGAAAGCTGGAAAACTGATTTTACCTGGAAGCAGCTGGAAAATAAGCCGTGGTGGAAACTATGGTAAGCCCATCGATCAATGTAGTTGAGCCAAATCCTTACACACCTCACTGTTGGCATAGTGTTGCTATTCGCTGAAGAAAAATGCACCCCTCGCTAGTAACTGATGGTTATGAAATTCATCGCGCGATACTCACCGACTCGGAGGTTACCGAATTACGAAGAGCAGCTGATGCCGTGGCTGATGCTGCCGGGAGTGCCTGTGTCCGGCATTTGCGGGAACGCTCGGACAGATTCGACGCACTCAGTGTTTCGGCTGCCCTTCTCTCCCTGATTCCTGCCGGTTTGCGGCCAGTCAGGAGCATCCACTTCGAGTATGCTTACGATGCTGATTTGGATGTCAACTTGAGGTGGTTCGAGCCTGCAACACAACGCCAGTGAACAAAGCGTCGCTCCTGACCGGAGCAATCACCAGCCATCTGGAAGATCGAAGTCGAAAACTTCCCGGCCTACATCCTGGTCGATAATAAGGGCAACGTCTTCTTCAAGCAGCTGCGTGAATTCCCGGTGAAAAATTAAAGATTATTGGAACTGTGACGGTAGTCGCCTGATTAGGACAACGCGCCGGTTATGGGCACGCCCAAGGTCCGAGTAATTGGACTCGATCGGAGCCACCGGTCCCACCCCGTACCCGGTGAGCCTGGCCGGATTGACTCCATAACGTTCGACGAGTGCCTGGATCACAGAGTTGGCCCGCGCGAGGCTGAGTTTCATATTGTGTTCGAAGGTGCCGGTATCAGAAGTATGACCGACGACATAGTAGGAATACTGCGGCGCTATTTGCAGGTATTGCCCCATCGCATCTAGGGCCGACCATGACATTGGTTTAATGGTCGCGCTATCGATATCAAATTCGATCCCATGGATGTCAATGAATCCATTGTTTTGAATTTCAACCTGGATCCGTTCTTTGGTCAGTACCATGGTGCGAACCGTCCTGGTGGTACTACCGGCTGCGGTCACGGTCTCTTCTTCGGTCACAGAGACTTGCGTCTCAACGGTGGGCGGGGCCGGAGCAGCGTGCGGTACACGGTGGGCAACCTCTACCATCGTCAGGTGGGCATAGTTGCGCGCATTACTGAACGTCGCTACCAGATAAACATCTTTATCGATGTCGTGCTTAAGCGCTGACAGGTAATAGCCACCGCTTTGATCCGGGATCTCTTTAAGTTCATAACTGTCCCTGGTCTCCTGCAAATACTGCGTCCCCTGAAAATCTACCGCACGCGTATAATGCCGCTCTTCGATTTGATATTCCGGCTGTTCCTTATGGCCTGCCTTCAAGTGGTATCCATCAACGACCAGCGACTGCTTGAGCTCCTCAAAGAGCTGGGCTCGGCTGCGGCCTTCAGGCAGGGCATAGATTAATTCCGTTTTGGCTCCGGCTACCTGATAGGTAGAAAACTTGTCGGAGGCAGCCGTTCCGAATTCCATTACTCCATGCGGCTCAAAGTGACGGTCGACAACTATTGCCCCATTGAAATAAGCATGGCCCGGTGGAGCCAGCAGCAGCAAAAACAAGAAGGCTACTAACCCGGGAAGTATTGGATGGGACATTTCAAAACGATTGGGTCCGCTAATAGATTTGTGCCGAGTATTTATCGTGATCATGTTACACGTCTAAAATCCAAATCGCCTTGTTACAAGCGGAATTGGCTAGCTTTACCGCTCTCTACCAAACGCTCCACTGTAAGGATTTTCTTGATTTGCAGGGGGATCGATAATGGAAGCACTAAAAAGGTAGACCAGTTCCTGCCTCCTGTGGCCTAACCCGATAGAACCCGTAATCAAACAAAGGATCGTACAGCACTGTAAAGGAAGTGCTATTTGTGAAGCCAATAGTCGACCAGATTTCCAGCTTAGGATCGGATGAAAACTGGATCAAGTACTCGGCATCAGCACTAGCCGGCGACCATTGCAGATTAAACCATTTTGGCGATCCGGTAGGTGCACCGTTATTTAAAGCCTGCCCGAATGACTCAATTTTCAGATCACTCTTCTTGAGTCCGGGAGCGACATTGCCACGGTAGGCATTAATGGGTTCCAGGGATGGGTCATTCGCGATTAAGTCTTCAAACTGGTTCCACGGTCCATCAAGAATTGGTACTGTCGGATTTAGAGTATCGAAGAGCATGAAGCTGTTGTTGTTCAAATCGACAATCAGTTGCAGGCTTGTCGGGGATATATCGCCAAACAGAATGAATAGTGGCACGTTCACTTCGGCCCCGGGCGGGATATTCTGAACGAATACCTGCAGGTTCGTAATCGGAAATAATTCATCTTCCGTAGAACTTTGATTGATCTCCACTGACCAGTTCCATCCAGTAGGGTCTTCTTCGAGAATCACAAAATCATAGATAGGAGTCGCATCTGGGACTTCCAATCCGCTTGGAAATTCAGAAAAGCCCTGACCAATCTGGCCCTCGAAACCAAAGATTGAGCTCGGGAAAAAGACCGGCACAAATGGGTCATCCGGGCTCAAGTCGCAAACGCAGTCCCACCAGGTCGGCGGACAAACACAATCGCAGGTCTGGTCATCGACCTGCGGTTTCTGGCGCTGGCCGTAAGGGTCACCAATCGAGTTATTGGCCCAGGTGTGTAATTCGCCCGGATCCACATTGCCGTCGCCACTGGAATCAACCGTGCCGGCGACTGCCGGATTGGCACACTCGGTATAAGAATCAGAGTATGCTCCGCCGGTACCATCCTCACCAAAGTACGACGGGGTATCGCCCTCGGAGCTGGTAATGATCCGACGTCCGGGCCCTTTGAGTATATCCAGCCACTGGCCGGCATAGCAGGACTCCATGATCACAGTGACATCGCAGGACTTATTGGGGGTATCGCAGCGCTCACCGTCGCAGGGCATGATCTTGGCAAGGGTCGCTGCCAGCTCGGCTCCCGTATAAGTCCCCTCATCGCTTTTCGTTTTCTTGCGCAGTCGGATTAAGCCGCCTGGAGTCTCCTTGCGGCCGTGGCCGATAAAGTAGATTAGCACCTTGTCCTGGCAGACGATTTTGCCGACCACATCGGTCACCCAGGCATCAATTCTGGCATCTGAAGCAGAACCATTTGTTCCATTCAGCCGACTCACTTCATAGCCCTGGGTGCGCAGCAGTCGCTCCATTTGGTCACCGGCTTCCTTGGCAGCGGTATCCTTACCGTGGTCGACCCCCTGCACTACCAGGGCAAAGCATTTGATCGGCTCCCAGTTCCAGCCAACCCGATCACCGGGAGGTGGTGTGTCTTCCGGTACATCATCATCATCGTTATCAGGTCCCGGCGGTGGCGGACAACCCTGACCCGGGCACCAGTCAACGTAAAATTTAAAATCTTCGACCTCACCTTCAGTGAATGAGCCCTCACCCGTCCAAGCCTCACCACCGACTGGAATTGTTTCGTTGCGGGTCAGCAACAGGCGCACCCAAGTCAAAGTTACGGAATCATGCCCATCAAATGCAGGTGTAATATTGGTATAGGTACCAGCAGTTAAGTTACTTGGAACTGATTGGTTTTGCACCACCCACTCTCCGCTGTCTTCCCAATCGCCATCGGTATTGGAGTCAACCAACGCATTTAACGTCAAACTATCGCCACTACTAATAATATTATCAGTAATCGTGTAATCGTAGATGATATACGCCTTGGTAGGGCTGACATTAGCCCGGATCAATCACAAACTTCGTAGCGAGACGCAGCGTGAGGTGCTTGGA
>CAZHRP010000178.1:0-5305 GCA_964535055.1 uncultured Chthoniobacteraceae bacterium
AAGTGCGACGGCTTTGGCGGCGGCGGCAACCGCCTCTTCGGGGCGTTCCAGCTGTTCGAGAATAGTAGCGAGCAGGTAGTAGGACTTGGCATCGGCTGGTGCCAGGGCAATCGAATTGCGGATAAATTTTTCAGCCAAATCAAAATGTTCTTCCTGCATGGCAAGGATAGCCAGGTTATTCCAGGCCCGGTCATGGCGCTGGTCAAGCTCGAGGGTGCGACGGTAGTGCAGCTTGGCGGCGTGACGATCGTCTAACGCTAAACGCAGATTGCCTAAGGTAAACTGGATCTCAGCATTATTGGGACTGACTGCTGCTGCCTGTTCTAATTTTTCTTCTGCCAGGGCAAGTTTACCGGCCGCGAGAGCGGCGCGCCCGGAATTATGTAAATCGTGGTTGGACAAGGCGGGGTCGCGTGGCTGAAAAACGAAGAAGCCTGCCACCGCCAGCAGGCTGCTGCAGATGCTAAGCTGCAGCCACTTGCTTGATTTGATTGTCGCTGTAACGGTTACCAGAAAGTAACTGGCCAGCACAATCAGGCCTGGGGCTGCTGGCAGCCGGTAGCGTTCGGTTATAAATACTGGCAGCAAAACCAGCAGGTGGGCCAGCACTCCACCGGCGACCAGGCGGGCAGCAAAATTACCCCGCCACAGCGCCAGAACTAGCCCGGGCAGTCCGAGTAGTGCTGTCACCCAAAAGGTTAGCCCGGGCAAAATGATGTGGTTGTCACGCATAATCATGAGCGCGCTGAGATCGTCGTACTCGAATGCGTTCCAGAAGTTGGCGAACTTGACACCCAGCAGTTTGAGCCAGGTTCCCGGGTTGGCGGCCATCCAGGCATTTGCTTTTTCCGACCAGTAAGCTGATACCTCGGCGCGAGTGAGTTCCCGGCCGGTCGCTGCCTCAGCCATTAAAATCGAGTCTTCAAGCATACCTTCCTGGGATGCCCGCATCCCGCGCGGTACCGACGGATAACCATTGCTCTGTTCATGATTACCTACGTACAAATTGAGGCCACTGTGAGCGGAAAGAAATACTGGCTCGCCGGCAATCAGGCGGTTGTGGATCCAGCATGGTGAGGTGCCTGCAAGTACCCCGGCCAGCAGCAGCGGTACGACCAGTAGTTTATTACGCCATGATGACTTTGAGCACCAGCAGGCAAGTGTGACGAGCGGTAGCAGTGCCAGTATCGTCGCTACCAGCATCGCCGAGATTCCGATACCGAGACCAGTCAGCAAACTGCGAAGCGGTGTCATAATGCCGTTCCAGATAGCCAGGAGCAGGATAATGCCCCAGTACACGCAGAGTGTCCAGGCTGTCGGCATCAGCACCAGCGAAAATGCTTGCGAAGGTTGGAATAGCGCCCAACCAGCAACCGCCGCATACGGCAGCAGATCGGCCCGCCACGCGTGGACGCTCTGCCTGATTGCTGGCGGATACTTGCGAAAGTCACCGATCGCATAGCGCACCAGCAAAAATATGAACACTCCGCTAAGGGCATCGAGCGAAAATTGGAGGAATGATACGATTAGAAAATTGAGGCCGAAAATCTGGTAGATTGCAGCAAGCAGAAACGGGTACCCCGGTAGCCCATAAAAGGCCTGACCATCAGACCACTCACCACCCAGGATGCGCATTGCCCAGGCCTGATAAAAAGCAGTATCTCCAGTATCGGGAACCAGCATGTAGGAGTTGGAATAAGCGAGAACCGGATAAATCCTGAGTACCAAGACGCCAAGAAACACCCATACCAGAGGTTTTAATTCTGCCACGTCAATAGGTAGTCCGGATTTTTTGGTCACCAGTATTTAGTAACAGGTTTTGCGCTGGTGTGGAAAGCGCAACCGGACACCAGGCTTATTAAAATTATAAATAATTAAACCTGTAAAAGTATTGACAGCAGCTAGTGGTGATCCTGTATTTTTATTAGAAAGAATATTCTTATCCCTCCAATTCGTAAAAAGCACTTATGCTGATGAGTCAGAAATTACATACTCGGATAGCAGGTTTCACGCTGGTTGAAATCATGATAGTGGTTGGCATTATTGCGTTGCTGGCTGCGATTGCGATACCCGGCTTTATCAGGGCACGCCTGCGTTCACAAGCTTCAACCGTGTTATCTGAGCTGCGGGTAATCGATACTGCCAAGAGCCAGTATTTGATCGACGTGAATGATACTTACATTGCCAATTTTTCTGCAAGTAACCTGCGTCCCTACATTAAACTCGGAAGCAGCTTATATAGTGATTTGGATGATAACCTGGTGCTGCGTATGAATGGCGATGTGATCATCTATTATGGTGACAGCCCGTCTATTCCGGGAGTGTCTATTCCTACAGATATGGCACAAGTTACTGATGTGGACTTCTGGTCGCCGTACCCTGTAGCTGTCAATGCGGTGCCTAACCTATAGTCGTGCTGCCAGTTTGAGTGGATCCTGCCAGTTTCTGGCAGATAATACCCTAGCATGTGTGTCAGGAATGACTTGCAAGAATGAGAGTCAGGACGGACAGCTGCTGGTGTCCGCTAATTCTGCAAAAAAATGGATTCAGGCGGGAAATTTCTGCATCCATCGGCATTGTATCTAAAAAAAGGTTAAGGGGTTTGCCTTTAAGTACTAAAAAAAAGTATTGCGTAAGAGGTTGATAACACCGGAATTAACTATAGAAACTATAAAAACTCGATAATTTTCTCGACTTTGGCCTGCCTGATGCTCTATAAATTAGCATGAACTGTTAATGAGTGTTAGCAGATCACTGAAATAATAATAACCAAATAGAAAATAATATTATGTTACATAAATTCCATAGCAAGAAAGGTGGTTTCACACTGGTTGAAATCATGATCGTTGTAGCGATTATTGCATTGCTGGCTGCGATTGCAGTTCCCAGCTTCCTGCGTGCTCGCTTACGGAGTCAGGCAACTACAATCGTCAATGAGCTGCGTCTGATTGATGCTGCTAAAGATCAGTACATGATCGAAAATGACGAGTCATTCGTTGATCCGTTTGATGCTGAAGTGCTTGCTCCTTACCTCAAACCAGGTACTAATCTGTACACGACATTGTTGAATGCGTCAGGTACTGATAATATTGCACGCTTGAACGGCGATGTGACTATCACATTCAACGCCAGCGATGAGCTACCTTCTGTAGAAATCCCAGCGGCGATGGACGAAGTTACTACTGAAGACTTCTGGTCACCGTATGCGGTATCTACTCCCTAACGGATAATACTGAGTTATATAATAATCGCGCCTCGGCAATGTATTTTGTCGGGGCGCGTTTTTTTGTTATGGGATCTGGTGTTGCTTCTGTGCAGTGTTGGTGGCAGAGAGCAAGTGGATCGTTCGAGCGTGTCAATGGCAACCTGGATAACAAATATCGGTCGGAAGGTGCGAAAAATTCCCGATGGGTGGAGGCAGTGGCTGGCGGCCATGATACTGATCGGTATACCACTACTGATCTATCTGCCGGCAGTCGGTGGGGACAGGATCTGGGATGACCGATTTTTGGTTGGTGAGAATCCATTGTTTCGCAGTCCGGTATTTGTGATTGAGGTTTTCCGGCATTTTTTGTGGCTGGATTTGATCGCCCCTTACTACCGTCCGGTGCAAAACATGTCTTACATGCTGGACTACCTGCTGTGGGGGGAATGGTTTGCCGGGTATCACCTGACCAGTATTCTGAGCCATGGTGTGGCTGCGTTGCTATTATGGCGGCTGTTTGTTGCTCTGCTGAAAGATACGATGCGGAGTGCTATGCAGTCATGGCAGACTCAATCGACGAGCTTGCCGGCATTTCTAGCGGCTCTTATTTGGGTGGTGCATCCGGCGCATAATCCTGCGGTTGCTTATGTATCAGGCCGGGCGGATCCGCTGGCAGCTTTGTTTGCTCTCTCTGCCTGGTTATTGGCTCGGTATACTATGCGGCAGCGTAGTGGCTGGCAACTACTTGGAGGAATGGCAGCTGCTAGTTGTGGTTTGCTGGCACTTTGTTCGCGTGAGACCGCGTTGCTATGGTTATTGCTTTTTGTGATTTACGAGGGTGGTATCCGTTCAGAATCAAGCTTGCGCTGTAAAATCCAAGTATGGCTGTTCAGTGGGGTGATGGTCATACTTTATTCCTTATTGCGGTCACTGCCAGGCGCGCCAGTGTCTCGATCAGACGACGGAGTAGCAGAATTGGCAACCAGGTTTTATCAGACTGGGCTGGCAGTGGGTGACTATGCAATTCTGTTTGTGATGCCATTACGGCTGAGTATGGAGCGCGCATTGGCTATCGCACAGCCTGTTGGTATGCTTGCTGTAGCGGTAGTGGCGGTGCTTGGTTTGCTGATTGTCGGGTTAAAGGGAGGTGCTACCCGGCGCCTGCGGTTCTTCTGTGTGCTCTGGGTTGTGATCGGATACGCAGCTATAGCGCCGTTATTCTCGAGCAACGCTCTAGTAGCCGAACACTGGATGTACCTGCCATTTGCAGGTTTGAGTTTTGGGATTGTTTTGCTGCTTTACGACATGCGTCGATGGCAGCAGCAAGCGGGCTTAGTGGTGCTTGCCCTGTGGCTGGTATTTCTTGGGGGAAGAACTTTTTTGAAAGCCTATGACTGGCGGGATTATCCGGAATTCATTGCACAAACGATCCGTGATGGCAGGAATACTCCGCGGCTGGCAGGGTTGGCTGCCGCTAACCTGGCGCAGGTGGGGGAAACTCATGCGGCGGAAGAGCTGTTGCTGGAACTTGGTGGTAAGTCTTCCGGTCATTTGCTGCACCAGATTTACCTGGGAAAAATTATTGCAGCTGACCCGCAGCGTCACCAGGAGGCGTTGGAATTACTAGACCTCGGTTCGGAAGTATTGCGTGACCTGAGTCATGAGCATCCGGTTGCAGTGCTGGCACCGGTTTACCGCTCGCGCCTGCTGATTCAACAACGGGACTATCGGCAGGCGGAGGAGGAATTACAACAAGCTCTGGCATTGTGGCCGGACAGTTGGATGCTGGTAAATTCGTATTATCGTTTGCTGGTGCTGCAACAGCGTTTTGGGGAAGCGTCTGAATTGCTGCAGGCTTTTACCGAACGCTGTGAGTGGCAATACCAGGCACAGATCGAGTATGCTCGGATGTTGGCGTTGCAGGGAGACTCGGCGGGTGCGGTTGAAGTTTTGCTGGCTGCCCGATGGCTGGATATCAGGAGCCCGCAGGCCGATCGTTTGCGGGCCGCAGTGCTTGCCGATGCTGCTCTGTGGCAGGCGGCCGAGCAGGCTCAGCGCGCAGCTATCTCACGCGCCAATGGTGGCAACAAGCAGGACTGG
>CAZHRP010000179.1:0-5257 GCA_964535055.1 uncultured Chthoniobacteraceae bacterium
ATATCCACAAATTCCACAGGGCCCCGATTCTTTGGCATCACTGGTGAGGGAGTATATGTGTAGTCATAAGTGCGGGTCGTCTTACAACCAGTGAATAAGTTGACTGCAATGAGGAGAAAAGCTAGCAGGCTGAGGTGTCGGAGTGTGGTCATGGAGTTACTAAATAACTTTCCTGCGTCACCAGTACAATTCAAAAAGAGTATTTTCATGTCCACTTTCGCGGCCTGCTATCGAGGTTGAATACCTGACCGCTAACTGCCGGCATTTGTTGCAGGCATAGTATGAATCTAGCCACATCAGCAGGCGTGGACATGCAATTCAGCAAATGTGCATCAGTAATTGCCTGTCGTCCCGTTTCACTGAGGCGATCGGTCATCGGGGTAGTCATGAATCCCGGCAGCACACAGTTGACCCGGATGTTAGCTGCAGCGAACTCACGGGCCAGGCTACCAGTCAGTCCGGCCAGCGCTGATTTGGCTGCGGCATAAGCTGTTTGTCCGGCATTACCATGAATTCCTGAGTACGATCCAAGCATAACTATATGACCCTGCTGCCTGCTTTGCATAACTTCTGCCGCTGCACACGCACATAAAAATGCGCCACGTAAGTTGGTATCCAACACCGCATCCAGGTCACCATCTAAACTCTTAACTAATAGCGAGTCGCGGGTAATTGCCGCATTGTTTATGAGAAGATCAAGCCGCTCCAAGTGGCAAATATACTCACGTAAGCGCCTGCCATTACAGACATCCAGTTCCTGATGCCCGGGTGCCAGCACTTCGTAGCCACCTGCCTTAAATTCCCGGACCAGCCCCCGGGCCAGTCCGCCAGCACCGCCGGTAATCAACACGACTTTTGCTGGTGCTGTCACAGACCGTAAATAACTCAGTTACCAAGCCCTGATGCCGGTTCCGCTGCTGGCTCGGCTGTCGCTTTATGCTTATCGATTACAATCAGGGCATGTGGATCTGAGCGAAACTCAACATTCCCTAATCGGCCCACATACCGCAATACTTCCATCAGTGGCACATTGCCTGCCAGGTTCAGTGTGATCCGGCGTGACTTAAGCTCTTCCTGGCTTAATTCAGGAACTATATTTAAAGTTACCTTGCCATCACTGGCCGCGCTAGTTGCATCAACCAGGTATTTAAAAACACTGTTGAGCGACGCCTCTTTGAAGTTGACTCCTGGCAGCTTCACTCCCTGCAATTTACTGCTCGCCATGACCGGCTCCTGGGCTGCGATTTCAGCCTGTCTCAGCAGTGCACGAGCAGTCGGGTGTTTGGGGTCATGCTTTAAGACCAACTCAAAGTTCGCACGGGCAGCAGCATAATCTCCAGCCTGCATGGATCTTAATCCTTGTTGCATAGCCTCCTGAATGGTTAATGCCAATGCCTGTCCCACAGCAACTCCTGCTATCAAGAATGCCAAAATAATTTTCATGCCCAAATATGTCCCAAAATCAGGAGTTGCGCAATCAACCCATGAATGACGCAGACACAATTCTCGTGTGTCGGGATATTTTGTGTCTCAAATCGTGACTTGAGTGAGTGGAGTTCACTTACACCTTACTGCCTGCTGGCTGGAATCACGAGTGCTCTTGTAAGTTGGAGGTTGCTTGAGGTTCAGCCTGCTTTTACCGGTAATAAGACGCGCTCCGCGGTCACCAAAGAAGTAGGTCACGGCCCAGTTAAGGCCTACCCACACTTTATTTCTAAAGTTGACCAGAAACATGATGTGGACGCCTGCCCAAAGCAACCAGGCCAGAAATCCCGAAAACTTGAAACCCATGACTTCAGCGACAGCACGATGCTTGCCGATGGTGGCCAAACTTCCTTTATCAAAATAAGTGAACGGTTTGCGTTGCTGTTTTGGCTTGCCACTCAGAGTGGCATTAATTTCACGGTCAATAATATTGCCGACATAGTTGCCGCCCTGTAAGGCCCCTTGAGCGACCCCTGGAACCGGTTTACCTGATTTGGCGCAAACAGCTGCTGCCTGATCCCCTATTACGAATACATTAGGATGCCCTGGAATGCTCAGATCATCTCCAACCTTAATTCTCCCGGCACGATCTTGCTCAACTCCCAGTGACTTACCAACAGAAGCTGCTTGAACACCTGCCGCCCACAAAACGCAACGGGCAGGAATGTGTTCACCTCCACAGATAACCCCATCGCTTTGAATATCGGTAACCAGTTGGTTAAGAATTATTTCAACCCCAAGTTCCTCCAACTGCCTGTGCGCTTCTGCAGAAGACTCTTTGGCCATTCCCGGTAACACGCGGTCTGAACCTTCTATCAGGATGATGCGAGCAGTCTTAGTGTCGACATTGCGAAAGTCTGAGGGGATGGTGTCGTGGGCAATCTCAGCCATGGTGCCGGCCAACTCACAACCGGTCGGCCCGGCACCCACCACCACAAAAGTCAGGCAGGCTTCGCGTGCCTGCTCATCAGTCTCCAGTTCCGCTTCCTCAAACGCCAGGAGGAAGCGTCTGCGGATTTCGGTTGCGTCATTGACTGTTTTCAAGCCGGGAGCTAATCCGCTCCAACTATCATTGCCAAAATAGGAATGTCCGGCACCTGCAGCCAAAACCAGGTAGTCATAAGGAACCGAGTGGCCTCCGATGACCACTTCCTGGTCAAATAGATTAACCTGCTCAACTTCTCCCAGGGCTACTGCAAGATTTTTCTGTTTGCGAAATATCTTTCTGATAGGTGCTGCTATGTCAGCAGGGTTGAGTGCAGCAGTAGCAACCTGATACAGTAGGGGCTGAAACAGATGATGGTTCTGCTTGTCAATTAAAGTGATATCAGCGGGAGTTTTTTTGAGCCGTTTGGCCGCGGCAATTCCGCCGAAACCTCCGCCTACAATAACTACCCGATTTGTGTGGTTGTTGAGATTGTTACTCATACTAGAGGAACGAATAGAGCTGCGCCTGCAGTTGCTTCTAATTGAATAGGGGTGCAATCGGGTGTGCACGAGCCTGCTGCCCAAGGTCAGCCATTATCAGTGACTGCCCAAATCAAAAAGTATGTCAATCACCTTTAGATCAGGAACTAGCATTCGCCAAGCAGCCTTCTAATTAGATTTTTACTTGCCAAATTCAGCGGCCTTGGCAAAAACTGCCCGAGTTGCAAATTTTCTCCCCCAACCTTACCCGCCTGAACTCAGTGGCTAGTCGTGCAGCCATAGTGGAGTTCTGGCTACTACCTCACCAGTAGAATGTCCAACGCTACAGCCAAACCACAGCAGGGAGTGGAATTCGAGCGCGATCCAGTGCCCCCGAAGGCGCGCTTGGGATTTAAAAACTTTATCGGTCAGTACGCTGGTGAACATTGCGCTGGAACCGAGCTAATGATTGGCCCGTTGTTTGTCGCAGCAGGGGTCGGGGCATTTGACGTCATCGTTGGCCTCTTGTTCGGCAACTTTTTAGCAGTACTGAGCTGGATGTTATTGTGTGCCCCGATTGCCGTGCGCGCACGCCTGACCCTGTACTACCAATTGGAAAAGATCTGCGGCAAGCACATGGTCATCCTCTACAACCTGGCCAATGGTATCATGTTCTGTTTCCTGGCTGGCGCCATGATAACGGTATCCGCAACTGCAGTTGGCGTCTGGTTCAATTATCCAATGCCTGAACTCAACGACCTGGCACCAAATAGCACAGGCTGGGTGCTGGGGGTCATTGGGGTAGGAGCAGTCATCTCGATTGTGGCTGCTTTTGGTTACCGGATGGTGGCCAGGTTTGCCAATATTGCTTCGCCCTGGATGGTATTGGTATTTCTGGCTTTCGGAATCGTCGGCATCCGGCAATTTATGGACGCCAGTGATGCCAGCCTGTCTGAAATGGGCGGGCTTTGGGGCCTCGCCACAGAAATCTGGACTGGCGGTGACCCGCTCCCGGGGCAAGTCAAATTCACCTTCTGGCACGTCACATTCTTTGCCTGGTTTTGCAATATGGCAATGCACGTCGGAATGTCAGACTTATCGGTCTTTCGGTTTGCCAAAAAGTCATGGTATAGCATAGCGTCCGCTGCCGGCATGTACGTCGGCCACTTCATGGCGTGGCTCAGCGCATCAGTCCTCTATGCATTGCAACTGAAACTAACACCGGAGAATACCGGCGTCCTGCCCGGTCCGATGGCCCAGGCAGCTTGTGGCACAGCCGGGCTCATCTGTGTGATCATAGCAGGCTGGACTACAGCTAACCCGACCATCTACCGCGCCGGCCTGGCCTTCCAGGCAATAATGCCAAAGGTTTCACGGTTTAAGGTAACTCTGGCCACCGGGGCAATAGCCACATTGGCTGGCATGTTCCCTGCGATTGCCATGAAATTGCTTGGTTTTGTCGCTATCTACGGAATGATTCTCATGCCAATGGGAGCTATCATATTTGTCGACTTCTGGCTCATGGAAAAACTGGGGCTGCGAAAGAACTATGCCGAATATAAGGGCATCAACTTTTACTGGGTACCACTGGTGACTTGGGTGACTGTTTGTTCCATTTGCAGTTGGCTCGCTCTTTCTGGTAAGATGGGCATTTACTTTGTCAGCCTGCCAGGCTGGTTTGTAGCCGCCGCATTGTATATAGTACTCAGTAAAATCTATCAGCGGGGAGCAAGTGCATGAGGATAATCCTGTCCATACTCTCGTACATCTCACTGCTCGTGATCGTCGCGGCACCCATTGCTTTCATGAGTGGCACACTAGAACTGCCAAGTATGAAATCACTACTACTGCTGGCAACTGTAGCCTGGTTTTTAGTGACACCTTTCTGGATGGGCAGAGCAACCCCCGACGCACAATCAGATTAGTCTAGCTCAAACTTAATCTGAATCTCGAACGGTGATCGACCAATACCGGCAGGTAATGGGTCAATTTTTCGCACTCGCTGCAACGCTGCCAACACAGATTGGTCCATCACAACATTGCCGGATTTACGGGTGATAACTGCATTGCTGATCGTCCCATCCCTTTGAATCGTGAGCTTGACTATGGCATAAAAATCACTGCGATTCTCAAAAATTGAGGTCGGCTGATCCCACTGACTGAAAAATCGGTCATGGATCAAATCATAATACCATCCAACATCTGCTGCACTGGCACTACTGGCACGTGCGCCCGCACTGCTGCCTGCTGCATCCACACCAGTCGCTTTCGGAGTCGCTTTCGGGGTCGGCTTCGGGGTCGCTTTCGGAGTCGCTTTCGGAGTCGCTTTCGGGGTCGCTTTCGGGGTCGGCTTCGGGGTCGCTTT
>CAZHRP010000180.1:0-5232 GCA_964535055.1 uncultured Chthoniobacteraceae bacterium
TACCGCTGGATCCGGAGTGGAAATTGACGTTGTAACTGGCGGTGCTACAACTTCGACTTCCGCTGGCACATTCTCATCGTTGTCTGCAACGACGATTACCTTGCCAAAGTTCTCGATGCGTTGTTGCAGTTCATCTTCCAATTCCTGCAACACTGGCAGTAATCGCTCTCCAGTCGTAAGGTTAGTGCGAACCTCACGCACTTGCGCTACCAAACCGCCAAGCTGTGGCCGACTCGCTTCTTTGATTGCCGAAGCCTCTTTGACCCTGGCATAGGCAGCATAGTCGTCAGCCATTTCTCCGGCCAGCTGGCGAAACTCAGCAATCCAGTCATGCGGCGGCAGCGGATCGGCTGCAGTAAAAGTCCTGAAGATCTTCTCGGCAGCGGCAAACTCGCCCAGGTGCCAGTCTTTCATGCCAAATAAAAATATTGCCAGAGCTTCGTAGTTTTCCGTCGAATATAAATTGACAATATTAGCCACAATCGGCCGGTCATTGGCTAGCAGCCTGCCAGTCTCTTTAAAAAAGTTAGCCAGAGCTATTTCAGAAGGATCACGCGAGTACAAGTCCGCGTTGGCCAGTAACTCAAAATCTTCGTGTGCCTGCTCAAGGTTGCCGGCAAGCAGATTGGCTGTACCGCGGCTGAGTATGTACCAGTTTTTGATCGGCTGCCTGATAGTCGTCAGCTTTCCGGCGAGTTCAAGGGTAGCCAGTGCTTCCGCATACTCGCCATTTGCCATCTGCGTCCGGGCATCATTTACTATGGCCTCTACATCAGCATCAGCCTGATACACGATCTCCTCTTGGGGCGGCTCAGGCGCTACTATTGGTTCCTCATCCGAGCGTGTGAAAACAAGAATCCCCACGATAATCAGCCCGATTATCATAATTAGTGTTACGATGCCACCTACCAAGCTGCTCTGATCGGTCTTCTCCGCAAGTTTCTGGCGGCGAGTCCGTCCAGTCGAAACCTTGGCCATCAACTGCTCACGGGCATACGTCAAGTGCTCGATGAGTTCATTGTAGGAGTCATAGCGATCCTTAGGTTCCTTTTGTAACATCCGGTTGATGACATAAGATGTCTCACTGGAAACATCAGGCGCAAAGGACTGCAGACTGACGGCTTTGCTCTTCAGGTGCTTTAATGCGACCAGCGACGCATTTTCTGCATCAAATGGTGGCCTGCCCGCCAGCGCATGAAATAACGTACCGCCCAAACTGTAAATATCACTGCGGAAATCCTCGCGCTCTTTGTTAAGCCGTTCTGGTGGCACATAAAACGGTGTTCCCCATATTTCATCTTTTTGTTCAGCCTGATGCTCTTGCAGCACTGCGAGCCCAAAATCGACTATTTTGGCGGTTCTCTGGTTGGCAAACAGAATATTGCCAGGCTTTACATCACAATGAATCAGGCCTTTATCATGCGCCGCATCCAAGCCTTGGGCTATCTGTATACCAATATTCAGGACCTGCACTTCGGCTATTTTATCCTGGATTCCCATCAGCATATCCAGGCTGCCTTTCTCGACCAGTTCCATGGCAATGTAATACTGGCCGTGTTGCTGGCCAAAGCTGAATACTTTTACTACATGCGGATGACTGATCGACGCCGTCAGTCGTGCCTCGCGTGCCAGTTCCTTGATCGTATCTTCATCGTCACCAAATTCTTCCCGCAATACTTTCAAGGCTACCTGCCGGGACAAAACGGTATCGCTTGCCTGATAAACCGTCCCCATACCGCCCTCACCAACTATGTCAATAATTTCAAAATTATTAAATCTCCGGCGCACATGCATGGCACCACCGCACGACGGGCAATGGACACGTGCGTACGCTCGCTGTTCGCTGACATCGATCAACATTCCGCAATGCGGGCAATCCTCGGTTTGCGGCGAACTCTCAGCTGACGGGTCTACGTCATGCATAGTTGTAAAATATGAAGAAGAGTTATGATTGGCAATTCCATCTACCTCGATTTACCTTGTGCGTGGATTCATACTGTTGATGAAATACGCGCGTGTTTAAATTTTCAAGAAGCATAGTGTTACGAGTGTTGGGGGTAGCATTGGGATCTATCATCCTGTTGCTGGCGGTCGTCATTGTTGGTATCAATCTATACTTACAATCAGATGGTGTAAAACAGCGGCTACAAGCAGCTTTTTACGATACCCTGGGTGTCGAGGCCAATATCAACCGCTGCGGATACACGCCATGGGGTGGAATAACCTTGAATGGTGTGTTACTCAAGGATCAAAATGGCACCAGCGCAACGATCAACAAGGTTCGCCTGCATTGTAAAACGTTGCCTCTGCTGGATCGTCGCTTGATCGTCAGCGACATTGAAATTGCTCAGCCCAAAGTCTCACTGGCAGACAGCGATAGCTCGATCGACTCCTCCGATAACAGCCCCGCTGCCAACAACCAGCAGGAGGAGGTTGTTTCGACACCTCCAGCACAGCTGCCTGAGAACAATCTCCAAACTACAGCCGAACCACGACAGCAGCCGTGGCAAGTCGAAATCAAGCAGGTTCGAGTTAGTGATGGTTCACTGAGCTACTTCACCGCTTCAGGCGATCGACTCGTCCATTGTGAAAACCTTATGCTGGTCAGCAACCTAGAACCGAACTTTCACAGTAAGGGAGAAATTACGGTTGCAAAGGTAAACTACAGAAACGTACTGCAATTTGAAAATTTACACTCCCGGTATAGCCAAACTTCCGAATCCATAGAACTGGCCGAGATGACTGCAGAGCTCGAAGGTGGCAAAGTCAATGGCAGGCTTAAGTTGTTAATTGATCAAGCCCCAATCCTGTACGAATCAGAAGTCAAGATTGAAGGTACCGATATAGTTGGTATTATGGATTTCAGCGGCTTGCCGCGTGACCGCCTGAGTGGAACACTCAATGCCGACTTGCTGGTACACGGCCAGGTCGATAACTGGGAATCTGCCAATGGCCGGGCACATCTCGAAATCCACGATGGCTCGATGAGCCAGATTGAAATTTTGCAGACACTGGGCCAGGCATTACAGATCGATGAATTGGTCCACTTTGATATAAAGCAAGCCCACGCTAATGCACAAATAATCAATGGCGTTACCCAAGTGGATGACCTGGTGATCCGTTCCAGTAATATGAAGGTGACTGCAGCCGGTAAAATAGAAAGTGATGGACAGTTGGACCTCGATGCCAAACTTCATCTGCACGCTAAAATACGCAAACGGTTGCCTGATTTTGCCAAAGATAACATGCGGGACTCCAATGAAGATGGTTATAAGTTTTTAAATTTCAAAATTGATGGAACTGTCAGCAAACCCAAATCTAATGTCCTCGAACGCCTGATCGGACAAGGCTTGGAAAATAAGGTTAAAAACTTGCTGGAAAACTTCTTTGGTGATTGATCATGCGGGTAGTCGCCGGTTGCGCAGGACGAATGCCATTGGTAGTTCCCAAAGGGTTGGATGTGCGCCCGACAATGGATAAAGTGCGAGCAGCCATTTTTGACAGTTTGTACAGTGAAGTGAATAGTGCGCACGTGGCTGACTTGTTTGCCGGTAGCGGAGCACTCGGTATAGAAGCTCTGTCACGCGGAGCCGCAGTTGCCGATTTTGTCGATTCTGATCAACGCGCAGTCGATTGCATCGAGCACAACCTGAAAACGACTGGACTGAGCGGCAATAGCCGCATTTTTCACTGCACTGTACATTCCTTTATCAAAAAGTTGATCGCGGAGGGGAAAAAGTATCATCTGATATTTGCCGATCCACCGTATGCCAAAGGTTCCGGGAGTGACGAACGTATCTGCGCCTTACTCAGTGGAGAAGGGGTCGCACGCATCCTGACTCAGCCTGGCATCCTGATCCTTGAATGCTCCAGCTCTTCCAAAGAGCTGCCGGAACTGCAAAACTGGACCGTCCTGAGAGATAAGACCTATGGTCGCACCCGGGTGATGATGTTGCTGCCGCCAGCATACGCCGAAGATGGTGAAACAGGTAACATTACCGGGTAATTTAACGAGCATTCTTGCAACCAACTCCAGAAACTGTTCTATCTTAGTTAGTATATGGCACCTTTATTAAAAAAGCTGGCAGGCATGAACTGGCTACTGGTAATACTCATGTATCTACTGCTGGCATTCGGTTTGTATGCTATTTACAGTGCCACCTGGATGCGTGAAGCAGACTACCTGGTAAATGCCTGGCGCAAACAGGGCGTTTGGATAGGCATTGGTACCATTGTTTTTTTTGCCACCTCACTGATTAATTATAAGTATGTCATTTGGGCTGCTATTCCCATCTACCTCTCGGGTCTGGTATTGCTGGTACTGACCAAATTTTTTGGCAAAGTCGCAGGTGGCGCCAGAAGCTGGATCGAGATTGGACCGCTTAATTTTCAGCCGTCACAAATGGCCCTGATGGGTGGTATCCTGGTGATGGCTTTGGTTCTTTCTAAGCTGATCACGCTGCACCCGACCTTGCGGATCCTGATTTGTGGCACCGTCGTTGCAATCCCCTGCATGCTCATTGTATTGCAGCCTGATCTGGGATCGGCCATCGTATGGGTACCGGTTTTTATGATCATGCTATTCCTGGGGGGAATTCAGCTACGCTACATCCTATTGCTGATCCTGTTGGGCGCATTAATCCTGCCATTGGTCTACTATTTCGGATTACAGGATTACCAGCAGGCGCGCATCACTACTTTCCTGAATCCTGACCTTGATCCGCAAGGTGATGCCTGGACGATTAATCAGTCGCTTACTGCTATTGGCTCCGGTGGCTGGGATGGTAAAGGCTTTAAGGCTCCAAACACGCTTAACGAACTGGGCTTTCTGCCAAGTACTATTGTGCACAATGATTTTATCTTTGCCGTGATCGGTGAACAACACGGCTTTGTCGGAGCTCTCTTTCTACTCTGCACTTTTGCACTGCTGCTACTCAGCATGTTATTCGTCGGCTATTTCGCTCGCGATCGGCTAGGGGTGCTGCTAGTCGCCGGTGTTACGGGGGTTGTTTTTACTCACGTCTTAATGAACATTGGTATGACTATTTCAGTAACTCCTATTACCGGACTGCCCTTACCATTCATCAGCTACGGAGGCACTTTCGCCTTGCTGTTAATGTTTTGCTTCGGCCTTATCCAAAGCGTTTGGATTCACCGCAAATTACCGCAAAAGACCCCACGACTGGGCTAGCCCGGATCAAGCCCAACGCCGTAGACAAGTGCCTCGCGCTG
>CAZHRP010000181.1:0-3844 GCA_964535055.1 uncultured Chthoniobacteraceae bacterium
ACACCGCCATTATCAAGGGCTGATTTGAAGACTTTGAATTCTGAACTGGCAAAGATCCCGCCGACGTCATGGATCTCGATGCCGAAGCGGGTATCCGGTTTGTCCGAGCCATATTTGTCCATCGCCTGCTGGTAGGTCAGGCGCGGGAACGGGGTAGGGATTTTGAGTTCCAGTGCAGATTCAAAGACATGCGCCAGCATGCGTTCGGTCAGGTTGATAATATCATCGACCGAGGTAAACGATGCCTCGACATCGACCTGGGTGAACTCCGGCTGGCGGTCGGCACGCAAATCCTCGTCACGAAAGCATTTGGCAATTTGGAAATACTTATCTACCCCAGCGACCATTAGCAGCTGTTTGTATTGCTGGGGGGCCTGTGGCAAAGCATAGAAAGCACCGGCGCTGAGCCGGCTGGGCACCAGGAAGTCACGTGCACCTTCGGGCGTGCTTTTTGACAGGATGGGAGTTTCGATTTCGAGAAACCCTTGCTGGTCAAAAAAGTCGCGGACTGCCTTGGTGGCCCGATGGCGCAGCTTCAGATTAGTGGAGATAGCAGGGCGGCGGATATCGAGGTAGCGGTGGCTCAGGCGCAAGTCTTCGTTGCCGCTGTCTTCATCCATTGGAAATGGCGGAACCTCGGAACGGTTGAGGATGGTCAGCGAATCTGCAACCAGCTCGATTTCACCGGTTGCCAGCTTGATGTTAGCGGTACCTTCGAGGCGTTCGGCGACCCGACCGGAGACCTTGATCACGTCCTCATTGCGGAGCGTGTGTGAAGTGGCCGCAGTGGCTTCGCTTTCCTCCGGTCGGAAGACAACCTGGGTCAAGCCCTCGCGGTCGCGTAGATCAATAAAAATGACGCCGCCGTGATCGCGGCAGGAAGCCACCCAGCCTGAGAGCGTGGCTTTGCTGCCAATCTCGGCACGGGTCAGGGAATTGCAGTCGTGGGTACGGTAATGGGACATGGGTAGTTCGTTGTATTCAGGAATTGCTCGCTGACAACTGGAAATTCCAGTCTGAGATAAATTTTCCTGCGGTGGTAGCCTCGGATTGCCGCTCATCACGGCTGGCCAGGTGCTTGATAGTGACTTGTGGCCATTCGGCGCCGATGACTGCCGCGAAGCGGGCACCAGCCAGTTCGGCGGCCTGGAATTGCTTGCCCACTTTAGCTGGCGCAAGTGGGGCTACGACACTGAGTCCGGCTGAGCGCAACTCGCGGGCAAAGTTTTGGGCGGCCGACCTGAATTGCTCATCGGCTATCACCAGTTGGACATCAGGAGCCAGGCTGGCTGCCGCAGCACTTTCCATTAGACCGGCAGTGTGGGTGGTTTCGCGCAATAAATTACCGAGAACAACATCACCCATACCAAATCCCAGAGCGGGCAGGTCGACGCCGCACAGGGAAGCCAGCAGTGAGTCGTAGCGGCCGCCGGCAGCGATAGCACGATTGTCCCCGGTGCGGTCAAATACTTCAAATACGATGCCTGTGTAATAAGCCAGGCCGCGCACAATCGAAAGATCGCAGCCCGCGTATCCGGCCAGGCCACGGGAGTCCAGAGCAGCGAGCAAGCGGCTGACTGGCGGCCAATCAGCCTCGCCATCCAGTACCGCGAAAACCGGATCTGCCAAGCGACCCAGTTTGGCTGCAGTTTGTTCGCGTGACTCGCGCTCTGACTTATCGATAGCTTGCATGACGGAGTAACGATCGTCCTCGGGTACGTCATGGCGATCCATAAAGTCAGTCCAGAACCGACGGTCACTGACGCGCACAACAAAGTCATCGGCGGTCAGTCCGAAAGCATGTAACGTATCGATTAAGAGGGCGACCAACTCTATATCGGCTTCCTCGCTGGCTTCGCCGATGATATCGCAGTTGAACTGGTAGTGTTCCCGCAAACGGCCTTTTTGGGGACGCTCGTAACGGAACACCTGCGGGATGGAGAACCAACGCATCGGCTTGCGGTAGTCCCGCTGGCGGGCTGCGGCCATGCGGGCGAGGGTCGGAGTCATCTCGGGTCGCAAGGCCACTTCGCGGTCACCTTTATCACTAAAGTTATAAAGTTGGCCGACAATTTCGGCTCCTGATTTGCGGGTAAATAACTCAAGTTCCTCGAGTGGCGGACCGTCGTATTCGAGGAACCCGTAGGCACGTGCTACCTGTCGCCAGATTTTTTCGATGTAGGCGCGCCGGGCATATTCTTCCGGATAGAAGTCGCGGAATCCGGTTAATGTTTTCATGGATAAGTGTTAGCCGATTGGTCAAGCAACTGACAAGCAGTGATATCAATCGTTGTCATCTGACTGAGGCAGCGCATAGATGACTCCGGCACCAGCCTGGCGGGCGATGACCGTGGCCTCTGCAGCCCAGGGCTTTGGGCGATTGCCGAACAGACGCTGTTCGCGGGGACCAACCAGGATATGGGTAGCCTGCAGGGATTTCAGATGCTGTTGCCAGTCCCGGTTGCCGTGCATCAGGGCATTGAGCGCCTTGCGTTGATCTGAGTAATCGTAGCCGTGGCTCCAGAGATGTCCATCATAGCCGAGCGCTAATTTATAGCCGAGCAGAACAGCGGGATGGTTCCACTCGGGGGTGGCGGCGATGCGGGCATCATTAGGAACATCCTGCAGAAGCGAAGCAGTGAGATCCAGTTCTTTACTCGAGACGATCGAATTGGATTTTTCGAGCGGTTGGAGGCCTGCTGCAAGGGTCAGAGCGCCGGTTGAAAATAATACCAGGTAGACGGCAATTTGTGCGGGTCGGTGTAGCGGGGCCAGGACTGCTGATTGAATGACCGCAGAAGCAGCCAGAAATGACCACATCATCAGTTTCGTATTATCCCAGTCCCATGGTGAGAAGCGGATGAACATACAGCTAATGAAAACGATCAAAGAAACTCCGGCGATCGCCAGGTTGCTGCGCACAGTTGGATCATCACCGTAATAGTACAGCCGGATCGCGAGCGCTACCGGAGCCAGCACGAGCAGCGGCAGCCACAAGCCGAAATTCCAGAGCCAGAATGTAATCGGGTTGTCATCTTGTTGAAGCCACCCGGGTTGCCAGGCCAGCGAATCAGCCTGGTGGGTGAAATCAACAATCTGGAAGACCAGCAGGGAAGCCGGCAGTAGCGCAGCGCCAACCAGGATCAGGAAATAGATGCGTGCGCGCCAGGCAGAAACCAGGAACAAGGCAGCCAACGACAGACTGATAAACAGAAATGTGTGTAGATGAAATAATGGCAGCGATGCATACAGAATCAGCTCGGCAAACATTGGCAGAGGTTTTTTGAAATTGCTCGAGCGGCTGCGTTCCCGCCATGAATGCAACAGCATCAGACCGATGGGAATAGCGACCAGCAAGCCGCGCTGAGTGACGAACATCGCCAGCGGCAGCGACTTCCAGGGGGTCTCTTTCATAAAATCGACCAGTTGCCAATCGGTAGTGATAGCAATTGCCTGAAAACCACCGATAAACAGGAAGGTGGCAAGCGCGAAAGCGCCACCCCAGCGCCACAGGGCATAGCAGGTTACTGCAGAACAAACGAGGCCGACCCAAATCAACGAAGTAAGAACATCCATGCCGGCCAGCACCAATAGAGCATTCAACAGGTCGGTGCCGAGCGGGTAGGCCATTTTGGGCATGGCAATCAGAATATGCTCGGGCCAGAAGCTGGCTCCATTTGCCAGGTGATTGATGATCGTCAAATGGATTGCTAAATCACCATGGTTGTAAGAATTGGCCACCAGTAATGATGAAGATGTGTCACTAACCAGCCAGAAAAACGAGCGTAACGCGAAGTAAGCAAAGACGCTGATCGCCGCCCAGTCCCATGGCTTTACCTCCCGC
>CAZHRP010000181.1:3854-5195 GCA_964535055.1 uncultured Chthoniobacteraceae bacterium
CGACCCAGGGCAGCAAACGGCCTGCCGCCAGTCCCAGGCCAACCGCCAGCACACAGGCGGTGGCAATAGCGCATGCCAGCGCGGCCGGTAATAAATGGCAACTGTGTTTGACAGGGAATTTCATTCCTGGTCTGGCTCGCCGGTGAGTGTTGGCTGGTCATTGTGTTCGAGGCCCGGGATCGCTTCGACATCTTTTAGTTGGCGGGCCACCGCGCGTTGCCGGACCCCGGCTTGATCCACTACGTTGCTGGCTTCATCGAGTTTCTTTTTCACCTTTTCCAAGACTCCTCCGAACTTGCCGAACTCGGTTTTTACCCCGCCGAGAACTTTCCAGACTTCGCTGGAACGCTGCTGGATGGCGAGGGTGCGAAAGCCCATCTGCAGGCTGTTGAGTAAGGCGGCCAGGGTCGTCGGACCAGCCACTGTTACGCGGTAGCGGCGCTGCAATTCTTCGCTCAGTCCGGGATTACGCAAGACTTCGGCGTAGAGCGATTCGGTCGGCAGGAACAGCACGGCGAAGTCGGTGCTGACCGGCGGGTTAATGTACTTGGTACTAATCGTTTTCGCTGACTCCCGTAAACTGTGTTCCAACTGGCGTGATGCGGTCTCGACATCTTCGGGGCTGGCGCGATCGACCGCATCGAGCAATCGCTCATAATCTTCCTTGGGGAATTTGGCATCGATTGGCAGCCATAGCACATCGGTATTATTATTGCCGGGCATGCGCACGGCGAATTCGACCCGTTCGCCGGAGCCTGGCCGGGTTTCGACGTTGGCAGAGTATTGTTCCGGGGTCAGGATCAACTCGAGAATATTGCCAAGCTGGATTTCGCCCCAGGTGCCGCGGGTCTTTACATTGGTCAGGACTTTTTTCAGGTCGCCGACGCCGCTGGCCAGGTTACTCATCTCACCCAGGGCAGTATGTACTTTTTCGAGGCGTTCGCTGACCTGCTTGAATGATTCGCCAAGGCGTTTCTCGAGAGTGCCCTGGAGTTTTTCATCGACGGTCTGGCGCATTTCATCAAGCTTGCGGGTATTATCGAGGCGCATCGCATCGAGCTTGCATTCGAGAGTCTCACGAACTGCCTGGATCTGGCGGTCATTCACTTCGCGCAGCTCGGCGATATTTTTTTGAAATGTTTCGAGCTGAGCTTTCTGGAAGGTCGTCGTTTCGTTCATCCGTTGCATCAGTTCGTTGCGCAACTGGCGGGCTTCCTCGCCTTGGGTTCCGCGTAAGCTGGCGAGTTCTTCGCGGTGCTGGGCAGCTGACTTATCGAGGTTGCGGTCGAACTCATCGAGCCGCGGTGCCACCCTTCCGAGTAACGAGCCCGGCTGCCGGAC
>CAZHRP010000182.1:0-3939 GCA_964535055.1 uncultured Chthoniobacteraceae bacterium
CTGAGTTGGGGCAGGTTGTTGAGTCGGAGGTGTTGCAGGAGGTTGCCTGGCAGGGGCAACCGGCCTTTGGGGGGCGGGCGGCTCCAGAGTATTCCGGGGCTGGGATGTTTGGGGGCGATTGTCGGCGCTGTCCAAATTTAGTGCTGCAACTGTTTCATCATTCAGTTTGCCGGTGACAGCCAGTCCGTTGCGAATCTGGAAGCGCTTGATGGCGGCGACGGTTTCAGCGCCCTGCAGACCATCGACTTCGCCAAAGTAGTAGCCCTGATCTTTGAGGGTTTGTTGCACCTGGCTGAGGTCTGCTGCACTGGCAACAGCAACAGGTAATAGCAGGCCGATAGCAACCAATACCAAAACAACTGCCCGGGAAGTTGGATCGTTGAAAAATAACATTACAAACAATATGACGTAATCCTGCTGAAAATCATTCGAAATTACGGGCTGACTGTGCCGAGGCTGTCCGGCCGTACGACGTCGAGCCAGAAATGAAAGCCGACGATAACATATTCCAATAGCAGGCGATCGGCCGGGGGCTGAAATTCGAGTGCATTGCCTCCTACTTGCCGGTAGATCACCTGGTTATAAGAATACTCACAGATGCCGAGTGCGGTATCGACTTGTTGCAGGGACGTTGCCTGTTGTTCCCCGTTGCGTTTGACCACATGGCCCAAATCGAGTGCTTTACCTCTAACCGACAGGCGGGTGCCGTCGTCGAGCAGATAGTGGCCGCGACGCTTGATTACGCGCTCAGTATCCAGCTCGGTGATGCTCCCGGTAATTCCTGAAAACCGGAACTTCTTGACCCCATCGACTTTGCAATAAGCACCGGGCTTGATGAACGGAAATGATTCGAGTGCATCAATCAAAGCCTGCTTGTGCTTGAAGATCCGGCAAGTGTGCATGGGTAAAGAAAATTGTTTTTGAACAAATTGTTACAATTTGCGGCTTGAAATCAAGCTATACGTGATTATTTCGGTTGATAGTTGATAACAGGAAACTCAAAATGATCTTATGACATATCTCACCTGGATTGGATTAACTGTGGTGGTTGCACTTGGTGTTTTTGGGGTGGTGCACGTGGCAGGTGCGGCCGGGCGTAACCATCCGCCATCGAGAGTGTACCAGGTACCGGATGCGGGCTGGGTGTTAATGCCGGGCCGGTTTGTGTCTGACAGTGGTGCCACCCGGCTGGTCTCCATGGATGTTTTAATGACTTATGGTAAGCGGAGATGGAATATTGGCGGCTACGAAGTGATTTCTGAAGCGATCGCAGTAGGTAGCAAAAGTAAATTTGCTGACCGCGAGGAATTCCGGATGCAGGCGGCGCACTATCTCAATGATGCTGAGTGGCGCGCGAGCAGTTGGACTGGCAGGAGGCAAAAGACTTTGGGCTTACCATGCACATCGCTAACCTCAATAACGATCCTTACCGAATGGTCATTTTGGCCGAACGTGAAAGCCTGCCGATTTATGCTGTTGCTTTTGTGAGTACGAGATTTCGTGATCGGGCGATCGAAGCGCTGGCGATGATAATTACCAACTATTCGGACGAGCCGATCAAGCTGGAGCAGGAATAATGAAATACCATGCACTCACCATTTTAAGTATCGCTTGCACAACCGCACTGGTAACTGCAGATGAGTCCGGCCCGTGGCAGCCAAGCGACTTTGGCTATCCGCTGGAGCAATTACATTTTGCGCAGGATGCGGAGGATGAACCTGAGCCCTCCGGTGAGCGGCCATTCTATGGTGGTCCGGAAGGATTATTGCTCACATTCTCCGAGATCTCCAAAGACGCGGAGACCCTGCAGTCGATGGCCGGTAATGTGGTGGGGTCGCACCCTACCGGCGAGTGGCAAGCTGAGCCGGTCAAGCCATCGATAGGAATGTGGCGGATCGATGCGAGTTGGGCAGTACCGGGGCAGCCGGTGGTAATCCTGCAATGCGATTCCGGCGACCAGGGAGAGATGGTCTTTTTTCATACTGACAAGTTTCGCAAATTGCTGGCCATCAAGTATACCTCGAACACAGGGCAAACAACGGACTGGGGGTATGGCACTACGCCAGTGGCGATCGAGCCGGAGCGGCTGTATTTCAAGAATGGAGTGCCGGCGGAACTCAAAGACTACTTTCCCGAACATGCCAAGCTCTACAAAACCGTTCCGTGGTGGCAGGATTATGCGCATCCCGAAGAAAAGGACAGCATAGAAAACTGGCGTTTGCACCTGGAACAAGCACTTGCTGAGGTACCTGCGGAGGGCAATGACAAGCATGATAAGGTGGCTGTACAGCTGGCCCGCGAGGTACTGGCGGCGAAGCTATCTGCGCTGCCGGAAGCGACCGAGATTACCGGTGCATGGAAAATCCGCTCTATGCAGGGTGGACCACTTGGCACCTTTGCTTACCCGTGGTTTAAGGGGGGCATCGTGGTGACCGATCGCCCGCAGGAACTGGCCTTCGGCAAGGACACCGGCTCGCAGCGGCGGGGAGGCAAGCTGCTGCCGGCACTTTCCAGGCATCACCTGGTATTTCTTGGCGGCAAGAAGACTGATTATACCGGCAAGAACATCTACAGCACGCTCGATGGCAGCTTTGATTCACCGCGGGAGGCCAGCGACTCGGGCGGGGTCTTCTTTTTCCTCGAACCCGGGCGTGCAGTGATGGTGATGGATGTTACCCCCGATTCCTGGGAAATCTATGAGATGGAACGTATCGGTGACGAAGGAATGCTATAGGATCAAGCAATGAAAATGATTGGATTTATCATCGCAGGTATCGTGGTTGTTGCGGTCGCAGGTTGGTGGATTTACCAGCAGGTCACGGCCACTGACCGTTTGATCAAGGAGGCTCTGCGTGGGGAAATTTCAGGCGTGGAAGAGGGTTTGGCCAATAATCATGAGCAATTGAAGTCAAAAGCGGCGGCAGCTATCGGTCGGCTCGAGCCTGGCGATCATGCCCAGCGTGAAAGCTTTGCTAATCTGCTTACCGGAATGCGTTACCATCAGCTGGTCAAGCAGCATGATAATTTTGTTCAGCAACAAGTATTTTACACCCTGACCGAGCCGGATCCGGATATCGTCGATCTACTGATTAAATTATACATGGATGAGTTGGCTGCGACCAGCAACGCGTCAGATGCTGACAGCTACGAGCGCTTGCTGGGGGTAGCGATACGAGCAGGTAAGGCAGATTTTTTGACCACTGAGGCATTCACGCGGCGCTGTTGGGAGCAGGTTCCCGGGCCAGCCAAGCATCCATTGGTGGACAATATTTCTGGCCTGCTGAGCATGGCTACGACGTCAGCAGAGGAATCAGCGGATGAATTTTCGGGTTGGTACGAGGTGTCCGATGAAGAACGGCAGCAGCGACAGCAGCAGATGATGGATAAGCTTCAGGAGTGGGCGATACCAGCATTAGTTGCCGCTGCCAATGGCGATGGAGTTCCACCAGAGGACGTCGGTATGTACCGGCATACTGCGCTCAGCTTTGGCCTGGATATTGAGGAAAGGTAAAATATCCAGCTCTGGCTGCGGGCGACATGTTAGTATTCGGGAATGTTTTCATCGGCTGTAGCTTGCCGCTGTGCCAGGAGTTGTTTGGATTGCTGCTGCCAGCCACGAAAGTCCATGATTCCGTCGGCGATCGCGTCGGCAAGCACCCGACGGTAACCGCCATTGGCGACCATCTTTGATTCCAGCGAGTGGCTGAGGAAACCAGCCTCGACCAGAATTGCCGGCACCTTGGATTTGCGCACGACATAGTAAGGAAAATTTTTTATCCCGCGATCGCTGGCACCGGTTGCATGGATCAGTTGCCGTTGCACGTGCTCGGCCAGCAGTTCACTGTCTGTTGCCTGTCGGGGCGGTAAATCAATCGCTTCGATTATTGACGGGAATTGCTTCGGGTAATCGGGGTCGTAAAAGAAAGATTCGATACCACT
>CAZHRP010000182.1:3949-5162 GCA_964535055.1 uncultured Chthoniobacteraceae bacterium
GTGGGCGAGGTTTAAGTAGGTATCATCCTCACGGGTCATGATAACCTTGATGCCCTGGCTACGTAAGCGGGCTGCCAGGCGCTGGGCGAGATCGAGGTTTAGTCTTTTTTCGACCAAGTCGTTGGCGGTAGCACCCGGATCTTTGCCGCCGTGGCCGGCGTCGAGCACGACGACCTGAAACGGTCGTGGCGCGAAGAGTTTCTGCAATGGTGGCTTGTCGGCAAGAAAGATCACCAGCAGGATAATCATTGCCAATAAGAGTCCGCACAGCCTGTGCCATCGTTTCACAAGCAGTAATTTGCCAATAAGCGGCGGTCAGGCAAACCCAATATTTACGGCATGACATATTCTCAGTTTCATTTGATTTTTACGCTGCCTTTGGCCGTGCTGCTGGCGGTAGCTGCGAGCTTCCTGGCTCCGGCAGCATACTCAATCAGCGGCTTGCAGGGGCAACTGCTGGTGCTGCTGGCGGTCGTGGTCTTTACTACGCCTTGGGATAACTTTGCGGCGGCCTGTGGCATCTGGGGGTTCCCAAAGGGTCGCTATTTGATGAAGATCGGCTGGTTGCCAGTCGAAGAGTACGCATTTTTTATCATTCAAAGCATAATCGTGATGTTTTTTTGTGCGTTGGCTATTGCCTTATTACCCGAGCGATCGTCTTTGCATGAGGTTGATATCAATGACCCGGTGTTGTTGACAGCTGGCGGGGTCTTTTTATTGGGATGGTTAGTAGCAGGAATCAGTTTGCGCAGATTGCCGCGGATTATCCGGTCGTTGCATTATGCCTGGCACTTGCTGTTCTGGTTTTTGCCACTGATCGGGCTGCAATGGGTTATTGCCTGGCCGATCCTCGCGCCCAGGTGGGATATCCTGCTAGCCGCGACAGTGGTCGTCGGCGGCTATCTGAGCTGGGCCGACTGGATGGCGATCCAGCGTGGCATCTGGTTTTTTGACCACGGCCAAACGACTGGTAAAAACATTGCGCGCGGAATGCCATGGGAAGAGGCTGCCTTCTTTTTTCTGACTTCGCTGCTAGTCGCCCAGAGCTATTTGATGTTGGTGCCGGAAGGTTTGCGGTGAAAAAAGTGCCCGCGAATGGCGCGAATAGAGATCTATGGTATTATAGTAATTTGATTACCTTCGATGGTTATTGGGGTTTAGCCCGGATAAATCACAAGCCATCTACTGCGACCAGCGCGAGGCACTTGTCTAC
>CAZHRP010000183.1:0-5157 GCA_964535055.1 uncultured Chthoniobacteraceae bacterium
AAGTCGCGCAACAGTCCTGATCCAGGGGGAAAGCGGCACCGGCAAGGAACTGGTAGCCCATGCCGTCCATAACTTGAGCAACCGCGCCAAAGCCAAGTTTATGCCAGTCCACTGTGCGGCCCTGTCACCGCAACTGCTCGAAAGCGAATTGTTCGGCCACGAAAAAGGCGCCTTCACCGGTGCCACCGAACGTCGCATCGGACGCTTCGAGCAGGCAGATGGCGGCACCTTATTCCTGGATGAAATCGGTGAGATCGATTCCAGCACCCAGGTGAAAATTTTAAGGGTTCTGGGCGAACGCTCATTCGAACGGGTTGGCGGCAGCAAGACGATCGAAGTCGACGTGCGACTGGTAGCAGCTACTAATCGCAACCTCGCCGAAATGGTGCGCGAGGGCGACTTCCGCGACGACCTGTACTTCCGGCTGAATGTTGTCCAAATCACCCTGCCGCCATTGCGCGAGCGCATCGAGGATATCCCGCTATTGGTGAATTCCTTTATCAAACAATTCGCCCGCGAAAACAACAAAGGCAATATGCGGCTGTCCACGGAAGCTATGAATGCGCTGCTCACCTACCGCTGGCCGGGGAATGTGCGCGAGCTGCGGACTGCCATCGAACATGGCGTGGTGATGTCCAGCAACGATAAGGTTACCCTGCGCGAGCTGCCACAGACCATCCGCGATGCGGTGGTCGATAAACGGGCTACGACCGTACCGGGTGGGCTCACCGCCGCTACCGATAATGCAGCAAAATTTAATTTGCAACAAAGTGAGCGAAGACTCATCATGCGCGCCTTGGAAGAGTGTAGCGGCAATAGAACCGAGGCAGCTAAACAGCTTGGAATAAGCCGGAGAACGCTGCACCGCAGACTCAAAGAGTTGCAACTGGAAGAGTAATAATAGTATATGTCACGCGGACTGGACAGTAACATTCAAGGATTAGTACTGGCTATGGATAGCGGCCTGTTCGGCGGCATTATCAAGTGGTTGGCGATCCTGACTACGGTTGTCACTGTCGCGGCCCTGCAGATTTCGCCAATTTACTTCAAGGGACTTTCCGAAAAAGAGGGCATGGAACAGGCCAGTATCGCCCGCGAATTTGCCTCCGGTAACGGCTACACCGCCAAGTCGATTCGCCCGCTGGCCATCTGGCAGCTGCAATCAAATGGCCGCAACGTTCCCCAGGTTAATTTTCCGGAAACCTACCATGCACCTCTAAATAGCATGGTTAACTCTATTCCGCTGTGGCTGGCAAAACGTTACTGGGCATTGCCCGAGGGTGCCGTCGTATACCCGCCCGACCGTGTGATCGCCGCCACCTCAATGCTGTTATTCATCTTATCGGTTTTTGTCTGGTATCTGATCGCACTCCGCTTATTTGATAACAAGTTGGCTATCGTTGGGGGTGGCTTGCTGGTTGTTTCTGACATTTTCTGGCAGTTTTCGATGTCCGGCCTGCCGCACATGCTGTTACTTTTCCTGTTCAGTATTACCGCCCTCGCCATGATGCAGGCGATCTTTGCCAGGCAAAGTAATATGGCCAGCGGGGTCTGGCTGTCGTTATTTGCTGCCGGCAGTGCTCTAATGGTGCTCACCCAACCGCTGACGGTATGGTTATTTATCGGCAGCCTGCTGTTCATATTCTTTTATTTTAGACCACGTTTCTTTATTACCGCAATTGTCAGCATCGTCTTCCTGCTGGTCGTATCCCCATGGCTGATTCGCAACTTCCAGGTCTGCGGCAACCCGTTTGGACTGGCTATGTTCAGTATCCTCGATGGTGTGCGTGGGTCCGAGGACGTCTGGATGCGCTCGATGGACCCCAACTTTGGCGGCATCAGACCGGGGGAATTCCGCACTAAGCTGGAAAATAATTTCACCCTGCAGATGGGCCACATGTTTAAATACTTTGGCTTTAGTATTATCGCCCCTGCCTTCTTTCTGTGCCTGCTGCATAACTTTAAGAAAGCCGAACGGGCTCATTTTCGCTGGTATGTGCTGACCGCGTGGCTGGGCGCATTTATCGGCATGCTCATCTACGGGACACCGGAAGAGATGCTGGGGCAGAATCAACTGCACGTCCTGTTCCTGCCAATTATGACTTACTACGGTCTGGCATTCATACTGGTCTTGTGGAGCCGCCTGCCAATCGATTACCGCTTCATACGGATGAGTTTTTTCGCTGTGCTCTACATGATCACCGCCTTGCCGCTGATCTTAAACTTACTGCCAAACAACCGGCCACGCCTGCACTGGCCGCCGTACGTGCCACCATTCATCAATATTCTCGGCCAATGGTACCAGCAGGGTGAAATACTTGTTTCCGATATGCCCTGGGCGGTGGCTTGGTATGCCAACCGCAAATGTCTGCTCTTGCCCTCCACGCCGGAGGTCATGCTCACGATCAATGATTACAACCAACTCGGTGGGCCAGTCTCAGGTCTCTATCTCACACCGATTACATCGCGCCGTGGCTTCTTTAATGAAATTGCCAATGGCGAATATAGAGAGTGGGCACCGTTTATCCTGCGTTCGGTTAATCTGGAAAACTTCTTCCTGCGAACTGCCACCGTGCTACCGATCGATGGCGAGTGTATCATTTTCTCCGATCGGGTGCGTTGGCAGGCAGCCGAAACCCAGGTGGATACCGCAGAGTTGACCGGTCAGGCAACCGATGATGAAGATGAGGAAGAAGCTGCAGAGTGATTACATGGTCGCTTTTTGCATCCCGGATAATCAACTGCTAACATATATATTATGAGGACTCGTTTGTTTGTCGTGTTGCTGGTAGCTCTGGTCTGCAGTAATGCCATCGTCACATTTAATCTGGTTGGCGACGAAACCACCACCCCGCCCGACGACGCTACCGGTTATCGCGATATCAGTACTTTTACCCGTGCCCTGCAACTCATACGACAGGATTATGTGAATGCCGACAAGGTCGGATACCGCGACCTGATCTATTCTGCCATGCGCGGTATGTTGGAAACGCTGGATCCCCACAGCCAGTTCATGGAACCCGAAGACTACTCGGCCATGCAGGATGATACACGCGGCGACTTCGGAGGAATCGGTGTGGTGGTTTCATTGCGTGACGGGGGCTTGACAGTTGTCTCACCTATGGAGGGCACACCCGGTTTTGAAGCAGGCTTGTTGCCGGGTGACCAGATTATCAAAATCAATGGTACTTCGACAGATAAGATGGATCTCACCAGCGCCGTCAGTTTGCTGCGCGGTGAACCCGGCAAACCGGTGACATTGACAACCTTGCGGCCCGCCACCAGTGAAATCAAAGATCACGAGATCGTGCGCGAAATCATACCCGTCGATAGCGTCCACGACGCCGAACTGCTGGATCAGGCCAAAACCGGTGGTATGAAAATCGGGTACGTCCGGGTCACCCAGTTTAGCCAGCCAACTGCCGGCGAACTCAAGCAGGCGATCACTGATTTGCAGGCTCAAGGCATGGCTGCACTGATCCTTGACTTGCGCTACAATCCGGGTGGCTTGCTCAACAGTGCGCGCGATGTTTGCGCCCTGTTTGTCGATCCCGGCCAAATGGTCGTTTATACCGAGGGTCGCCTGCCCTCCCAGCGCGCTACTTACCGCACACCAACCAACTATGAACCACCACCAAAATTTCCGATGGCGGTGCTGATCAATAATGGCAGCGCCAGTGGCTCGGAAATCGTGGCCGGAGCCCTCAAAGACTTAAACCGGGCACTGGTCGTCGGCGAAACTTCCTTTGGCAAAGGCTCGGTCCAAAGTGTGATTGAATTAAACGACGGTTCAGCACTGCGCCTTACGACTGCCAAGTATTATACGCCCGGCCGGCAGGTGATCCACGAAAAGGGCGTAGAACCACATATCAGGGTCACATTGACCCCTGACCAGGAACGTGATGCTCTCCTGCTGCGACGCCTGAAATTTTTGTCCGATGAGCAAAAAGAGGCTGCAGCAGATGCGGTTGATATCCAGTTAGAGCGTGCGATTGATGCTCTACGCGCACTTCAGGTCTATGCCGGCACCGTCGACAACGGTCAGCTGGCCGGGCTTGATGCCGGTATTGTCCCCGTTCCCTCTGAAGCCGATTCGGAATAATGAGTGATCCGGTCGTACTGGCGATCGAAAGTTCCTGCGATGAAACTGCCGTTGCCGTGCAGCGCGGTCGGCAACCTGCCCTGGCATCCATTATCGCCTCGCAGATAGAAATCCATCGCCGCTACGGCGGAGTAGTGCCGGAAGTCGCCTCACGCAACCACCTATTGGCACTCCGTCAAGCGATCGACGCCGCGCTGGAACAGTCAGGCGTCAGCCTACACGACTTGGAGGCGGTGGCCGCAACCCGTGGTCCGGGCCTGGCATCATCACTGCTGGGCGGGATGTCCTGCGCCAAAGGTTTGGCCATCGGCCTGGATCTGCCATTCTATGGCATCAACCATCTCGAAGGGCATTTACTCTCGCCGTTCATCGGTCATCCCGACGGCGTCCAGCCCGGAATCGCCCTGCTGGTCAGCGGCGGCCACACCTCACTGGTCGAGTTACTCGGGCCGCGCCAGTTTCACACGCTCGGACAAACCCGCGACGATGCCGCCGGCGAAGCATTCGACAAAGTTGCCCGGATGCTCCACCTGCCATATCCGGGTGGCCCGGAAATTGAATTGCTCGCCCGCCACGGCGATCCACAACGGTTCGACTTCCCGCGCGCCTTTATCGCTGACGACAATTTCGAGTTCAGCTTCAGCGGCCTGAAAACTTCCGTCCGCTACCTGCTGCCAAAATTAGTCGACAGCGACATCCCGGATGTCTGCGCATCGTTCCAACAGGCAGTCGTCGACGTTCTGGTCACGAAAACAATCCGCGCGGCACAGCAACTCGGCCACCACCTGATCAGCGCCAGCGGCGGCGTCAGCCTGAATCGCAAATTACGCGACGACCTCAGCAAAGCCACAGCCGCCGCCGGTTGCCAACTCCTGCTGGCCGACTCGGCAGTCTGTACCGACAACGCCGCCATGATCGCTAACGTCGCCGTCGAACGCTTCTTCACTAACGAACCCGCCGACCTCAACCTCGACGTCGACCCGAACCTGGCCCTGACAGGGATCGCACCCGCACAAGACTAACCAGTCTTATATAGCTCACTCAGAAACCCAGAG
>CAZHRP010000184.1:0-3950 GCA_964535055.1 uncultured Chthoniobacteraceae bacterium
ACTGTGGCGGAGTAATCGACTACGGCATAGTCTTCGAGTTGGGCACCGCGGCCCTCGATTTCGGGGTAGTCGGCGTGCTGGCCGCGCAGTCGCTCGAAAGTTTCATCGACTTCTTCATCGGCGACGTCTGCCGGCGGCACATTGACCTCGAGCCCCTTGTACTCTGGTAGTTCAAATTCCGGTGTGGTGATGATGCTAGTGCTGAATGTCATGCGGCGGTCATCATCAATCTCGATGTCGTCAACCTTGGAGACGCTCAGTACTGCCAGCGAATGTTCACTGATCGCCGACTTGATACCCTCGGAAATAAGGCTGCGAGTCATCTCTTCGTGGATATCCTTGCGATACTTGCGCTCGACCACATTCTTGGGGGCCTTGCCCGGGCGGAAGCCAGGTAACTGTGCCATCGACTGAAACTCGCCAACGATTCGATCCCACTCGGTGTTCACCCGGTCGGAAGGAATTTCAACATTAACATTCACCAGACAATTCGGCTGCTTTTCGATCTCTACTTTCATGATTCTATCTATTCATTAACTTCGGCAATAGCGATAAGCACTGCCAACGGAGGATGATTGGAACCGTTGACAGTACGCTACTTGTCAAGTGAGGCAAGTACGGAATGCTGAGCACAATAACTTTGGAGAATTACTAATGAACTAAGTTAAGAGGTTAATGCTCTAACGATCTGGTTGTTTGCTGTGATGCAGCCAGGTCAACCACTTAGCGAGTGCAGACTTGCTGGAGACTTGAATTCGCTCATGGATCGCCTGCGGGGCGAAAGTATGCAAGGAACTCTTATTTTCCCGCAACAGTTGTCGGCACCAGTGGGTCAGTTTTGTAGACTGTCCTGGAGAGAATATGCCGTTGGCGGGGTCGGTGGCGAGTATGGAGGCGACGGCGGAGTCGGTCGGGCCGATCCAGAGGATCGGGCGGGGCAGGGCGGTAACCAGCGCGAGTTTACTCGGCCACAGGTAGCCAACGGTTGCGGGGTTTTGGGTGGCGACCAGGACATCGGCAGCGAGCAGGGAAGTAACCAGTTGATCCTGATCGGCATAGCCGCGGAAGCTGCAATTTATGAGACCAAGTTGCCGGGCATGCTGCCGGGCGGTGGTAAACTGTGGTCCGTCCCCCTGGAAGACGAGTTGAACGGGCAGTTTGTCCTGTTCCAGCAGGGACTGGGCCTCCAGCAGGGTTTGCCATTCATGGGCACGGCCGAGGTTGCCGGAATAAAGCAGGGTCAGGTCAGAGCTTGACATTTGCTTGATTGTCTCCGGGATGATTGGTGGCTCATCGGGGAACCATGGCGGCAGAACATCGGCTTTGATACCGTAGTGGCGGAGCCGAGCCTGCATGTCGGTATCCAGCGCGACGACGCGTTCGCAGCGCCGGTAGGCCGGGCGCATCAGGAATTTGAATATTGATGCTAACGGTCGGGGCAAGGCACCGAGGGCGACTGCAATTTCGGGGTAGAGGTCCATTACCCAATGGATCAGTCGGCAGCGGTGCCAGGATGCGGCCAGCGCAGCAACCAGGAGCAGACAAGGTGGCGAACTCAAGGCGATAATAAGTTCCGGGCGTGGGCTGAAAAAAGTTGCAGCACCTAGCTTGAACAGAGAGCCGAGTTCTGACAGCCAGCGGCCGATCCCGCCGGCCTGGCGACGGTGATAGTCGGCTGCTACTGCGGCGTAGTGAACCTGATGACCGTCTGCTTCAAATGCTGTTGCCAAATCGGCCAGCAGTTTTGCCGTCGGTGAAGGGTCCGGCGGGGCATACTTATTGACCAGCAGGATCTTCACTCGGAGGCGCCGGGCTTGCGCTCGTAAATCGATATGGTGGTAATCAAATCGACCGCCCGCTGCAACACGTCGTCACGTAATGGTCGACTGCCTGCGCCGCCATTTTGTTGCTGTTCGCGGAAGGAATCCAGAACCGGGGTGGTTCCGGCGACGAGCGCAGCCTCATTGAGTCGGGGGCGTTCTTTATCGAAGACAAACTTGCTCATGCCTTCATCGAGCGACGCCTGCATAATTTTCTGTTTGCCATCGGTATCACCAGCGACAGCGATGTCAGGGATCACGCCGTCGGGAAATATCGGCTTGTGCTCGGGAATGGTAACCTCGGCGACAGCGATCCGCAGGATCGAGCCACCGGTCAACTTGCGATCGGAATATTCGACCCCTTGCCCGGAGGTAGCCGCGCCAATGACCAGCGACTTGGTGTGGGCTCTGATCGAGGCAGCGATGACCTCAGCGGGCCCAGCCGTATCATTATCGGCCACGACCATAATCAAGCCCTTAAAGAGTGGCTCACGGTCAGAGGTAAAGATGCGCTCCTGCTTGGCACCCGGCCGCTTGATACTGAATACCAACTCGCCCTTGGGGACAAAACGTTTGAGTAGCTCGAAGGCATGGTCAAACGAGCCGCTGTCCGGGGTGACGCGCAGGTCGAGGATGAGAGAGGTCAGTTCGCGTGCAACGAAATTTTCCAGAGCTGCGTCCAGTTGTGGAACCGTCTCATCACCGAGGGTACCCAGTCGCACATAACCGATGCGATCATCCAGGATCTCCGCATAAAATGGAAAGTTCGCGTGAGAATCAGCAGCCGGCAAATTCTGAATCAGCAAGGCACCGGTCCCGATGCGTTCCAGCAGCCCTTGAACCATTGATCTGGACAACTCGGCGTCATCAAGGGATGATGTGTGGATAAAGTTTTCCTTGATCTGGGTCACGGCTTCCTGGAGGTCGGCGATGCCCATGGAATCGATTAACTGTTCGGTCGTCAGTTGCGGAGGAGTGGGAGCCTGTTCAGGTTCAGCCTGCACGGGTTGCTCGGTCTTGGCTGCAGGATCAACAGCATCGGTTGCAGGCGGATCGCTGGCTGGTTGCGCTGACGACTCCTCAGCAGCTTCCGGCTGGTCGGCCTCCGGTTGCTGCTGGGCGCAGAGCGTAGCCAGGGTTGGGATCATTGCTACAAGACCTATGCACAGGGGCTTCAAATTAAACATCATAGCAAGGTGACAATTTAGTGGCGGAAGTCAATGAATCATCGCATGGCTTTAGCGGCAATGTCGCGGCGGAAGTGGGCGTTATCAAAATGGATCTGCTCGACTGCATGATAAGCGGCGGTCGTAGCCAATTGCAGGTTGTCGCCAAGTGCAGTAACTCCCAGGACACGCCCGCCATTGGTCACCAGGCCGTCGGCATAGCTGGTACCAGCATGGAAAACGATCGCCCCATCGGCGGTGGCTGCTTCGATGCCGGTGATTGTTAAAACTTTGGTGTATTTCTCAGGGTAGCCACCCGAGGCCATGACTACGCAGACCGCCGGTCGCGAGTCCCAACTCACGCTGGTATTGGCCAGTTGGTTATCCGTCGCAGCTACCAGTAACTCGACCAGATCGGATTGCAGGCGTGGCAGCAGCACCTGGGTTTCAGGGTCGCCAAAACGGCAATTAAACTCGAGCACTTTCGGTCCGTCAGTAGTCAGCATCAGGCCGGGGAAGAGCATGCCGCGAAAACGAATCTGATCAGCTTTGAGACCAGCCAGGAATGGCTGTAAAATTTCTTTTTCAATGCGTTGCATCATTGCGGTATCGACCAATGGTGGCGGTGAGAATGTGCCCATGCCGCCGGTATTTGGCCCCTGGTCACCGTCGTAGGCTTGCTTATGATCCTGGGCTGGCGGCATTAACAGATAACCGTGATCATCGAAGATCGCATGGATCGAGCATTCCTCGCCGCGCAAAAATTCTTCGATAATGATGCGTCGGCCGGCTTCACCGAAGCGGTTTTCCTCCAGCATTGCGCGGATGGCGGCGGCAGCAGCCTCAGTAGTGTCGGCTATGATCACTCCTTTGCCGAGGGCGAGGCCGTCAGCCTTGATGACGACCGGCAGGGTGAAGTCGCGTAGAGCGGCCAGCGCCTCCGTAGAATCCTCGAATTGAGCAT
>CAZHRP010000184.1:3960-5149 GCA_964535055.1 uncultured Chthoniobacteraceae bacterium
GCATAGCGCGCAGTTGGGATGCCATGCCGCTGCATAAATTGTTTGGCAAAGATTTTTGACGACTCAAGTTTGGCGGCTGCCTGTGGCGGGCCGAAGATCCGTAATTGGCGGCTTTCGAATGCGTCGACGATCCCTGCGGCCAGGGTATCGTCGGGGCCGACTACGGTCAGGTCGATCGTATTGGTGGCGGCAAAATCAGCCAAGGCATCGACCTCACCGGCAGCAATATCAAGATTGCTGGCGATGGCGGCAGTTCCGGCATTGCCCGGTGCACAATAGAGTTCAGTACAGTGTGGTGACTGGGCCAGTTTCCATGCCAGTGCGTGTTCGCGACCACCTGCTCCTATGACTAAAATTTTCAATGCTGCTAGTTTTTCCTGTCGAGTGAGCTTTTGTATTTTGGGTCGTCGAAAAATGGCTTCCTAGTCTGGTTGCGGAGCGATTCTGACTGGGCTTTCTGAATCGATTCCAACTGAATTTTCAATTTTTTCGTGGTAGCCTGCAGGTCGTCATTTTCTGCCCGAAGCTGTTCCTGGGTTTCGACCAAACGCTCGATTTCCTGGTCATAGTCGGGAGTCTGTTGCGGTTTTTCCAGGGCTTTTAATTCTGCTTTGGAGACAATTTTCCATGGCAGGTATTCGGTATTCAATAACATTATGACCGCTATTAAGATTACAATAATGGCTGCGAGTATTTTCATAGATGATTCGATATTCTTGTTAGCAGGCTTCAGCGGATTGGACAATGTTTAAGAAATTCCGTGCTAAAGCGGTTTGCGGCGGAGTTGTTTCAGTTGTGAGCGCTGGCGTTTTTTTTCCAGGATTCGTTTTTTGACGGATTGCTGGATTGCCCACATTATACCCGTCCGGAAATACTGGAAGGTCTGGAAGTGCCGGCGATTCTGAAAAGTGGTAATCACGCGCTGATTGCCCGCTGGCGGAAAAAACAGGCGCTGGGTCGGACATGGCAGCGCAGGCCGGATTTGTTGCATGCACGACAGTTGACAGACGATGAGCGTGCGTTGCTGGATGAATACATAAACGAGTTTGAAAGAAGTAAGAAACTTCATTGAGGATTATCATGAGCACGATTATTCAACAACTTGAACAGGAACAAATGACCAAGGAAATCCCTGAGTTTGGCCCCGGGGATACCGTTATCGTTCAGGTACGTGTCAAAGAAGGTGACA
>CAZHRP010000185.1:0-5079 GCA_964535055.1 uncultured Chthoniobacteraceae bacterium
TTTGCTGACGATCGAACGAATCTGGGTGTCGCGCACGCGCTCAGGCTGGCCGGTGGTAATCGGGGTCACTTCTGCCGCCCGCCAAATGGATTGGCCGGTATTAGCGTCAGCCATGTCAACGACCAGCATGCCGCGCTCCAGAGCATCGATCTTTTTCCAATTCTGCGGCAGTAATGCCGGGTTCGAGTCAGCAGCCTGGCCGAACCGTTTCTGGCCAAAATAGCGATCTACTATACGATTAGATACGCGATCCTGCACGGCCACCAGAAAGCCGATAGTTACATCAGCCTCTGCAGCGCTGGCTTTGCGGTAACCTTTGGTGGCCAATTCAGCTTCGAGGCTCGACTGGATCAGTAGATAAGCATCGGCATCACCTGAAAGAAAAGCAGCCTGGTAATCACCTTCCACTTCGCGCAGAAAGCTGTAAGTCGACAGCCGTGAAAAATCAGCGGCTGGATTGCGTTCATTGAGCGACTGCTGCGCCGGCGGGGTGCTCGAGCAGCCTAGGAGGAAAACGGCGGTCAGGCTAACGGCAATAAACTTTTTCAACATGCGTCACAGGCTAAAGGTGATGCAGCTCCGAGCGCAATATCAATTGATGAAATGTTTCAGTTGGCCTCAACCGATGATTTATTCGTTGGATAATCCCGGCATTACGTTTAGTTTCGCAATGTGAATAATTTTTTCAGCGGCTGGCCAAGCCTTATGGTTTTGCTCCTGTTATTGAGCAATGTAGCGGCTGGCGCTGAGTCGGCAGATATTCCCCGTGAACGACAGGTCATTGCAGTAGAAGACTGGATCATTCCGGAGCCGGATGAGCAGTTCGCTGCCGTCGAAAAAAGTATTTCAGCAGACTGGTACAAAGCAAAACGTCCGATGCTGCCGACCAATTTTACCGACCGCTCACAGATAGCATTGAATATTGGTGGTCTGCTGGCAGATGCGCATATCGCGATTGAGGCGGGTGACGCTCAGGGGACTGCCAATTATTCCAGAGATATGTATGAGTTGTGCAAAGGCTTGGGGATCGGGCCTGAGGTGAAACAGCGGATAGATGAATTAACCGAGCTGTCAGAAGCAGGGGATTGGCGCAATCTCAAACTGGCTATTAATCAGATGGGAGAAATTATCCGCAAAAGCCTGGCGTCGCTGCAGGATGAAAACCGATACCTTTTGATTAGAGTAGGGGCTTACCTGCGAGGCATCGAGGTGCTGAGTGCGATGGTGGCCGAGAACTATGACACCAAGTCAGCGCGCCTGGTACGGCAACCTCACCTGGCTGGTTATCTCAGCAGCCAACTCACTGAATTGCCGGAAGAAGTTCGCTCGGCCGCCTTGCACCAGGAGCTTGCAGCAACCCTGAATGCGCTGCGCGAAATCATGGATAGCAGTGACGGGTTTGTCCCCAGTAACGATGCAGTAGTACAGCTCAATAAACTGGCGACACAGTTCAATGCTACCATTGCCAGCCCACCCGGAGATGAGCTTGGAGATTAGCAGCGGAATTATTGCGGTCCTGGCCTCTGTGGTCCTGGCTAGTGCTCAGGACGGGCAAACCGAAGCCAGACCGACGGCAGGCAAAGGGGTCACCCAGGCACTCGCTAAGCTTGGCAATCAAGGCTATACTTTGCGTCGTAGCACCTGGAGCGGAACTTTGCAGAGTGGTCTGGAGTATGAGCTGCCGACCAGCCTGTGTGCCGGTAATACCTACGGAATCTTATTACATTTTGCCAATGAAAACCAGACTGCTGACGTTACTGTTATCGACGAAAACGGCGTCCAACTGGAAACCAGCGCTACCGTCATCAACACGCAAACCCTGTTGCTAGAATTTACCGCTGAGTACAGCGGGATTTACAAGCTGTTATTTTCCACTTCCCGCGCTGAGGAACCATTCAAGGCCAGCGTACGAGTGCTTTACAAGTAACAATCTATTATTCAAAATTGATCAATGCGTACGGCGGAAGGACTGCAGGAATCAGGAGTCAAACAGTTCTCGATATTTCTTCAAAACAAAGTCGGGGCACTGCTGGATTTAGTAAAACTATTGAACGAAGCACATGTTGAGGTGCTTGCGTTTAGTGTGCAGGATTCTGTGGATACCGCAGTTACCCGCATGCTATTTAGTGATCCGGAGCGGGCCATTCAATTGTTTGAAGAGCAAGACATCCCTTACAGTGTGAGCACTGTTATCGTGGTCGAGCTACGCGAAGCTTCGGATCTGGCCAAGCTGCTGACCTGTGTGTTAATGGCCGAGGTAAACGTCAATTTCAGTTACCCGTTGATGACCCGGCCCAATGGGGTGGCGGCACTGGTAATGCACGTCGAAGATCGCGATTGCGTGACCAATGTGATAGAAATGCACTCGTTCAAACTGCTGCGCCAGCACGATTTGTCGCGCTAACATTCACAGCAGTCGCTGCCGGGAAATTACCTGGCTGCCACTTAGCCGCGATGGATGACCAGCGAGTCGGTAACAAACCCGAGTGAGTCTGCCAACTCGCGCATTCGTGTAAAGTCCGACTGGTCAATGCTAGGGGTGCGTGACAGCAGCCACAAAAATCTCCGGTCGGGAGTGCCTACCAAGGCGTACCTATAATCAGGTGCGACATCGATTATCCAGTAGTTGCCATCGCGCGGAATTGGCAAAAGTTTGGCGGGGAAAGCATTGATGCGGACCCGCAAGCGTGCATTACCTGAGCCCGGGACCGGGGTAGCCGTGCCACTAATCGAGCGGCGCGAACCATCCCACGATATGGATGTGTTCAAGATTGCTAGGGTTCCATCACTTTTAAGCGAGTATTCAGCGATCGCACGCTCGCCATCACCCTGGTAGAACACGGGCAAACGGGCGACTTCATACCATTTGCCGGCATACCGGTGCAGGTCAATGTGAGGTACTGTCGGTAAGTTATACCTGCCGGTCGCGCAGCCGGTCAGGCTGATTGAACCGACACACAGACAAACCAATAATGCGGGGAGCGTGAATTGCTGAAACATATTTATCGCATACATGCATAGATGAGTTACCGCGACTGGGCAAGCGAGTTGTTTTTGTGCAGTTTTCGGAGCGTGATGATTGACAGGTATAAGCAATCTGATAGTTTCAAGCCTTCAATCAGGAATGATCACTTACAATCATTAATAATACAACTATGGCTACGACAAAAAAAACCAAGTCCAAAAAAGCAACTAAGAAATCCTCCAACAAAGCTGAAAAATACGTTTACCATTTCGGCGGCTCAAAGGCCGATGGTAATGGCAGTATGAAACCACTGCTGGGCGGCAAGGGCGCAAACCTCGCCGAGATGAGCAGGATCAAATTACCGGTGCCTCCTGGCTTCACCATTACCACTGAGGTATGCACGTACTACTACAAGCACAAGCGCACTTACCCGCAGATCCTGCAGTCTCAGGTGGCCGAGGGGATTCGCAACATGGAAAAAAACATGGGCACCAAGTTTGGTGACGCCAAGGCATTTCCATTGCTGGTTGCGGTGCGTTCCGGGGCCCGTGATTCGATGCCGGGAATGATGGACACGATCCTCAATCTCGGGCTTAACGACGACACTGTTGCCGCGCTCGAGAAGGCGACCGGCAACTCGTGGTTCGCCTACGATTGCTACCGTCGCTTTGTTCAGATGTATGGCGATGTTGTGTTGGGTGTTCAGAAGTTGCCCAGCGAAGACGAAGAGCCGTTCGAGGCCGAGATTCATAAGCTCAAGCACCAGCGTTACAAGAAAGACATCGACGATACCGAATTGACTGTCGATGACATCAAAGAGTTGATCAGCCGGTTCAAGGCGCTGGTAAAAAAACGCACCGGTCATGCATTCCCGGTTGACCCATGGGAGCAGTTGGAAGGTGCGATCGGTGCCGTCTTTGGCTCATGGATGAATGATCGCGCGATTGTTTATCGCCGCAAGTACCATATCCCAAGCGAATGGGGTACTGCTGTAAACGTACAAGCGATGGTATTTGGAAATACCGGAGAAAATTCCGGTTCCGGGGTTGCCTTCACACGCAATCCGGCTAACGGCGAAAAAGAGTTTTATGGAGAATACCTGATTAATGCTCAGGGTGAGGATGTGGTGGCCGGTGTGCGTACTCCGGAAACCATGTCTGAGCTGGCTAATGAGATGCCGGCCGCCTTCAAGGAACTAGACCGCATTCGCGGCGTGCTCGAAAAACATTTCAAGGATGTGCAGGACTTCGAGTTCACGATCCAGGACGGCAAAGTATTCATGCTGCAAACCCGCAATGGTAAGCGCACCGCGATGGCAGCACTGAAGTTTTCCATCGATATGGTCAAAGAAAAATTGATCAATTGGGAAACAGCAATCCAGCGCAACCCTGCCGACCAGCTCGACCAGTTGCTGGCTCCGGTATTCGAGCTTGCCGATGTCAAAAAGGCTAAAGAAATTGCCACCGGCCTGCCGGCTGGACCGGGTGCCGCCTCCGGAAAAATTGTACTTAATGCCGATCGTGCTGCTGCCGCTGAGGCTAAGGGTGAGAGTGTGTTGCTGGTGCGCAATGAGACCAGCCCCGAAGACTTGCGTGGAATGATTGCCGCTGATGGTATTCTCACGGCCAAGGGCGGGGTCAGTTCACATGCTGCGCTGGTTGCGCGTCAGATGGGGAAGGTCTGTATCTGTGGTGCAGCCGATCTTAAGATCGATTATGACAAGCGCACGGTTAAAGTAAATTCCAAGACCTACAAGGAAGGGGATTGGCTCTCAATCGACGGTACTACCGGCACCGTGTACGAAGGCCAGTTGAAGACCGCACCATCCGAAATCATCATGGGAATGCTGCACGGCGATAAGGCGGCGCAGGCCACCGATAAGTACAAGATGTTCGAGAAACTCATGGGCTGGTGTAAGAAAGTGACCCGCCTCGACGTTCGTACTAATGCCGATAATCCGGAGCAGGTAAAGAATGCAATTGCCTTTGGTGCTGTCGGAATTGGACTGTGTCGTACTGAGCACATGTTCTTCGAGGGTGACCGGATTGATGCGATGCGCGAGATGATCCTGGCAGTTGATGAAAAGAAACGCCGCAAGGCACTTAAGAAACTGT
>CAZHRP010000186.1:0-5051 GCA_964535055.1 uncultured Chthoniobacteraceae bacterium
CGCCAGCAATGAGACTTCTATACCACCACCAAACTGTTTCAGCTGTTCTGCCAGCGAACGGTAAGCATTGCCGTTGAAGTCAGGATGAAAACCAGCTAATGCGAACGCGGCACGCGCAATAGTAAACCCGGAGCCGAGTTGATGATAGGTGGCAATGCTATCGTAGTCTATCAGTGTTTCTTCCACCCCCAGGTCGATTGATTTAACCGTAATTGCCTGCTCATCAGTCCGCCGTATAAATGCCTGAACCGGCGGCTGACCATTTAAGTCGAAAGCCAAATTAAAAACTGCTCCGCCATGTTCGATACAATATGGTGGAGTGTCACTCCAACCGCCGGCTATATCCACTCTTACGGGACTGCGCGCCCAGACGATTTGATCATCGAAAACCTCACACTGCGGCACAACTTGCTCCTTTTTGACCGGCTCGATCAGCATTTCGCCCAGTAAGTCAAAGGCTTTCTGCCGACAGGCTTGCGCCAGCTCTGGTTCACCGCGCTGCTCGAGTACAGTGGCCCGGAACATCTGGTCGTGGACAGGCAGCATCGCATTTCCCCGCCAGTTGATCTCCTGCTCTGGCACCAGCGGTTGCCCGGTAGCTGCATAACGCTTTGCCGTTCGGCTTATATCCAGCTTGTAAAACAAACTCGATGCACCGTGGCGGGCCATCACTGGCAACACCTGGTCACAATACTTTTGCCGCTGGGCATAGACCCGCTCAAGATCGGCTTGCTGCCCCAATTCGCGGGCGGAATATCGCGGCGCTGCAAGCCAACGCTGCGCCAGGCCCTCATCCGGCTGGGGTGTGGACGCCAGCATCCACTCGATAAACCTGCCGTCGTCCGCCGAGCAATCAATTTCCGGAAATAGCCTGGCAATCTGCAAATCTTCATTTTGATCCAGTCCGGCAGCAGCCAGAGTCAAGCCACGGCTGCTAAACCAATCGAGAGGCGGTGCCCCCAGCCAGCATGAATTCGGGTCAGCAAGTGCCCCGCGAAAAGTATCATCATAGCCGTAATGGCGGCAAACAAACTTAGTCTCGCCAACCGGTACCAGGTCCAGGCAACGTCCTTCCGACAGCGACACTGTCCAGTCATTTGGCGGAACACCGGTAATGACATGCCGCTGCGTCAAGCTCCACCCGGAGGGCACAAAGCTGTTTTCAATCCACAACCATTCATTGGCCTCGCTGCGCCTGGCATCAAATACCGAGTTGAGAACGAATTGGCGCGGTTGCCCCAGCGAAGGAACGGCACCTAGACGAGTTTGATCGATAACCTTATTTTGCAACCGATAGGCAGATTCAATGATATCATTGCTGCGGCCGAAGTGATAAAACTCTCCATCCTGAACCGGAACTACCGCCACCGAGAGGCTGGAGATTGTGTCATCCTGCTTCGTTGGCTCTGCTCCCAGATGCAGCGCCCACTCGCCATACAGGTCATATTGATCAGGACGTCCCTGACAAAATTGCTGGCTTTCAGCCTGCCAGCCACACTGCTCCAGCAAGCAGTGAACCGCCTTCGGACTCAGCAACCAAACGCCAACATCGATCAGAAAGAGGTGCTGACGAGAAAGCTCGCGAGTGCGCACGGGATCAGGTTTTTGTAAAAAACTGATCAGGCGCTGCGGACACTCGCGATCACAAAACATTACTCCAAAATGAGCCGCCTGCTCCGGCGTCGTCCACATTCCGAGCAAAACCACATCTGCTGCCGGAATCTCAGCCACCGAGCCTTCCAGAAAAACATCACCACTGGCAATAACTGTGCGGCTGGCTGACGCTCGAGCAATCACATTGCTCAGGAATGGCTGCTGCAGATCAAGCAGGTTTTGATCCAGGCGTTGACCGTACTTCCAGCGCAGGGCAGGCACCGGTATGAACAACTTCCCACTCGCGGCGTAGGCCGGCAACCTGCGGCTTTCGCCACCGGCATGAATCAATAGTTTCGTCCCCGCCTGAAGCCAGACGGTAAAAGAATTTGTCTGTGATGCCCGCCAGGCTTGCTCGAGCAGATAGGCAGTGCCCCCGCCGGAGCCAAGCTGCGCACCTGGAGGATCAAAAGTGGCAAAACTACGCGCCGCCAGTTCCGGATCACAAACATTCAAGCTGCCGCACATATTAGGCGGCAGCGATAACAATAATTCACTACTCACAGTTGCTTCATCTGTTAGGTATAGCTGAACTAGGCTGCCAGCTGAACTCAACCGATACTGGACGCTGCCAACTCAAGTGACAAGCACCCGATACGCATCAACCGTCACAGCCTGACTCCGAGCTAAGAATCATAATGCGACGCCATGCGGCGAACATTCAACCCATGCATGAGTAAATCGAGTACGGCGCGGCAAGCGGCCAGCCCAACATCTACTCTACAGGTTTTTAATTCGAATATCCTTATATTCGACCCACATCGGACTACCGGAATGCAGTTGCAGGGCAATCACTCCTGCACTTAAGGCCTTGGATCCATTATCGGTATAATCAACTACCAGACGGCCATTCAGATAATGGCGCAAATGATTACCCTGGGCCACGATGACGACCTCGTTCCAATCATCGAGCTTAAAGAGACTTTTAAATTCCTCCTCCGTGATTAAAGTTTCAAGTACCTCTTTCTCGCCATCGCTATTACGAACTGCTTTCTCGCCAGTCAGGCAAAGCCGACCTTTACCAGCCAGCCCACCTTCTGAAAAGATAAAGCAGGACACGTTCGGGAAATCGATCTCATTGCGAATTTCATGCTGGTAACCACGTACTACCCAATCGTTTTTTGCATTTTCTATGCGCTTTGAGCGGTACTGGATGCCAGAGTTATTAGTGGCATTCAGACGATAAGTTAAACGTAATTCGAAGTCGCTGAATTCAGACTCCTTATAAATCAAAAACGAGTTGCCGTTGGCTTTATTCTCAGCTGTGGTTTCGCCACGGATAACGCCGTCCTTAACCTGCCACAGGCGCGGGTCACCATCCCATCCGGCCAGGTCTTTTCCATTGAAGATTGTTTGCATGCCAGTCTCAGCGGGAGGTTCCTGCGCCTGACTGTTGAATACGGAGATTACTATTACCAGTGCGGCAATCCGGATATGGTTAGATATAGTATGATTCATAATTAGTTGATATGTTTACTTTGCACCATCAGTGACCGGATCACCAACAACTTTATTCAATGGAAAGTCGGCCGCGCGGTCACCGCCGCGAGAACGCAGACGTTTGTCATTTGAATGTCGGGAAGGTTGGTTCAGCGGAATATGCAAATCATCGTCCATGTCTTCAGACATCATATTGTAGAGAACATTTTCCATCTCCCGCGCAATCTTCGGATACTTATCAATCAGGTTAGTCGTCTCATCGGGATCATTTTCCAGGTCGTATAATTCATCAGTATCCCACAGACCGTAATAAGTAATATACTTCCATTTGCTGCCGCGCAGACAAAATACCGTCGGGCTTTGCGGATAGTTCTTTTCCCAATAATAGATATAGAGGAAATAATCGCGCCACTTGATTTCTTTACCCTGCGCCAGTGGCAGGAAGCTTTGACCATCCATATGCGACGGCGTTTTGATTCCTGCTGCTTCAAGGATAGTCGGCCCGACGTCAATATTGGCTACCACCTCTTGCACCACCGTGTTGCCTTCAAACAAGGCCGGACATTGCATGAGCATTGGCACCCTGATCGAGGTCTCGTAAGCAACTCGCTTATCAATCAACCCATGCTCGCCAAACATGAAGCCGTTGTCGCCCATATAGATGATCAGCGTTTCATCCAGGACTCCCATTTCTTCGAGTTGCTTTAAAATTCTGCCAACTGAATCGTCGACTGCCAGCAAAGACTCGCAATATCGCTTGTAGTAGCGCTCAACATTCAGTTCGGAGTGATAGGGGTAATCGACTCCATGCCAGCTGTTGCGTTGATCGCGCAGCCAACGTGGCTTGGTCCGGTCGTTTTTAACATCCTCCTGGCTGGATGGCGGGTCCCAGGGAACATCAGCGTATTGCCCCTTATGCCTTTCCGCAGGAGTAAAGTTCGCATGGACTGCCTTATGCGAAAGATAGATAAAAAATGGCTGCTCAGCTGATTGCTGCTTGAGCCAGTCGATCGCGTAGTCGGTCAACTCATCTGTAATATAGCCTTTTTGTTTCACCCGGTTACCATCGACATTGAGCGTATAATCCGAGTTAGGTGGCAAATAATGCCCCTGACCTTTGAAGCTCACCCATTTATCAAACCCGGGCTGCGGATGATCACCTTCGTTACCCATATGCCATTTGCCAAAGAAGGCAGTCGCATAGCCTGCCTGCTGTAACCACTGCGGGAAATACAACGTTCCTTCAGGAACTTTGCGGTTATTATCAATGACCCTGTGATTATGGGTATACAAACCGGTTAAAATAGATGCCCGGCTCGGTGAACACAATGAGGTGGTGACCATCGCGTTTTTTAAATGAACGCCATTGGCCGCTACTTTGTCGAGGTTTGGCGTTTTGAGGAATGGGTGCCCCATAAATCCCATCGCATCATAACGATGATCATCGCTCAGAATGAATACAACATTGCGAGGTTTGGCGTCAGCAACCTTCTCAACGATCACCTGCTCCGGCATCGCTTGCAGCTCGGCAAATCCGAACGTCAGAAAAGCCAGCATAGAGAACACAAGAAGGAACGGGAAAGGATGCTGCAATTTCATGTAAGCCAAACTCCTATCAATACTGCCACCTTGGATCAATTAAAAGCTGATCCGCAACGTTCAAAGCGGATAAAAATAGAATCAGTAATCCAAAGAGCGCAACGTATCTGGCTAAACAAAGAATATATGAAAACCCTCTTTATGGAATCACCGCATCATGCAATGAATAAAATACTCGCAACCAGCTAGAATTTAAAAAATTAATGAGCTCAAGCACGTCACTAAATATCCGGATCTACTCTGCTGAACAGAAAGCTAGACTATGAAATACTGCCCCCCATTACTGCTGGTTACACTATTAACAACGCAGATTTTATACGCCGAAACATGGTTGCCGAAGATCTTTGCCGATCACATGG
>CAZHRP010000187.1:0-5032 GCA_964535055.1 uncultured Chthoniobacteraceae bacterium
TGAACAGCTCTGGAATACCTATAAGTTTACGGATCTGGCATTCCAGGATGAAACTCCACTGTCAGTCGAGCAGCGGAGTGCGATCAGGACTGTTTTTGAAAACCATCAGAATGAGATCCGCCAGCAGTTCCGTGCTGTAAGTGAGGCGCATAAGGCGATCCGGGCAGCAGCGGCCAACCCGCAACTGACCCAGGCAGAATTAAATGCGGCAGCCCAACGTGTCAGCCAGGTTGCCAGGGATGGTGCGGTGCTGCGCGTCAAGCTTAGCCGGGAAGTGCGTCCATTACTGACAGCCGAGCAGCTGCAGCGCGTCGAATCATTGATTAGTGAGATCGAGGCAATCGTTGCAGGTTATCTTGCATAATGGAGATAGCAGCCACTCTCAACTCGTGGTTCTGGCAGGATCCGCCGCATCAAGCGTCGGATCCTGCCGAATACTGCACTGAGCCACGCGGCCCATCGCAACGGTACTCGACATCGTTAGCGTCAGCTGAAAATGATGGTGGAGTGAGTTGCCCGGATCCAGATTTGGACTATGTGGTTGCCGCGCAGCGCGGAGAGTTGGATGCGTTTGATGAACTGGTCAGGCGGCATCAGGGAGAGGTTAGCGCTTTGCTCTTTCGTTTTTGTCCGAGCCGCCTGGAGCTGGAAGACCTGGTCCAGGAGGTCTTTATTCGGGCATTCAACAAGCTGGGCAGTTGGCAGCCACAAAAACCGTTTTTGCACTGGCTCAAGAAAGTTGCTGTCAATGTCGGGCGCGAATATTACCGCAGTAATCAGCGGTCGGCGATGGGACGCAGAGTAGCGGAACCGATCGAGGATTCCGACCACCACACAGCAGTCACTGAAAGTACCGACAGCCAACTGGCAGCACTCGAAGAAGTCCAGTGGTGGTTAAGCCACCTTGACGCCGACGATCGCACATTGCTTACTTTATTATATCTGCAGCAGGAAACGATTGCGGCAATTGCCGGGCACTTTGGCTGGAGCCAATCCAAGACTAAGATCAAAGCGCATCGCGCCCGTAAAAGACTGAAAACCATTCTTGAAAAATATGACATTACCAAAAAATGAAGAATCGCCGGAATGGCAGAAATTGACACGGGCCGCCAGTGAGGCATACCCACCCCGGATTGACGTGCGGGCACGGGTCAGGGCAGAGCTTGAGCGCCGGGATGAGCAGGCAGGAATTTCGCTTGCTGATGCGCTGATCGAGTTGTGTGGGTTGCGACCGTTACGGGCTGGTATTGCATGCAGTTTGGTGGCCAGCATCGTGCTCGCAGGCGTGAGCTGGTCGGCTTTGCAGCAAGTCTCTGCCAACCCACTGTTTGTGGTGATCAATAATGAGGCCCAGGTGCTGAGCATATCGCCATGAGTAACACGACAAATCCCTCACGGCGCAAGCAGTTGCTGCGAGCTGGACTGATACTGCTACTGGTTTTCCTGTTTGGACTGGCAGTGGGTGCCGGTACCAGCATCTGGTTAGTCCATAGCCATTTTAAGAGTTCGTTGAGTTCTGAGCGCAGTCAGCCTTCTGCATTGGAACGCCTGATGCAACACCTCGAACAACGACTGGCCCGCGAAGCTGATTTATCGTCTTCAGAAGCAGATAAGCTTCATCTTCGTATGAACAATCTGACAAATCGCCTGGAAGAATCACGTGGCAGTGCCATTGACGAGGCCAGGGTAGCCGTCAATGAAGAGTTTTCAGCATTACTGGAAGAAGTTGAGCCGGAGCGGCGTGAACCACTGCGACAAGCCATCAACAAGCGCTTGCAGCGCTGGGGGCTGCCTCCACTGCAGGAATCTAATAAATAGTAAGAAGGCAGCACTTGCAGGCTTGCTATGTTGTTATAATTCCACGGGCCATAGATTATCATTATTGCTCACTGGTTGCTACGAGATATGCTGCTTGAATGATGGATGAGAGTTTGAGTAAACAGGGATTTACAACGAGGGCGGTGCATGCCGGACGCGGTTATGATGCTGGCACTGGTGCGGTGATGCCGCCAGTGTTCCTGACCTCGACCTTCGAGCAAGGCAACCCCGGCGGGTTTGATTACACGCGTTCGGGCAACCCGAATTTCCGGCTGCTGGAACAAACCATAGCGACCCTTGAGGGTGCCGAATTTGCGACTTCATTTGCCAGCGGTGTCTCGGCGATCACTGCGATAGTTTCCTCACTACAAGCCGGCAACCTGGTGTTGGCCGAAGAAAATATTTACGGCTGTACCTTCCGGTTGTTTGGTCAGGTATTTGCCAAATTTGGGGTGCATGTCGAATACCTGGATTTCAGTAAAGCGGCTGCTGTCGAGCAAATTCGGCTGCGGCAACCGGCGCTGGTGTGGTTGGAGTCGCCGACCAACCCGTCGCTCAAGGTCCTGGATTTGGGATCAATCTGCCGGGTAGCTGGTAGTGAGCAAGTGCCGGTTGTCGTTGATAATACTTTTGCTTCGCCATACCTGCAGTGCCCGCTGGAACTGGGGGCAACACTGTCGCTGAATTCGACCACCAAGTATATTAATGGCCATAGCGATTCGCTGGCCGGCGCGGTAGCGACAAATGATGCCGGTTGGCAGGAGCGGCTGGTTTTTGCCCAGAAAGCATTGGGGTTGCAGCCTTCACCATTTGACGCCTGGCTCACCTGTCGCGGGGCACGCACCCTGGCGTTGCGAATGGAGCGACACTGCAGTACGGCGATGACGTTAGCAGGCTGGCTGGAACAGCAACCGGCCGTACGACAGGTGCGCTATCCATTCTTGGCAGGCCATCCTCAGTATGATCTGGCTACCAGCCAGATGCTTGGCGGTTCTGGAATCTTGACCATGGAGTTGGATGCGGACACACCCCGGGCACTGGAATTTTGCCGACGCCTCAAGTTCTTTACTTTGGCGGAAAGCCTCGGTGGTGTTGAAAGCCTGATTTGCCACCCGGCGACCATGACCCATGCCAGTGTGCCAAGTGATGTCCGTCACAAAATAGGTATAGCTGACGGCCTGATCAGGTTATCGGTCGGTATCGAAGATGCTGCCGATCTGCAAGACGACCTGGCCGCCGGACTCGAAAGGATGGGCTCATGATTGGAACTGACTTATTAACCCGACCATGCTCGAAGGCGGCACATTTAGGCCAGCCGATTCCGGAGTCCCGGCATGCAGTATCAATGGCTCTACCAACCTGGTCCGATGTAATCGGCTATGAAGAGCAAGATCCCAGGGTAGTTGAATGTATCAAGGTCGGCTATCCGCGATTTCTGATCCACCCTGAGATCCGATCGCTGGCGGAAAAATATTCAGCCGGTCAACCTGCTCTGCCATTTCCATCCCGGAAGACCGCTAAGGAATGTGCCGACTATGTGCAACGCAAAGCGGGAGCTGCTTGTGATGTGCTAAAAGCTGAGGGATTTTTTCTAGCGGTCACCAGTGAACCGGGCAGACAGGCTCTGGAAAAATTTTGGCAGCATGCCGGTACCGGGTTATCGACCCGTGCGGCGGCGGCAGCGCTGGCCGGGAATATTGTACCTCAGGATGGGGGAGAGACGGTTGCCGAGTTAAAGTCGCGATTGGCGCAGTGGTATGATTGCAGCCCGGAAAATGTTTATATTTACAGCAGTGGTATGGCGGCATTTTATGCAGCCCACAAGGCGACCCAGACTAGGGCAGGCGGCGGGCCTACCTTGCAGTTGGGATTTCCTTACGTTGATAGCCTCAAGGTGCAGCAGGAATTTGGTTCAGAGGCAGTGCTGCTGCACCAGCTTGACGAATTGCCGTCACGACTGGCAACGGCATTAGAACAAAAGCAGTTTGCTGCTTGTTTTATGGAGATTCCCGGTAACCCGATGCTCGGCACTCCGGAACTTCGGCCACTTATACCTTTGTTGTGCAAGCATTCGGTGCCGCTGGTAGTCGACGACACAGTTGCGACTTCGTATAACGTAGATTTGCGCAACCGTGCGGACATCATTGTGACCAGCCTGACCAAATTTCCGGCAGGCAGTGGTGATGTTTTGGGCGGAGCCTTAATCGTTCGTCCAGAGGGTCGCTATGCCGACCGGCTCCAGCAGGCGGTTCAGGCGGACTTCGAAGAGTTGATCTGGCCTGGGGACGCCCGGATTGTTGTAGAGAACAGTAAAACCTTTGCTGAGCGTATGCGGCAGCATAATAGCAATGGCAAGTATCTTGCGGAACGATTGCGGGAACACCCGGCTGTGGCGAAAGTTTACTATCCGATCTGGGAGCAGGCTGATGCCTATGACGCGCTGCGTCGTGAGCAGGGAGGGTACGGGGCACTGATCAGTATTTTGCTGCATGAGGCTGAGAAGCAATCGCCGCGCCTTTACGATGCGCTAGATCTGTGCAAAGGTCCAAGTCTCGGTACTATCTACACTTTGGTTTGCCCGTTTGCGCTGTTGGCTCATTACCGGGAGCTAGACTGGGCAGAGGCCTGCGGTGTGTCCCGTTATCTAATCAGGTTTTCGGTCGGCCTGGAACCTGCTGAACAAACATGGCAAAAAGTCAGCGATGCGCTTGATCAACTTTAACTGCTCCTGCTGGAATTAGCCGGTACCGGAATAATTTGTTTACATTGATCGGGAATAATCTGAAGGTACAATACTCTGATTTACTAAGCATAGCAGTATCTGACCACACAAAGCTCGTGTGTAGCCCAAGGCGGCGGAAGTCTATAACCAAATGGATTTAATAGGCGTATTAAAAAACAATGTTTGAAAAAATTATCAACAATGCAGTTACCGGTGGCTTAGCAGGGATCAAAAAATCAAGTGCCATGCTACCACAGGGCATGAACCCTAAGTTTCGAGTATCGGCCGATGATTTGCTGGAGCAAGCCTGTAGGGAAACCGGTCTGGATGATTTTGGGGACCTTCGATTTCTACCGCAATTCCGATTGCTGGTAGAAGCGTTGCGGGAGGAAGCGAGTTTGAATGTATTTGGTGTGCAAGCGGCCCGCCGGGACCTCCGGAATTTGCTGGTTGGCCGGTTGCAATTGGAAGCAGAAATTGCAAGATATCCTA
>CAZHRP010000188.1:0-4993 GCA_964535055.1 uncultured Chthoniobacteraceae bacterium
GGGCTGCTCTTTCCGGAAGACTGGCGGGCGGACTGGATCACGGGCGCCAAACAGATGCGCGCCGAGTTTGCCCTGAAATCGCCGGTCGACCGCGCCAGGCTGTATGTCTCCGCCATCGGCTATTATGAGGTCCGCCTCAACGGGAAGAGAGTCGGCGATCATCTTCTCGACCCCTCCCACACCGATCTCAACAAGCGCATCGAATATGTCACCCACGATGTCACCGCGCTCCTTCAGCCCGGAGCCAATGTGATTTCCCTGCTTCTGGGCCGGGGGTTCCCGGCCATCGTCCCCCTGTTCGAACCCGCACCCTCCGGATGGGTCCAACTGGAGGTCCTGCATCCTGAGCAAACCCGGACGGTGGTGGTGTCCGACCGCTCCTGGCAGGGCACGGACACGGGTCCCATCGTCGAGGACAGCCTCTACCACGGCGAGATCTACGATGCTCGTCGTGAAATCCCGTCGTGGGACTCCCCCGGTTTCGACGGGCCAACACAGCCCGTCCGGATTCGGAAGAAACCCGACGGCCTGCTGGCTCCACAGTCTCATCCGCCCATCCGCGTCTTGGAAACATGGCACCCGGTATCGCTGACCCCGCTCGCCAACGGCGATCTGGTGTTGGATGCCGGTCGCTATCTCAGCGGTTGGTTGCGCATCTCTTGCAGCGGCGCGGCAGGCCGGCGCATTGACCTGAAATACGGTGAGCTTCTCCGCCCCGATGGCACGGTGAACCGGGAAACCATTGATGACGCCCGCTGCGCCGACACCTACATCCTCAAGGGTGGCGGAATGGAGACATGGGAACCCCGGTTCACTTACCACGGTTTTCGGTATGTTCAAATCAGCGGTTTTCCGGGCACTCCCTCGGTGGAATCATTCACCTGCTGCTGGATCGGATCGGACAATACACCGACCACCTCATGGGAGTGTTCGAATCCGATGCTCAACCGCATCTTCGACGCCGTCGTCCGCACCCACCGCTGCAACCAATTCGGCCTGCCTGCAGACTGCAGCGGACGCGGTGAGCGCCGCGGATGGATGTGTGATGCCATGCACTCCATGCCGCTGGGACTGCGCCTCTTCGACAGTCACCGCTTCTACCTCAAATGGCTGGAAGACATTCTCGGCGTGTTCGATGGCGCATCCGGGGAAATGCTCTCGTCCGTTGCCCCGCCCTGGGGGCGGGGGCGCCATCAGAATCTCGCCTGGATGGGGGCGCTGCTGCAGGTTCCGGCGTTCCTGGATGAGCTTGCCCAGCATCGTGGTGCCCTGGAACAGGCCTGGCCCGCGATTCGTCAGTGGCTGGATACCCTCTGGGAACACACCACCGACAGCCTCTATCTGCCGCATCTCGACCCGATGGAGCATGCGGATTTCGTGGTGTATGCGGGGGATTGGTTGAGCCTCGAATCTCCCGATCACGAACAGATCACCAACGCCCATTGGCTGCGGCTCTGCCTCCGCGGGGCCGAGCTGGCCGAACGACTCGATGACAACGAGACCGCCGAACGTTTGCGCGAGCGTGCGGGCCGGATCCGCACCGCTTACCACGCCCGTTTCTACGCCAGCCCGCCGCCCGACTTCAGCATCAAACTGCAGGGCCACATGGATGGCTGGTACGGGGCGTTTTCCAAGATCAGTCAATTGGGTCAGGCATTACCATTGCTGCTCGATGTTCCCCCTGCCGACATCCGACCGCTGGTCTGGGAGAACCTGCTGCACGCCATCGAGCATGCCCGGGGCACCCCGCAATGGACCACCGGGCTGCATACCGCCTGGCTGGTCGAGCTGCTCGCCCGCGAAAAACACCACGATCTTCTCTACCAGCTCTTCACCCGCCGGGAGTTCCCCGGCTACGGTTTCATGCTCGAAAACGGTGCCACCACCATCTGGGAACGATGGACCAGGATGGTCGGCAAGGAGATGAACAGCCAATGCCACAATGGGCTCCTTGCACCCTGCCTGTGGCTGATCACCGGGTTGGCGGGCGTCACCCACCATGCCACCCCTCATGCCGCCCGGCACTTCCACATCCGCCCGTGGCTGGCACCGGATCTGGACCACTTGCGTTGGGAAGAGCACACCCTCTGGGGCCGATGCGGGCTCACTTGGCGACGCATTCATGGCGCCATTGAGGTGGCGGTGGAAATTCCCCCTGATTGCACGGGCGAGGTCATGTTCACACTCCCGGGGAGTCGCCCTTTCACGGTCAATTCGGGTGCCAGTGTGACGGAATGGAACCACAAGATGGACGGAGGTGGGGCATTCTCCTGGCGGCTGCAAATACATTGAAGTACCCGTTCCGTGCCCCATGCGGGAAAACCCCGGTGGCGGTGAACGTGTTCATTGCGCTCCTTCCCAAGGAACCGGAGCCGTCCAAAGCATCTCCTCCGTTTTGACATCTTCAGTCGTTCAAAGAGATTCGCGGATAAGGTAATTCACGGTTGGACCTGCTGTTATCCACTCTCTAAAATGTGTTCCTCCTGGGCCCCCTGTCCCGCCTCGGATAACGGTCAAGCGAGTGAACGAGCATCATGTATCGCCTCGGAGGCGTGGATAAGAAAAAGGGCTTCCTCTGTGGCCGCGAAGGGGCGGCGCATCGGATCGAATGGGACGGAAGAAGTTGGCACGATCGGGTGACCGAGGCATGCCTCGCCAAGCAGCTACCCGCAAAGGTGGGGTCATCCGGATCTACGAGGCTCTCAATCCCGGAGAGCGCCTGGTTCTGCGTCGAGGCCGCCACCCGCCGCTTCAGGTCGTAATATTACCGCACCGCTTCCACCATCTGCCCCTGCCACTCCCTCCCCTGTCCCTTCGACGCCGGCTTCTGCAAAAACGATTCCAGACTGTCCCTATCCCGCGCGCGTGCCCATACTTCCCGCAGAAATCCAGGTAATACCGCAGCCATTTCATGTAATCCCGGCGCTCCCCCCCCATCCAACAACGCTTCCGTCATCTTGCGTTCATACGCCGGCTTTAACTGCCCGGGAAAGGCTTTCCCGGGAAAATACAGTTTTCTCGATATTCCCTGACCGCTCGTGATAGCAGGTTAGAAATCCCTCTCACTCACCCCCAGCTAACCTTGACAAAATGATCCGATTCCGGAACTATCGGGAAACCGCTCAATAACTTGTTGGGTGAGGAAAATGACAGTCACCCCTTGACTTTGTGTGGCGCTTGCAACACACTGCAACCATGAAGACAGCAGCTGTGCATAGCCGTATTCAGCCTGAAATCAAGGAGAAGGCCGAAGCGATACTCGAACGTCTCGGGGTAAGCCCCACTGAGGCGATCCGGATGTTCTACACCCAGATTACGCTTCGGAATGGACTCCCATTCGACGTTGCGATCCCCAATGAAGAGACTGTCAAAGCGCTGGAAGATTCCAGAGCTGGAAGAGATCTTGAGCATTTTGATTCCGTGGACGAGCTCTTCAAGAGTTGGGATTCATGAAGGACGTTTATCAGACGAGCCAATTCAAGAAGGATCTCAAACGGATCAGGAAAAGAGGGAAGGATATTGAGAAGATCAAGCAGCTCATCAGAACCATCGCCGATGAGGGGACGTTGGAAGAGATGCATCGAGACCACGCCCTGACAGGAAAGTGGTCAGGATCCAGGGATTGCCATGTCGAACCAGACTGGATATTGATCTATCGGACCGATGAAAAGACCCTCTTCCTGGAAAGAACTGGGACTCACAGCGACCTGTTCAGATAAAAATGGGAGCCCCCAATCGGGTAGCGAGGGGCATTAACACCCCCCGCTCCCACACCACCGGCCATACGGGTCCCTCCTTCGCTCTTCGAGCTACGGCGGACATGCCGTAGCACGGCGGTTCCGAAGAAACAGTGACCGGAGATCAGACTTTCGCCTGAACCCCGTATATGAAGCGCACCCAGAGTCCCCGCATGGAGGGAACTCCTTGATTCGCCAGATATGTGTTGTTCAGCGCGAGTCTGACCAAGCTGTTCTGTGACATTCTCCAGTAGCCCTTGCGGGCGCGCGAAGCTTTCTTCACTTCGTCTGGAGAGACGCCCAGCTTGATCAACATCCGTCTGCGCTTACGCGGCACTTTCCAGTCTTGTTCCGGTTCCTTCGGACCGGTCTTGTCGCCTTTGGCTCGGAACCAATAGCAGAGCCTTACCCGCCGACGGATCCATCCGTCCCATTCTCTGACTTCTTTATACGGCAAGCCGATTTTGAAGTAGTGGAACCAGCCCACGCAGTAGCGTTTCAGCTCAAGGAGGCGGTGCCTCATCGAGATGCCGCGACTGCGGGAGGTGATCTTCTGGATACGGAATTTGAACCGTTTGGCGGCTTTCTCCGTGCGGCGGATTCGCCCGCCCCGGACATTGAAGCCGAGGAAGTCGCACTCGCCGAGTGGAGCGACTTTGCTTTTATCCTGGTTGACCAGCAACTTCAACTTCCCTTCGACGTATTCCCGGACCTCCTCCATTACCTCAATGGCTCTGGTTTTGGAGCGGGTCACGATCAGGTTCCGAGCGCAGCGACAAGACCGGATCCGAAGGAGACCGGAACAGTCGTCCGCGTAGCGTGCGAAGGGCAGGCCCATTGCCTCGATCTTCTTGTCGAGCGGGTCGAGCATGATATTGGCCAACAGTGGCGACAAAGGACCGCCTTGCGGCACCCCTTTGAGCGTCTTTTCCGTCGAGCCGTCCTCAAGCCTGACTCCCGCCCGAAGGTATTTACCGATCAGGCGCGTAGCGCCCCTCCCTGATCTGGTCCATGATGCGCAGCATGTGCACTTGCGAGAACGCCGGAAAGTCGGCAATCGACATACCGTCGATCCCCGCCGCTCCTTTGTTCGCGCGAACGCGTGTCCATGCCTGCTTCAGGTTGTCCCGATCCAGGATTTGCTCCAGTAGGGTTTGCTGAGGAAGTCGATTCTCCTCGAAGTGGGCCGCATGATTACTCCCGGGACACCTCCGGTTGCTTCCTCTTCTTTGGTTCGAGCCTTCGACCGCACCAGC
>CAZHRP010000189.1:0-4966 GCA_964535055.1 uncultured Chthoniobacteraceae bacterium
CGGCAGTGGTGGCGGCGAGTGCAGTGCAGGTCAACGTGCTGGTCAACAGCATCTTTGCCTCGTACCTGGAAGATGGGGCGGTGAGCTGGCTGCAATTTTCCTTTCGTTTGATGCAGTTGCCGATCGGGGTCTTCGGGGTGGCGGTGGCGACGGTCACCCTGCCGCTGATCTCGCGGAGCGCGCAGCGTCTGGACTTCGGTGAGTTCCGCGGCACGCTGGCACGCGGATTGCGGTTGGCCCTGTTAATGACGATCCCCTCGGCGCTTGGTTTGATCTTTCTGGCGGAGCCGATCATCAGCGTGATCTACGAACGCGGCCGGTTCGATGCCGAGCAGACGATCCAGACTGCGGCAGCGTTGCGCTATTATGCCTTCGGGTTGATCGCCTATAGCGTGATCAAGGTGATCACGCCGGCATTCTATGCGCTCGATCGCAAGTACCTGCCGATGATTGTGAGCTTCTGTGCGATCGGTACCAACCTGTTGCTCTGCTGGTTTTTTACCTTCCAACTGGGGCTTGGGCATCGCGGCCTGGCGCTGTCGACCGGCCTGGTGGCGACGATCAATTTTATTGTTTTGTATTTGCTGATGCGGCGTCAACTCGGGGGCATGGATAGCGGTAGACTAGTGAGTGGTGTGCTGCGTTTGCTGGTGGCTGGGGCGGCCATGGGCGGGGTGTGCTGGGCGGCGTGGCAGTATAGCTTCCATGGCTGGCAGGAGATGGAATTTCTAGCTAAGAGCGGCTGGCTGGCGGCTACGATAACGGTGTGCGTGGTTGTTTTTTTTAGCGTGGCGTGGGTGCTGCGCGTGCGTGAGGTCGGCGATATTGTTGAGATTATCAAGAGCCGGTTGCGTAGGTGAGGTACCAACATTCCCCTGCTTCGCTGCTGCAGTCAGGCTGCACTATGCCGTGGCTACATAAAGTGTCTGTCCCGAATGGCGCAAACTTTTCCTTTTCATAATCGTACTCGTATTGGTGATCGTAATCGCATGTCTGAAGCGTTGACAGGGGAACCCAGCAGGCCCGCGTGGAGAACTCCAAGGAGGCAAGTCCACGATGAACGCGAACCGGGAGTCAGACGACCGCGTAGTACCTGAGAAGGGGACGAACAAAACCGAGGCGAGAGCCGGGGTGGCGGAGTCACTGGAGGCAAGGCGGTCGGCCAAGAGAAAACCGCAAGAGCAACGCACGGACCGGACACAGGATCGGGAAACCGTGGAACATGCGCTTGAGCGGATACGCAATTATGCGTCACTTAATCAAGGCAGGAGCCCGGTGCGGTAGTTCCGCACGCCGGGATCTGTACGGGGGGTGCCCCGAAAAGGGGCATCCCTACCGTGCTAGCAGTTACGATGCTTCGGCGGGACAGTGGAACTTTGCCCTCCAGGGGGTGGAGGGCGGACTTCCCTTGTCCTACGAAGCTCAGGTGCGCTTTCTATTTGTTTAGCATGGATTTAGTAAAACTTGGTCAGGTAGTGAAGGAGGAACGTCCGCCGTGAGTATGTTGGAAGTTGATTTGCATTGGCTGGTGATGCGTGATTGGCTAGCGACCCGTGATTGATCATGACAGGAAGCTGATCTTCATCCACATTCCGAAGACTGGTGGCAATAGTATTAACAGGGTCTACGGTGTGGATTGGGCTGGGCATGTCGACCTGGCAGCCTATGTCAGGCAGCATTCGGTGCGAATTGTCGACGACTATTATAGTTTTGCAGTAGTGCGCAACCCCTGGGCACGTTTGCTCTCGGACTACAATTTCCAGCGCCACAAAAGTCGCGGAATTAAATTACACATTGATAATAGTCAGGGGAAGCCGCGCAAATTCGGTGACTGGGTAGCTGCCGTCTTTGCTGATCCATTTGCTTACCAAGCGAAAGATTGGGGTGGTCAGGTCAGTGCTGGCATCCATCGCTGGAGTCCGCAAGTCGACTGGCTGAGCGTCGATGGTAAAGTGAGGATCGGCAACGTCATTAGGCTGGAACATATCAACAAAGAATTTGCCAGTGTGGCGAGGCATAGCGGGCTGCCTGCAGCAACCCGGGTACCGCAGCGGAACTGGCGATTTCATTGGCCTTACTGGCTGTATTATTCCCGCCACTTGGTGGACATGGTTGGCGAATACTACCAGCAGGACATCAAACAATTTGGGTACCGCTTTGGGCGTTGAGCGCGGCTTGCGGGAACTTTGCCCTCCATGAAGGGTGGACTTCCACGTCCGCCGTGACTATTATGATTATGAGCAGGATTACGATTACGAATTCGTATTTTGCGGCAAAGTGAGGATGGCACCAGCGAGGCACAGAGCTGCGCCTGCAAGCAGCAGCGGGGTCAGTAGCCAGATAGTATCGGCAAGCGTTTGAAACGGCCCTTCCCAATTGACATTTTCGAGCAGAAACATATGCAGCGACCACTCGATCAGATGGATCAGGCCGGCTGCCAGGGCTAAAATGCCGGCTACTACAGCAAGTGTCTTCGACATCATATATTTCCTACCATTGAATGACTGAGCTGGCCCAGGTTAATCCGCCCCCGAACACGACCAGCAGGATATAATCGCCGCGCTGGAAACGGCCGCTCCGGCTGGCTTCATCGAGGGCGATGGCGACCGCTGCGGCTGAAGTGTTACCGTAGCGGTCGAGATTAATATAAAATCTATCCATAGTAACTTTGAGTCGCTCGGCAATACCTTCGATAATCCGGTAATTTGCCTGGTGCGGAATGATGCAGGACAGATCATCGGTAGTGAGGCCCGACTGTGCGAGAGCTTGCTCGGCGGCGCGATGCATCGAGGTCACTGCCTGCTTGTAAACATCGCGCCCGTTCATATGGATGGTGTTGAGTTTTTGTTCGACATTTTCTGCGGTGATAGGAATTTTGCAGCCGCCTCCCGGCATATAGAGGATATCCGAATAGTTGCCATCACTACCCATGTAGGTCGAGATGATGCCATGGGAGTTTTCGCGGTTGCGCAAGACAGCCGCACCGGCGCCATCACCAAACAGGACGCAGGTATTACGGTCTTCCCAGTTCACCAGGGTCGAGAGTTTATCGGCACCGATGACCAGGACTGTATTGTGGGTGTGATTGGTGATAAACTGTTGCGCGATTTCCAAACCGTAGATATATCCAGAACAGGCAGCCAACACATCAAAGCAGGCAGCGTTGGTGGCACCAATTTTTTTTTGAACCCAGCAGGCGGTGGAAGGAAACATCATGTCCGGGGTCACTGTCGCTACGATAATCAGATCAATTTCATCTACGCCAATCCCGGCTTGTTCGATGGCCTTGAGCGCTGCTGCTGTAGACATGTCACTGGTCAACTCCTGAGCATCAGCAATTCGGCGTTCGCGGATACCAGTGCGAGTTACAATCCACTCATCACTGGTGTCTACCAATTTTTCTAATTCAGCATTGCTGAGTATACGCTCCGGCACGTAGCTGCCGGTGCCAATGATCGATACGGTACGGGCCGACTGCTGCAGCCGGGTTTGGTTGGGCGCGGGTTTAACTTTTGTCATGATAGCGTTGAAGTTCCTCGACAATGTGAGGGTTTACCTGATAGGCGACTGAATCTGCGGCAACCTTGATTGCGTTTTTGATCGCCAGTGGGGTACTGGAGCCATGCGCTATAATGCATATGCCATTAACGCCCAAGAGCGGGCTGCCGCCATACTCCTCGTAATTGGTTTTTGCTTTGATCGCCTGGAAGGCGCCTTTGGCGGCTATGGCTCCTGCCAGCCTGAGCGGACTGGCCTTTAGTTCATGTTTCAGCCAGCTAAATATGGCATGTGCGGTAGCTTCGCAGGTTTTCAGCACAACGTTGCCGGTAAAGCCTTCGCAGAGCACCACTTCTACCGGGTTTTCAAACAGATCATGGCCTTCGATATTGCCGCGAAAATTCAACCCGGACGCTTTGAGCATTTTGAATACATCTTTGGTAAAATCGGAGCCTTTGATGTCTTCACCGCCAATCGACATCAGACCGATTGACGGATTCTGGTAGCCCAGTACATGGCGCGAATACACGGCACCCATGATGGCATATTGCAGCATGTGAACCGGCTTGGCATCAATGTTGGCACCTGCATCAATCAGGACGCAAACATTGGTCTCGGTTGGCAGTGGGGCGGCAATGCCGGGGCGGTCGACACCGGGCAAGGTACGCAGTTTTAAGGTGGTCGAGGCTACTGCTGCACCAGTGTGTCCGGCACTTACTACTGCATCGGCCTGGCCGCTCTTGACCAGCTCGACAGCCTGGTTGATGGAAGAGTCTTTTTTACGGCGGACTGCCTGCACCGCGCCATCCCACATATCGACAACCTCACTGGCATGCACAATTTCCAACCGTTGGTCGGTGTAGTTGTTGCCAGCCAGTAATGATTCCAGGTCATCCTGTCGGCCGACCAGATAGATCTTTTCGATCACCGGATATTCGCGAAGAACTGCGATGGCCCCCTCTACGGTATTTTTTGGTGCGTAGTCGCCACCCATTGCATCCAGAGCAATTCTCATGAAGCCTTATTACCTAGTCAGCATCGATGAAGAATGCAAGGTCTTGCTTGAGTGTGGCATTTTTTGTTACCTGAACGAGCTTCATTGAGACTGGCGCGATAGCCTATGTAAGCAGCGGCTGTCAGTCATGCATGTTCTGGTCTGGGGGGGACTTGAACCCCCACGGATTGCTCCATACGCCCCTCAAGCGTACGTGTCTACCAATTCCACCACCAGACCTGTGGAATGTAGGATATTAGTTATGATTGTTGCTGCGGGCAAGTAGATTCTCCGCTGCCAGTGCCTGAATGTTTAGCTAGTAAAAACAAGTAGTGCGTGTGGATCGCAGTCAGTATGATTTCCAATATGACGCATATTTCCAGAAAACTTCTAAACATCTATCGTTCAGCTTTGTCAGCATCTAGCCCGAATCAATCACAATCCATCTGCTGCGACTGGCGGGAGGCACTTGTC
>CAZHRP010000190.1:0-3962 GCA_964535055.1 uncultured Chthoniobacteraceae bacterium
GCTGATTTTGCGGTCGAGGACCAGCTCCATGTTGCCGGTGCCCTTGAATTCCTGGAAAATGTATTCATCCATGCGGCTGCCGGTATCGATCAGGGCGGTTGCGATGATGGTCAGCGAGCCGGCCTCTTCGGTATTGCGGGCGGCAGCGAACAGGCTACGTGGGATTTCCATGGCGCGGGCATCGATACCACCACTTAGGGTACGCCCGCCGCCTTTGGTCGCATTGTTAAAGGCGCGGCCGATACGGGTGATCGAATCCATCAGCATGAAGACATCCTTGCCGCGTTCCACCAGGCGCTTGGCGCGCTCGATGGCCAGTTGGGCGATCTTGGTGTGATGTTTGATGTCATTGTCGTTGGAACTGGCCATGACCTCGGCATTCGGGCAGGCACGGGTGATCTCGGTGACTTCCTCGGGGCGTTCGTCGACCAGCAGGATGAATAGCGGCATCTCCGGGTAGTTGTGACCGATAGCCTCGGCGATATGCTGCAGCAGGGTGGTTTTGCCGCTGCGTGGAGGCGCGACGATCAAGCCGCGCTGGCCTTTGCCGATCGGTGCGATCAGGTCGATGACCCGGGTGGTAAAGCGGTCTGGTGTGGTTTCGAGTTTCAGCCACTCACTGGGGTTCTGTGCGGTCAGCTCTGAAAAGTGCGGCAGCTTGAGGTATTTTTCCGGCGGTTCGCCATTGATCTGGTCCAGGACATCCAGTTGCGGGCCGCGGTGGCCTTTGCGGATCTGGCCATGGATGTAATACCCATCGCGCAAGGCGTAGTTGCGCACCAGCTCCGGGCGCACAAATACATCGCGCTGCGTCTGTTGAAAATTGCGCTTGGGATCACGCAAAAACCCAAACCCTTTGCCACTGACTTCGAGGATGCCCTCGCCCGGTTTGAGTTGAGGTGGCTCCTCCTGTGCGGGCTCAGATGATGCTTTTTGAGTGGCCTCTGCTGGGGCTGCAGTTTCGGATTGCGCAGCTGTAGCGGTCTCCGGAGTCAATTCTTTGGTTGACTCTGATTGATTATCCGAATTCTCAGAAGCGGGAGCTGCGGTAGTCCCGCCCGTTGTCGGTGGTTGGGAATCAGGTTGCTTGCTGGCAGATTTTTTTGTGGCGCGTTTTTTGCGCGGGGCCTTTTTGCTGGCAGGCTTTTTTGAGTCTGACTCTGTAGCTGGTGGCGGGGTAGTTGCGGCGGCTGGTTCTGCTTTTTCCACTGGCGTGTCTGTGGTGTGCGGGCGTTGGGTAGCGGAGTTACTATCCGGCTGGTTGCTGCCGGGATCGGCGGCGGCGGAAGTCTCACTGTTTTGGGCATCGGTTTCGAGTCCCAGCGAGCTTTCTTCAGGTTCGTTGCTGCTAGTTGTCATTGGTTTGAGATCAGGAGCTGACTTTTTCGAGCAGGGCATCCTCTATCTCGAAATTGGCATGAACATTGAGGACATCGTCGAGGTCTTCGAGGGCGTCGCAAAGCTTGAGGATTTGGCCGGCTGTCTGCTCATCAGCGACTGGCACGGATGTTTCGGGTACGAATACGAGTACCTGAGACTCACTGGCGATGCCAGCCTTACCTAGAGCATCGGCCACCTCATAAAGTTTATCGTAAGCAGTGATAACCACAAAGTGATCGTTATCCCGGGTCATTTCTTCGGCACCTGCCTCGATGGCAGCATCGAGCAGGCTATCCTCGTCGATCGAGTCAGCCGGCACGCTGATATGGCCTTTGCGTTGAAACAGGTAGGAGACACTGCCACTGGTGCCGAGATTGCCGTTATTCTTGGAAAATACCATACGCACCTCGGCAGCGGTCCGGTTTTTGTTATCGGTAGCCGCTTCGACCAGTACTGCTACGCCACCCGGGGCATAACCTTCGTACATCATCTCCTCGATGGCTTCGCCACCTAATTCGCCGGTCCCTTTTTTGATGGCGCGGTCAATCGTGTCGTTCGGCATATTCTGAGCTTTTGCAGTGTTCACTGCGGTGCGCAGCCGCGGGTTCATCGTCAGGTCGCCACCACCGGTACGGGCAGCGATCGTCACCTCGCGGGTGAGTCGGCTGAAGAGTTTGCCGCGCTTTGCGTCTGCCGCACCCTTCTTGTGGCGAATATTAGCCCATTTACTATGACCTGCCATAAATTATTTGATGATTCAGCCATCATGCATGTAGCAGCATTCAAGCCAGATATAATGTCCTTGGTTACTAAAGAGTAGAAACGAAATTAATGTTATTGGGGTGTTCACCTCATCCAGAGTAATTGCAGAAGTTATGCGAATTGCACGAATTGCTGTCAGCGAACGAAACTATTAGTAGTCGATTGCGATCATTTGTCAACACCTCAAGCCGAGGAAATTGTCTGATTGATGCACTTGCAGCCGCTGGCGACTGAGGGGAGAAGCTTACCGGCATGGTGGTTTAGTTCTTGGCCGCACGTTTACGGGCAGTGGCATCGAGGATTTTTTTGCGCATCCGCAGGGCTCCGGGAGTGGCTTCGACATATTCATCCGAACTGATAAATTCGATCGCTTTCTCGAGAGTCATCTGCACCGGCGGGTCGAGCTGGATCCCTTTGCCATCACCGGAACTGCGCATATTGGTCAAATGCTTGGCTTTGCAGGGGTTAACGATCAGGTCGTCAGCGCGCCGGTTTTCGCCGACGATCATGCCCTCGTAGACCTCGACCCCGGGGCCGACGAACAGCTTGCCGCGTTCCTGGGTGCTCTCGAGTGAATAAGCAGTGGTGGTGCCGGCCTCCTTGGCAATCAGGGCGCCACTGCGACGGCCTTCGATCTCACCTTTAAAAGGAGCATACTCGTGAAAGATGTGGCTCATCAGGCCGGTACCGCGGGTCAGGTTGACCAGGTCCGATTCGAACCCGATCAGGCCGCGGGTTGGGATGGTAGCGGTGATGGCGACGGTGGCAGTGGAATGCTCCATGTTGGTGACTTCGGCGCGACGTGCGGCAAGCGACTGCAGGATATCGCCAACTGCCTCCTGTGGCACATCAAGGAACAACGACTCGATCGGTTCCAGCTGGATTCCATTGTCGCCATCCTTGAAGATAACTTCCGGGCGGGAAACCATCAGTTCAAAGCCTTCCCGACGCATTTGTTCGACCAGTACGGCCACCTGCATTTCGCCTCGGGCATCGATCTCGAAGGCGCCGGCCACCTCGGTGTCATGGACTGCCAGTGAGACGTTGGTGCGGGTCTCGCGGACCAGTCGTTCCTTCAGGTGGCTGGCAGTCAGAAACTTGCCTTCACGGCCGGCCATCGGCGAATCATTGACCAGCAGTCGCATGCGAATCGTTGGCGGATCAATCTCGGTAAATGGCAGGGCAGCGCGCTCTTCACTATCTGCGAGGGTGTCGCCGATACCGATATTTTCAAAGCCAGCGATGCCGACGATATCGCCGGACGAGGCATGCTCGACTTTGACCGTATCGAGCCCGGCATGACCGAAGATCGCGGAGACCGGTGCCCGTTCGCGGCTGCCATCGCGGCGGATCACTACAATTTTATCGCCCGGGGCGAGTCTGCCGCTAGTAATGCGGCCGTACGCGATGCGGCCGAGATAATCGTTGTAATCAAGGTTGGAGACCAGCATCCGAAAATAACTTTCAGCAACTTCCGGCGGGTGCGGGACATGTTCGATAATCGCTTCGAAGAGTGGCTCAAGATTGTCTGATGCCTCTTCGATTTCACGCTTGGCGTAGCCGTCTTTGCCGCTGGCATAGATGACCGGGAAATCGAGCTGAGCATCGCTGGCATTAAGCTCGAGGAATAACTCGAATACCATGTCCAGCACCTTGTGGGGGCGGGCATTATCGCGGTCGATTTTGTTGATGACAACCAGTGGTTCAGCGCCATGTTCGAGTGCCTTGCGCAGGACAAACTTGGTCTGGGCCTGTGGACCTTCGTAGGCGTCCTGACTCCCTGCCATTTGAAGTGCGCGTCGATGTACTTCACACTATGC
>CAZHRP010000190.1:3972-4920 GCA_964535055.1 uncultured Chthoniobacteraceae bacterium
GGCCTGTGGACCTTCGTAGGCGTCGACGACCAGCAGCACGCCATCGATCATCTTCATGATGCGTTCGACCTCACCACCAAAGTCGGCGTGGCCGGGAGTATCGACCACATTGATCTGATAGTCCTGCCAACGGAATGACGCATTTTTGGCGCGGATCGTGATTCCTTTTTCGCGCTCGAGGTCCATCGAGTCCATCACGCGTTCGTCGACTTTCTGGTTATCGCGAAAGGTTCCTGATTGGCGGAGCAGTTGGTCGACCAGAGTTGTTTTGCCATGGTCTACGTGGGCAATGATTGCAATGTTGCGCAGGTATTTCATAAATTTTTGTCGGCGTAGGGTTAGCAGGTAGCTGGATAACGTACAACTGCCAACTTTATTCTTCAGGAAAGGATTGGCCGGTAGGATCAAGGGATGTAGCAATTAACTATGGTGACTCCCGGACAAAGTGGAACCGGTATGCCGCTGATTATTGGTCTGGCGGTGGTGCTGCTGCTGCATGCGCTGCTGCTGGTGCCGACCAGCAAGCGGGATGTCCGGTACGCCACGCACTCGCTGCACTGCACACTGGCGGTGTCTGTACTGGACGGGCGTGTCGATATCGAGACCGATGCCGACAACGATGTGGCTACCCTGCCAGACGGTAAACAATACCTGACCGGGGGAATCGTCCCGGCAGTGCTGCGGCTGCCACTGGTGGCCGCATTTGGAGAAGCACGGGCCAGCATTGCAGCCCGGATACTGACCGCATTGGCCGGCGGTGTGGCAGCGCTGTTGCTGGTGCTGCGGGTGCGTGCGCTGTGCGCGCCCGGGCTGCGGCAATTGGATATTTTTTTGCTGGTTCTTTGGGCGCTCTATGGCACGGAATTTGTCACCCTCGGATCGACCTCGATCAGTGGCTGGGAAACGCAGACTACGGCCACGGTATTGGGGATGTTCGGGGTGGCCGGG
>CAZHRP010000191.1:0-4918 GCA_964535055.1 uncultured Chthoniobacteraceae bacterium
CGGTGCAGAGGCCTCACCCACCTGGTCGCCGGATGGGCGCGCCATCATTTTTACCTCTGATGACCGCGGTAGCCCGCAACTCTATCGGGTTTCAGCAGGCGGTGGCAAACCACGCATGCTGAGTACAGGCTTCAACTATTGTACCGAACCCAGCTGGTCACCTGACGGTTCAAAGATTGCCTTTAATACCCGCCAGGGCGGCACATTCCGGGTAGCGGTACTGAACTTAAGCGGTGGTGGTGCCAGTATCGTTTCTCCGGGCGGCAACTGCGAAAATCCAGTTTGGGGTGCGGACTCCCGACATCTGATTTACGCCACTGGCAGCTCGCTGGTCCGGCTGGATACGCTCAGCAAGCGCACCACAACGCTGGTCAGCGGTATGGGAAAAATCTCAGAACCGGCATGGTCACGTTGACCCACGGCTTACAATTGCTAAACTAACCAACATGCAAATGAACAAAATATTAAGCAAATGCGCGCCGGTTGTAGCCATTGTTATGGCGTTGGCCGTCTCATCAGGATGCAAAAAGAACAACAAGGATGAATTTGCCGGAATTGATGGCGACTACGACTATGTCTCTGGCACACCGTTGCCGGAACGCATCGATGGTGCCAACTTCCTCGGCGGTAATGTCGACCGTTCCCAGTTTCCACCGATTTATTTCGGCTACGATAGTTATACCATCAGCGGTAGCGAAGCTGCCAAGTTGCAGAATGTAGCGCAGTCGCTGATCGCGAGCAGCAACGATGTGATCATTGCCGGGTTTACCGACGAGCGTGGCACCGAAGAGTACAACCGATCGCTCGGTGAGCGCCGCGCACAAGCAGTCCGCCAGGGACTCATTGGTCGTGGAGTACCGGCATCCAAGCTACAAACAGTCAGCTTCGGTGAAGAACTGCCGGCCAACCCCGGCAGTGGCGAGTCTGCCTGGGCTCAGAACCGACGCGCGGAATTCGGTATACTCAAATAGCAGAATGTCAGAATGCACAATCTGTGGCAGGCAATTACCCACCACCAGGCATCACTTGATTCCCCGGACCCGTCATAGTAACAAAAAGAATAAGCGCGATTTTTCACGGCCTGAAGTGCATAAAACTATTCCTGTTTGCCGCCCTTGTCACAATCAAATCCATGCTGTGCTTAGCGAGAAGGAACTCGAGCGCGATTATAACACGCTTGAACGCTTGCTCAATCACCCCGAAATCAACAAATTTGCAGCCTGGATTTCAAAAAAACCAGTCGGCTTCAAGCCAAAAACACGCACTGCTGCCATCAAAGACCAGTAATTTTCCGCCAACTACTTGCTATGAACTAAGCTGGTATCATACTAGCTGTATTGATTCTCCCCCTGTAAGCGATTGTTAGTAATTTATGAGTCCCCTTGAAAAGAAGATCGGATACAAATTCCGTAACCCCCTGTTGATGGCTGAAGCACTGACTCACTCCAGCCTCCGCCACGAGACCAAAGAAAGCCATTTTGATAACCAGCGCCTCGAATTTCTGGGTGATGCAGTGCTGGAACTGATCTTTACCGAGCACCTGTTCACTATTTTTCCAAATTATACCGAAGGTCAGCTCACTAAATTACGGGCCAGGCTGGTCTCCCGCGCCGGCCTCAAACGACAAGCTGAAACTATTTCGCTTGGCGATTTCCTGATGATGGGACGCGGCGAGGAAGCCAATGGCGGACGCAGTCGCACCTCGATCGTAGCCGATGCCTTCGAAAGCCTGGTCGGTGCCATGTATCTCGATAGCGATTTAGACACCGTTCGCCGATTCGTCCTCGAAGGTGCCCGCAAGTTGATCGACGAATGCCGACGTGCACCGCTTGACCACAACCCGAAAGGCCAGTTGCAGGAAATCCTGCAGTCCTACGCCAGCGTAGGCCCGGCATACGAGTTGCTCGAAATTACCGGTCCGGAACACCAGCGCAAATTTCTTTCACGCGTCATCTGGCTTGGCACTGAGCTTGGTCGTGGTACGGGTACCAGCAAAAAGCTCTCCGAAACTGCAGCCGCCTACAATGCTCTGATGGGCAAAAGCTGGGAGCTGATTCCAGATCTCGATAAGCTGGTCAGCTAACCACCGAGCCCTGCCGGTCAACGGCATGACATTCTCGATTTGCTGGTCAATTTCCAGCGATCATGTTATGACATTCCAGCTATGGATGAAGCTCAAGTTATCAGGGATAAAATGCTGGCTGCACGACAACAATTGGGACCGATCACAGCCTTTTTAGCCAATTACCAGAAGTTACTTGCCGGTGAAAACGGCCTGCTGCCGGAATCAAATATCCAGCCGGTAGCCAGCTTGCCACAACTTAGCGATTTACCTGCTGCTGATGACCCGCAAGCTTTGTTGTCACGCGCAGCCGTGATCAAACTCAACGGTGGACTGGGTACCGGAATGGGCCTGGACGCCGCCAAGTCACTGCTGGAAATCAAAGATTCCCTGACCTTTCTCGACTTGATCGCCCGACAAGTCCTTTATCTCCGCGAGTCACTTGCACCCGGGTTAAAATTCCTGCTGATGAACAGCTTCAGTACCAGTGAGGATACCCTGAAGTTTCTGTCAAAATACCCTGACCTCGGTAACCCAGAATCACTGGAGTTCCTGCAATCTCAGGCTCCCAAGCTGGACGCCGCGACGCTGCTCCCGGTTGCTTACCCAGAAAACCCATTACTGGAATGGTGTCCACCAGGCCATGGTGATATCTATTCATCGCTGGCTGCCAGCGGCCAGCTTGAGCGCCTGCTTGCCGACGGCATTGAATACGCCTTTATATCTAATTCGGACAACCTCGGAGCAACACTGGACCCGCGCCTGCTGGCTTACATGCAATCTCATGATCTACCATTTCTGATGGAAGTTACCCGGCGCACACCTGCCGACCGCAAAGGTGGTCATCTTGCCAACGTCGCAGACTCCAATCTGGTACTGCGTGAATCCGCCCAATGCCCGGAGTCAGATACAGATTCGTTTCAAAACATCGAGCGCCACCGCTACTTTAATACTAATAATATCTGGCTGAATCTGAAAAGTCTGCGCGCCCAACTCAACCGGCACGAAGGTGCCCTGCCATTGCCATTTATCCGAAATGACAAGACGGTGGATCCGAAGCAACCCGAAAGCACCAAAGTCATCCAACTCGAAACTGCCATGGGTGCTGCGATCTGTCTCTTCGAGGGTGCTGCCGCTATCGAGGTCCCACGCTCCCGTTTCGCTCCGGTCAAAAAAACCAATGACCTCCTGCTGCTGCGCTCCGATGCTGCCGAAATCCGCGAGGACTGGACACTCGGTATCATCGAGGCACGCACATCATCTCCGCCAGAAGTCACCCTCTCGTCCCACTACAAACTGATCAGCGATTTCGAACGCCTAATCCCGCAAGCACCATCACTCATCAATGCCGACAAACTCACCCTCAACGGCGCGATCACTCTCACCCCCGGCACCAATATCCAGGGAACCGTCGAAGTTACTGCCGACCAACCCGCCACCCTGCCTGCAGGTACTTATGCCAATCAAAGCATCAATTTGTCTGCTTCTTAGTTTGACTCCGAGATTGCGCAAAACAGCCGTCCACAATCGACCAAAGATGAGAACTCTACAGCAGACTCAATCTGACAATTGGCTTAATTTACTGCGCTCCTCATGGAGCAGGGAATTGATCTCATGGATCAGGCTGCGGGTCATGGTGCGTGTCGCGTCCGGCTCATCCTGGCCGGTAGCGGCCTCGTTGCCATCCGGATGGTAGACGACTGGAATGTAACCCGCTTTTAAAAATGGTTCTTGATCGGATAGCGGGATATCTTCGAACAGGGGAGTTGCCCCGGACATTTCAGCGAGGTCAGTAAAGGTCCAAATCAGTTCTTCAATATTCTGCTTTTCCCCGATGGGCAGGCCTTGCGATATCCACTTATTGGCGATCACCTGATAAGCCATGACCGCATCACGCTCAGGTGCGAATAATAGCCGGCTGTCGCCTGGTATTGTCCTCCCCCATTGCCCGGCAAGCTGCTGCGCCTCGGCCATGCTACCGCGGCAGTATAAACCGGCCAGAAACTTTCTCCCTTGCAGAATACGGGTTATCGCTAGCAGTGCTACAGCAAGCAGCGTAGCCACTGCAACGCGGATCACACGCCCGGCATGGTCCGGCCAATCCATCGCCCACAGCTGCGCAGCATCACTTACCTGGCTGCGCACCGCCAATCCACTGACCAGCAACACGACACCAAATACAAACAATGTTGTGGAAAACCATTGGCCACCGAAGGATTGTGAAAACAACGGACGGTCACGGTCAAATGACTCTCCACCCCCCAGCAAAGCCAGCAGAGTCAGGGCCATGACTAGCGCTGCCGCATAATCAAATCCACGCAGTAATGAAAAAACTAAACCCAGCGCGCACAGCGCTATGGTAATATTGTAGACCGATATCAACCGCCGTTGGATCCCGCGTGCAGCAAATAACAAACCCACCCCAAGTACTGCACATACCACGTAAGCAGATTCACTCACGAAGGTTGGAAAGAAACTGCGTAACCACATCACATGGTCCGGATCCGGTGGTAGCACACCAGACAGCAGCAGGTAGCCGCCTGACATGTAGGTGGCCACACCGAGAACCCGCGGTAACAACGCCGGCACCTGGTCGAGCGTCTTGTTGAGCAAGCCCAGCATCTCACGGTGCCTGCGACGCAATGTCGTTCCAATCAACAGGAGTACACCAACCGCCAGCGGAATTAGGTAATACACAACTCTATACGCCAGCACACCACCCAATATGGCTACTTGATCGCCCTGATCGCGCAGCATCACAAGCATCACTGCTTCGATCACCCCCAGTCCACCCGGTACCGTGCTGGCCAGTCCGGAAAGCATTGCCGCCAGAAACAATGGCAGAAACTCGATGTA
>CAZHRP010000192.1:0-4916 GCA_964535055.1 uncultured Chthoniobacteraceae bacterium
GCCGGCGGCACAATCCAGCAGCGCATCGCCGGGCCGGATGCCCGACATCGCAACCGCGCGCCGCCGAACGCCCTGGTCGGTGCCGAACGACATCCAGCGGTTGGCGCGATCATAGCGCTCGGCATAACCGGCACGCGGCTTGGCATTAGCACGCAAATATTTGCCGTATTCATCTTCGCTCATCGTATCAGGCGGCAAATCCGCGCGCACGAACTCAAATAGTTCCGCTCTCACCGAATGCCGCAAACCATTCCAGTATTCAACCATCCGGATCGGTGCGACAACCAATGGCAACAGCAGTGCCAATACAGCCAGCCAATTTGCCAGCTGTCGTCTGCTACGCAGCCACATAAGCACCAGACCCGCCAGATAAAATGGCAGCATCACTGGTCCGGTCTGGCGTGCAAATCTCTTCCAGAATTTGAAATGTGGAATATCTTTGCTGATGCCGCCCTGACCGTGCAAAACCAGATTAGTCTCACGTTCGAACGAATCTGTAGTATGCTCCCACGCACCCAACATGCGCTGGTTGATCAACAGAAAAACTGCTGCCGACGCTATCAGCAAAATCACCACAGCAGCCATGCTACGCCGCCACTTGCTCATGCTGCCGACCTCCCGCAATATCACCCAAAGCACAAATCCCAACGCCGACAGCCAGCGCCCTACCGCTACCACTGCCTGCGGCTGCCGCGGGACATCGAGCAGCTCGACCGCCAGGTCGGTAGCTTCGAGCATCAACAACGGATGGTGAAAATTGCGTTCACCTTCGATAATCTGGGGACCTAGTCGGCTCGTCAGGATGATAGAAAAATGGAAAGTCGTTGAAGCAGATCCCCAGCCCTAGCGAAAAAACCAGGGCACAAAGCAAAAAAGCGGTCAGCAATAACGGGTGCTGAGTTTTTGCTAGCTTGCCAGGTTGATGCATTTCCACTGGCGGTAACGCTCACAAATCGGCATTGTTCTGTCAACTTCTCCGCTTACTATGACCGCCCGCACCCTGACCATACTCGTACTCGCGATCCTGTACGCTCCACCAGGCTACCACCTGTATGCCAAAGATAACCTCGTACAACCGGCGACACTCAAACCTTCAGAACTGCAATTACCGCAACAACTCAGCGAGCCCCGTCGCAACCTGATCGAGCTCGGGCTGCAAACAGCTACCAAGTACGGTTGGCTGAAATATGTGTTTGGCTCGGCCGACCCCACCAAAGGCGGATTCGATTGCTCAGGTGCCACCTATTACTTGCTGCGCAAGTCTGGTATGAAGCCGCCGCGCACATCCAGTGGTCAATACCTGTGGGTCAAGGATGCCAGTAACCTGGTCGCCGTAAACAAGGATACTACCAGTCTCGATGACCCCGTATTCGCCAGGCTGATACCGGGCGATCTGCTCTTCTGGGCCGGTACTTATCAACCGACAGACGGGCGCACCACCAAGGTCACTCATGTCGCTATTTACGCAGGCAAAGATCCTGACGGTCGACCGGTCATGTTGAATGCCAGCAGCGGGCGAACCTTCCGCGGTGCCAGCCAGCATGGCTATGGAATTTTCGACTTCCGGTTGCCGCGTCCCGGTTCCAGGTCAAAGTTTCTGGGCTACGGCAGCCCGCCGGGACTGGATGAATTACAGTGACATCGCTGGCTGGCCTGATATATCAGCGGCAGATTCCATGCCTTCCACCATTATCCAGGCACAAAATGTCACCAAGCGGTACGCCGATGTCGAAGCACTCTCGAGCTTTGATATTGAAGTATCCACTGGTAAGTGCGTCGGCTTGCTCGGTCCGAACGGTGCCGGCAAAACTACTTTCATCGGCTGCCTGTACGGTGTCGTTGAGCGCAGTGGTGGCGACCTGACAGTGTTCGGGATGGACCCGCAAAGCGATGCTCAGGCGATCAAGCGTCGGATCGGTGTGGTCCCTCAGGAAAATGCCCTCGATGAAGGGCTGACCGTATTGGAAAACATGCTCGTCTATGCCCGCTTCTGTGGCCTGACCGGCAAGCGGGCACGCTCTCGGATCGATGAGCTACTCGAATACATGACGCTTGAACGCAAGCGTGACGCCATGATCAGGATGCTGTCAGGCGGAATGAAGCGGCGCCTGACCTTTGTGCGCGCCATGCTGGCGGAACCCGAACTCTTGATCCTGGACGAGCCGACCACCGGCCTCGACCCCTCAGTCCGACACCTGTTATGGGAAAAGGTCATCCAGATGCGCAATCGCGGCAAAACCATTCTGGTTACCACCCACTACATGCACGAAGCCGAAATCCTATGCGACCGGATTGTGGTACTGCATCGCGGCAAAGTGGCCGGCCAGGGTGCCCCCAAAAAAATGATCGACACACATACCCCCGGCTATGTCGGCATCTTCGAAACCAATGCCCAGACCCAACTTCAGCAACATCTTGACAATAATTGGGAGCTGTACCAGCAGGGCGACCAGTGCTGCGTCCGTGCACCACGTTTCGATGACTTGCTACAGTTGCAGGAAAACTCTAACTTTACGGCTCTGCAATTACGTCCCGCCAACCTCGAGGATGTCTACCTCAAGCTAACCGGAAGAGAACTCGAAGATAATGACTAATATTGCTACTCTTATTGGACTCGGCTGGCATGTGGTAGTCCGCAACTGGATTGTCTACCGCAAAGATTTTCTGGCCAATATTTCACCCAGCCTGGCTGACCCTGCCCTGATCCTGATTTCACTGGGGCTCGGCCTGTCACCATTTATCGGCAACATCAATGGCCTGAGTTACGCCCAATACCTGGCACCCGGTATGATCGCGACCACGGCTTTGTTTACCGCATTCTTTGAGTGCAGCTACGGCTTTTATGTACGTCTGCAATACGAGGTAGTTTATAAGGCGATGCTGACGACTCCGATCGGAGTCAGCGAGGTGATCCTGGGTGAGTACATGTGGGTCTTTATCCGCGCAGCCATGATGGGGCTGAGTGTGGCATTGGTGCTATTATGCTTTGGCTTATTGCCCAACCCCTGGGCGCTGGTCGCCAGCCCGTTCCTGGGCGGCTTGCTGGCGGTGCCATGCGCAGCGATCGGATTGCTTGCCTGTTCGTTTGTCCGCAATATTAATCAGTTTCAGACAGTCTACTCATTCTTGATTGCGCCAATCTATTTTCTCTCTGCGGTATTTTTTCCGCTCGATGGATTCCCGGTCATGCAGGTCGTCGTCCAATTTTCACCATTCTATCATGGGGTGCGACTGCTGCAGGATACTGTCTGGGGGCAATTTGCTGCAGGCGAGTACCTCTGGCACGCCGCAGCACTGCTGTTTTTTACCCTGATTTTGACACCGTTGTCCTACTTTAGGATTCGTCGCAAGCTGATCTCTTAAAGCGTCTGCTTTTCTTCCATATTCACCGAGAACGACAGCGAGTGCTCACTGCCGCCAGCCAGAACTCCGCGAATCAAACTGACATCGCTGTAATCCCGGCCCCAGCCAAGCACTACATAATCCGATTCCGCATACCGGTTATTGGTCGGGTCCAGCTGCAACCACCCGCTCTTGGGGCAATAGACGGCGATCCACGCATGGGAAGCATCGGCACCAAAAATCTTCGCCTGCCCGGGTGGCGGCAAAGTCCGCAGGTATCCACTGACATAGCGCGCAGCAAGCCCAAGAGAACGTAAACAGGAAAGCATGAAATGGGCAAAGTCCTGGCACACTCCACGCTTATTTTCGTAGACTTCGAGCACCGGCGTACTGACCGTCGTAGCACTGCTATCAAAAGTGAAGTCATCAAAGATACGGGTATTCAAATCCAACGCCGCGTCCAGCAGCGGGCGTCCCGGGGTGAATGATTGCCTGGCATACTCATACGCCTGCTGCAGTTCGGGAACATAGCGCGATGCATAGCTAAATTCCATGCTCAGCAATCCGGTGCTGGTAGCATCCATATGCAAATTATCACGCACCGATTCCCAGGCCGGAGAACTCAACGGATCGGGTTTGTCCACCACTGTCACCTCGACTTCGCTGCGGCAATCAATCTCCAGTCGCTCATGCATCGCCTCGATGGTGAAAAAGGCTGCCGGGTTACCAAAGTAATCATCGTATTCATGAATCGTACTCGGTTGCGGCTCAATCACCACCTGGCTGTTGATTATCCTTTGTTCCGGGAACGCACGAGGCTGCAGATGAATCGTGTGGTTGGAAATGGTAACCGGATCCTCGTACTCGTACACAGTGCGGTGAAAGATCTCGTAAGTAATCTTGTTCATGCAATGGTTGCCAGCCGTTTAAATTTCTCTTCCTGGCCAGCCCGGGAAATCCGCGGATGACTGAAATAGCTAAGCGCCAACAGTTTGGAACACTCAGCCAGGTTACCTTCGATCTCGAGTAAGGTGGACTGCAGTTGCAAATAACCGCTGGACGAGTCTGCTTCCGCAAATTGCTGGCTCCCGATCAAGTCCAGCGAGTGCCCGATGAGGGCTTCTTCGTCAACGGTATCAGCATAGCTATCTTGTGGCAATGCCTGCAGGTGTTTCCGGATCGCAAGCATCTGGCTGGCGATCGAGCGCGGGTTATCAGCATCGCCAAAGATTAAGTCAAGCACAGCATCCTGCTGCAGGGAAAAATATTTTTGCCGGTAGGTAATGATACAGTCAAAAATCTCAAGCAATACTTCCATATGCTCCGAGCTGGAAGCAAAAGAAGAGGACAATGTTTTCCGGATAAAGTGCGAATAATAATCAGCGCGCTCGAGATGGCGACCCAGTTGCAAAAAATGCCAGCCAACTCCCTGGGTCATATTCTCAGTCACCATACCGCTGAAGGCTGACAACGACACAACCATATTGTTCAGGACGATAATCAGGTCGCCAGGCTGAGGGATTTTTCCGGTACTAAGGTGCTCGATATTCTGACTGAGCTGGTTAAGGATGCGC
>CAZHRP010000193.1:0-4915 GCA_964535055.1 uncultured Chthoniobacteraceae bacterium
CACAGTATGGGCTGCCGACTTTCCGATCACGGCCTTACGAGCTGCCCGTTTGCCAGTTGCTCAGCAGCAGAAGCCGAAACCATCTTCCAGAAACTACGTGGAGGTTCGGCTGTCGACGCTCTCGCCGCCGAACAATGGTCAACCTGGATATTACAAAATGTCGGGCGCTGGAATGCTGCCCGCAACTGGACCATGCAATTTCATATCGGTGCCTTGCGGTGTGCCAATACACGCATGTTGCAGCAACTCGGATCAGACAGTGGCTACGACTCACAACTTGATGAACCACTCGTACGCAAACTGGCAGCACTCCTCGATAGCATGGCTGTCACCGACGAGTTGCCAAAATGTATTTTCTATCATGTGAACAGCTCGTACCTGGAACCATTGGCAACTCTGATGGGCTCTTTTCAGGATGGCAAGATTGCCGGCAAAATGCAACTCGGCAGTGGCTGGTGGCACCTCGATACCATTGATGGTATGACCCGCCAAATCAATGCGCTCTCAAGCTTAGGCCTGCTCAGCCAGTTCGTTGGGATGCTGACCGATTCACGCAGCTTTCTCAGTTTTCCGCGGCATGAGTATTTCCGACGGCTGTTGTGCAACATTGTTGGAGCGGACGTCGAGGCCGGCCTGATCCCTGACGATCCTGAAATCACTGCCACACTGATCAAAGGAATTTGCTTTGAAAATGCCAGGACATACTTTGCCTTCCCTGAATAATCCTCAAATCGATAACTATGCTACGTATACTTCTCTCGACCACTTCCTACCAGGATACCCCCGGCCCACATCATGATTTGCTGGCTGCATCCGGCATCGAAATAATTCGTGAGCGCGGCCCGCTCAACGAGCAGAAAATGCTCGAGATCACAGGTGAGTTTGATGCCATGCTGTGCGGCGACGATGCAATTACCCGCGCCGTTATCGATAAATCACTGCCACGCCTGAAGCTAATCAGTAAATATGGCATTGGTGTCGACAAGATCGACGTCCCGTATGCTACCCAACTCGGCATTCCCGTCAGTTTCTGCCCCGGAGTAAATCATACCACGGTCGCCGAACATGTTTTCACCCTGTTGCTCGCACTTAATAAAAACCTGATCGAGCAAGCTAATGCCGTCCGCCAGGGTGAGTGGAAGCGGATGACCGGACATGAAATTCTAGGCAAAACAATTGGCATTATTGGCCTCGGTCGGATCGGTCGTGAGGTCGCCATCCGGGCCCAGGCATTCGGCTTGCAGGTGATTGCCTATGATGTCTATTGGCCAGACGAATTTGCCGCTCAACAAAACATCTCCAGGGCAGCTACCATTGGTGAAGTCCTGACTAATGCTGACATTGTTTCCCTGCATACCAACCTGACCGATGAAACGCATGGTATGATCAATGCCCAGAGTATTAGTACGATGAAGGAGGGAGCAATCCTCATCAATACTGGCAGGGGCGAACTGGTGACCAGTACCGACGTGGCTGATGCATTAACGCAGGGCAAACTCGCTGGCTATGGTGCCGATGTGCTCGATGAAGAGCCGCCACCTCCTGATCATTGCCTGCTACAGGCAAAAAATGCATTAATTACTCCCCATGTTGGCTCTCGCACCTACGAGAGTGTTCAACGTCAGGCAATGATGGCTACCCAGAATTTATTGAATATGCTGCGTGGCGAAAAACCACTCGCGCAAGTCAACGATGTGCCTGTACCGGCAGCCCTTCTCCAATCATGAACGAGCAATTCTTTATAGTACCGTACGAGCAGCACGATCAATTGGTGGATGCTGCCTATCGCGCACGTGGGTATGATGCCACAGAAGCGGCGGATGCGACACGTTTCTGTCGGACAGCCGCTCGCCATGGCATTCGCACCCACAATGCCATTAAAGCGCTTCATCTCGACGATCTCTTCGGCAGCAAGGTCGGCGCTTGGATGCCGGGTGCTGAAATAGTAGAAATCCCGACTCCCTACAAAGCATCACGAGTCTGGAACAGTAACCGCAAGCTGGGGCAAGCGGTCGCTTACCGGGCCATGGATACCTGCATGGAACTCGCCGATGAGTTTGGCGTAGGCATCGTCAGCGTGGATAATGCCAGTCATTACCTGTGGGGCGGTGGCTACGTGATCGATGCCGCCGAGAAAGGCTACATCGCGTACACCAATTGCACCTCCGCCACTTCCGAAGTAGTCCCCTTTGGCGGCAAGGCTCCTACCATGGGAACCAACCCGCACTCGTGGGCCTTCCCAACTTCCAGCGCCATTGGCTTTCCGGTTGTGGTCGACTGGGCAACCTCTGCCGTAGCCATGGGCAGGGTTCAACAGTTTCAACGCGAGGGTAAAGAGTTGCCCCCCAATGCAGCCGTCGATGCCGATGGACAACCCACGACTGACCCAAGTAAGGCAGTTGCGCTATTACCATTTGGCGCCCACAAGGGATATGGTCTGGGTTTGGTCGACGAATTGTATGCAGCATTTATCGGTGGCTCACTACCTTCTATCCGCGGCGTTGCCAGCTCTGGTTCGGATAATGAAAAGCTTTCCTCAACCTTCTTTTTCCAGGCAATCAAACCTGCAGCAATGAATGCTAATGGCTTCGCACGGGGCCGGGATCAGGCTGCCAATGTGCAGGCAGTACTTAGCGATATTCTCGGCCACGGCAACGAAAACTGCCTGCTCCCGGGCCAAATCGAAGCCCAATGGGCAAAACGAGTTGATCAGGCCGGTGGTTTGCTGTTCTCAGCAGCCGAAATCGCTGCTCTCAATGAATTAGCTAATGAGTGTAATGCCACACCCATCGACGCCCGGAGCCTCGCTGTAGAGCCATAACCGCCACCTGCCTGTCTTTAGCAAACCGCTAGTTGACTACTGACGAGAAAAATCTATCTTGCAAACATGGAATCTAATCGAAGAAATTTTCTCAAAGCCGGACTGGCCGGACTAGCCGCAGGCAGTATCTCAACTACGGCAATCGCAGCAACTGGATCAGGCAAGGTTGATCGCCGTCGATTCGGCAAAATCGGCAAGGATGTCTCAATCCTTGGACTAGGCCTCGGCAGCTCTTATTACAAACCATACGATCAGGAACGCGAGACCGGACAGATGCTCCTTGAGTCTGCTCTAAAAGCTGGGATCAATTATTGGGATACCAGTCACAATTACAGTACCAGCGAAGACATTATCGCTCCAGTAGTCGAAAAACATCGCAACGAAATCTATCTGGTAAGCAAGTCGGCACAGCGTTCCTATGACGGCTTTCAGCGCGAGTTGGAATCCAGCCTCAAGCGGCTACGCACCGATAAAATTGATCTGTATCATCTGCATAATATCAGACCAAATGATAGCCTTGACGAGATGGAAAAGGGCTGCTTCCGCGCAGTCTACAAAGCTAAAGAAGAAGGTGTAATCAAGTCTTTTGGGGTGACTGGGCACTCGGGAGCAGGTTTGCTCGTCGATGCTATCAAACGCTTCGATCCAGACGCTCTGCTTACGATCTTTCCGTGCAACAGACCTGATAATGGTCGCTATGAAGATGATCTGCTGCCGTTGGCGCGTGAGCGCAACATGGGGGTTGTTGGCATGAAAACGGTCAAGCACGCACGCAATGCTGATCTAAAAGGCCCCGACCTGATCCGCTACGCGCTGGGACTGGAAGGCGTTCACTCAGTTATTGTCGGCCTCGACACGATGGCTCATCTGCAGGAAAATATCGAGATGGCCAGTGGCTTTAAACCGCTCTCCCAACAGGAACAACTGGCACTCACCCATGAATCCCAACGCGCTTTGGTTGGCTTGACTGCGCCTTGGGATGTTCCTGGCTATGAAGATTCCTGCCCGCATGTTTAAGCAACTGCTCACCTGCCTGGCAACGACATTGGGAATTGCTTTAGCAGCTGACGCAAGTCCATTCAGCTGGCAATCAGGTCAGCTTTTAAGTGAGTCTAATATCGAACGCTTACCTGACGAAAAGCATTGGTCAAAGTCTGAATCAGAACTGGTAATTACCGAACCGGCCCCAACCACGCTACCAGTCCGCCGACCCACAACTTATGGTCTGGTGCCAGGTACCTGGCAAAACTTTGAGATATCCGTCGAGGCAAAGTCACTTCGCTCCAACGAAGTCGTGGGCAGAGACATTTGTATTCTTTTTGGCTACCAGGACGACACCCATTTCTACTATGCTCATATTTCCAATGATGCGAATGGCAAGACCCACAACATCATTATGCGGGTCGACGGGGACTCACGTACGACCATCCACCAACCCCAAAAACCGGAACCACGACTAATCGGTGAATGGCACACCATCCATGTAACTTACGCGTCTGACGGTACCATAAAAGTTTTTGTTGATGACATGAAGCAACCACTGATGACTGCTACGGACAGCAAATACGCCTCCGGTCGCATAGCTGTTGGCACCTTTGACGACACCGCTGAATTTCGCAAAGTTACGGTGAAGCCACTCGCTGAGTAACACAACAAGCCGTCCCGGTCTGCATGAGTTAATTGTCCTTAATTTGCTTTTCCATCGGCAAGCTGCTGGGCCTGCATCGATAACTCGGCAGCCTTAAAGGCATGCTTTTGAGTCATGGCATTTTCAGTCCTGTTCAGACAATCGAGAATAAATTTGCCGAAAAATGGAAAACCAACCTTGCCCTGACAGTCGATGATTTGATCGTCTGATTCGTCGACCAGATAAATTTTATTGCCGCCACGCTCCGAAGCTACATCAACATACTTTCTGAGTTCCATGTACCCTTTATCACCAAGGATAAAGGCACGTCCGTCGCCCCAGACTTTGGAACCTGCCGGATTGAACCAGTCCAGCCGACAATAGGCAGAGGCTCCCGATTCCAGGGTCAAGCTGGCCTCTCCAAAATCTTCAAGTCCCGGGAAGTCAGGGTTACCCATATTATCGAC
>CAZHRP010000194.1:0-4909 GCA_964535055.1 uncultured Chthoniobacteraceae bacterium
GGTCGATACCGGCAATATCCCCGACCTGGATCGGTTCATATTAAATCCACCACCTCCGACAGATACTTCCATGGATGCAGAAGTTTACCGGATTTACGCCACCGCACTGGTAGCAACTATTCTTGAACTCAAGGATGGCAAGGCGCTGTTCCACCAGTTACTCCGTGATGCACTCCTGCCGCACAACTCATCGGCATTGCAAGCTCTGGCACCAATACTGGAATCAGCCGACAGAATTTCCGGACTCAAGCGGTTGTGGTCATTGCAACTGGCCAAGCTGGCTGAACCGGATGGCGCCCAAATGATGGACGCAGAATTATCGATACGTCGCCTGCAGGAAGAATTTGACCGCCCGATCAATGTCGAAGAAGCGGACGGCACAGCAACAGTAGCGCTGCGCAACATTGCCGAATTGCCCGACAATGACAACGTCCGCAGCCAACTGCAGGTAGCCGCCCAGGAGCTGAATGTGCAGGCTGCCAGGGCGAATCCACTGGCAGCACCTCTGTATTATCAACTGGCTGTCCTTTGCCAGAATAAGGCCAGTCAAAAAAACAAAAAGCTGGCAGAACAGATGGCTGAATTACTCCGCTTAACCTCCGAGGCGGAACAACTGGCCACCTCAATTACCGACTATCTGAACTGGCTCGAAGCCACCAGAATCAATGTACCTGATAATCCGTTTGAGAGCTATTTCAGGCTGGCCGAACAGCTTGAGGTCGAGCTGCAGCAGCGCCCACGCGCAACCGATCCAATTTCGACCTACATCGACAGCTTCGAAAAAATCCTGCAACCTTAGCAGGAGATTTCCTTGCCAGCTACCGGTTGGCATGGCTAATAATCCGCCTCCGCGTATGAGTAAAGAAAGGCGCAAGCCATATCCATTTGATACTATCGAGCCAAAGTGGCAGCAGTACTGGCAACAGCAAGCCACTTTTACGACGCCTAACCCTGGCGACCCGCAGTTTGATGGCCAAAAACCCAAGTACTATGTCTTGGATATGTTCCCCTACCCCAGCGGCCAGGGTCTGCACGTTGGGCACCCCGAAGGTTACACGGCCACCGACATTATTGCTCGATATAAACGCCTGCGCGGGTACAACGTTTTGCACCCTATGGGATACGATGCCTATGGATTGCCTGCCGAACAATATGCCATTAAAACCGGCCAGCACCCGCGCACCACAACAGAAGCAAACATTGCCCAGTTCAAACGCCAGCTGCAACGGATCGGCTTCAGCTATGACTGGCAGCGTGAGGTCAACACGACAGATCCCGATTATTTTAAATGGACCCAGTGGATTTTCCTCCAACTGTACCATTCCTATTTTGATGAAACGTCCGGCAAGGCAATGCCGCTGGCCGGCTTGAGCCAGGCGCGTCGACGCGAGCACCCCGATGAAAGCACCGCCGCGCACAAAGCCTATCTGGATTCCCGCAGACTGGCTTACGTTTCAGAAGTTCCGGTCAACTGGTGCCCGGAACTGGGGACCGTGCTGGCCAATGAAGAAGTCGTCGACGGCAAGAGCGAGGTTGGCGGGTTTCCGGTCGAGCGCCGTCCGATGCGCCAGTGGATGTTGCGCATCACCGATTACGCCCAGCGCCTGATCGACGAATTGGATGGCCTGGACTGGCCGGAGTCAATCAAACTGCTACAGCGCAATTGGATCGGCCGCAGTGAGGGCGCAAGCGTGCTATTCCGGGTGGATGGTTACCCGGACTTGAGCATCGAAGTATTCACGACTCGACCCGATACTTTATTTGGTGCCACTTATATGGTGCTGGCACCGGAGCACCCACTGGTCGACCAGCTCACGACGGCAGCCAATCGACAAGCTGTCGCTGATTACTGTAGCGCGGTTGCAGCCAAGTCAGACCTCGAACGTACCGACCTCGCCAAATCAAAAACCGGGATCGCCACGGGTGCCTTCGCCATCAATCCGGTGAATTCAGAAAAAATTCCAATCTGGATCGCAGATTATGTCCTGCTCGGTTATGGCACCGGCGCCATCATGGCTGTGCCTGCCCACGACCAACGCGATTACGAATTCGCGACCGAGTTTGAGCTGCCGGTGCGCGTGGTGGTCGAACCAGATGAACCGGTCGAGGGTTGTTTTAGTGGCGATGGGACAGCTGTTAACTCCCCATTGATTGACGGATTGCCCACGGCACAGGCCAAGGTTAAGATCACCGCCTGGCTGGAAGACCAGGGGTTGGGCCAGAAGACCATCAATTACAAGCTGCGGGACTGGTTATTCTCCCGCCAACGATACTGGGGCGAACCATTTCCCATCATTTGGGATGAACATGGCCACTCGGCAATCGATGAGTCCGAATTGCCGGTCTTGCCACCTGAGATGGATGACTTCAAGCCGACCGGCACCGCTGACCCACCATTATCCAAAGCTACTGAATGGGTAGCCTACAGCGAGTCGGCGCGACGCGAAACCAACACCATGCCGCAGTGGGCAGGCAGTTGCTGGTATTACTTGCGCTATTGCGATGCCCGCAACCAATCGCGCCTGGCAGGTCGCGAGCCGGAACATTATTGGATGACCGGCAATACTGAGCTCGACCAACCTGCTGACAAACCGGGTGGCGTCGATCTCTACGTCGGCGGCACCGAGCATGCCGTGTTGCATCTGCTGTACGCACGCTTTTGGCACAAAGTCCTCTACGACCTTGGGCATGTCAGCACTCCAGAACCATTTCAGCGACTGGTCAACCAGGGATTGATCCTTGGTGAAGATGGCCAGAAGATGTCCAAGTCCCGCGGCAATGTAGTCAACCCGGACGACGTCATCGATGAATACGGCGCGGATGCTCTACGGCTTTACGAGATGTTCATGGGTCCACTCGAGCAGGTGAAACCCTGGAGTATGGCCGGGGTCGAGGGCGTAGCTCGATTCCTTGCCAGGGTCTGGCGGCTGGTCATGCAGGAAGATCAGCAGGGCAACTGGCAGCTCAATGACACGATCGATACCAGCACCTTGCCAAAGGATCTGCTGAAGTCGATCCATGCCACCATCAAGAAGGTTGCCAATGACATCGAAGCGTTAGCGTTCAATACCGCCATCTCGCAAATGATGATCATGACCAATGACCTGACTGCAGCCAGTCCGCGCCCACTCGAGGCGATTCGTAGCTTGCTCGTCCTGCTCAATCCATTCGCTCCCCACATTACCAGCGAACTCTGGGAACAACTGGCAGCCAGGTTTGATGACCTGCAAGGTGCCATCACCGCACAACCATGGCCGGAATATGTCGAAGAATACCTGATCGAAGACGAGATCACCATTGCCCTCCAGGTTAATGGCAAAGTGCGCGATCAGCTGACGGTAGCCAGAGATGCATCCAAAGAGGACCTCGAGAACCTTGCACGTGCCAACCAAAAGGTTCAGCAGTTCTGTGAAGGTAAAACGATCCGCAAGATCATCGTAGTGCCCGGTCGCCTGGTCAATGTCGTAGCCAATTGAGCCGTTGCGTAAAAACCCCTGCAATAAAAGGGGTTTTCCATTTTTCGCCATTTACAAGTTGCTCCCAACCATCTTTGTTGTGCTGATGCGAATTTTTCCAGCTATCCTGTTACCTCTGTTGCTGCTTGGTCATAGCTCTGCAGTGCTTGCTGCCGGGCAGTTTTACTATGCCTACTTCGGCGACCAGGAAGGCGGGGTGGCAGAACTCACAGTTGACCCTGAAAAGGCCACGATCCTGAAGCAGCAGAAGGTCTTCCACTCGCCTGGTAATCCCAAACTGGAACGCCTGATCGCCAGTCCCGATCATAATTATTTTGCCCTCAGCAATACCCTCACCGAAGCGCGATCGATCTATCTCCTGAAAAACGAAGGAGATACATTTTCGGCCCGCCGTCGCGACTTGCCACAACGGGCGGATTTTTTGGTTTGTGACGAAACACTGCTGGCCGCCGTCGGCCATAAGAGTGCCCTCTACCAGGTCGAACTCAACAATCCTGATACGATCAAAAAGTCGCTGAATGTCGCCAAGCTGGCAAATACCAAAGGTGGGGCACTCGGTAAAGCTGTACTCACTCCAGATGGCAGCATGCTGGCTGCTCTGGTTGGTGAAAATGACGACGACGGTACCAGCCCCGGTGGCCGGGTCCTGTTATTTTCGTGGCCACAGCTCGAATTGCTCCATGATATCAAAATCCCCCGGCAACAGGCGGCCTTGCATTACTCACCGGGCAGTACCCAACGCAACCCGATGCCGGTGGACATCGCATTCTTTCCCGCAGAAAATACTGTCGCCATTCTGCTCGAACTGTATGGTGCAGTCGCTTTTGCCGACCTCGATGATTTCCAGAAAGGAAAACTCAAAAACTTCCGCCTGCTGGCGACCGCGCAGGATAACAAGTTTGGCAGCGGTTTCCCGACCAAATTATTTCCACTGACCATAGCCGGCAGCCAATACCTGCTGGCTGATAACGCCGGTGGTCCATGTGGCGCTGCATTGTTCGATGTGGCCGCCCGTACACGCCTGGCGTGGTTGGACACGGGGCCGAGCAGTTTAGGATTTTGCCAGATGCTCGATGAACAGACCGCCGTGGCTACCAGGGCCGGCGTCAAAGCCAAGCGCGGCTACCAGGAAACCGAATACTCGCACTCCGAACAACAGGATTTAATCACGATTGATTTCCGCCCGCTTGCAACCAAACAACCACCCGAAGTCAAAAAAATCCAGTTTGATGATTATGTTTATTTTTGTCACCCGCTGAACAGCACGACCAAACCACTGGTGCTGATCGGTTTCTTCGGTAAACGTGACCAGCAGCTGACCCTCGGAGTCTACGATTTACAGGCAACCACACTCACCGATCGCCAACCAACAATCGGCGTGATCCGTGGCTTTATCCCAGCCCGCTAGCCCGGATCAATCACAAACTTCGTAG
>CAZHRP010000195.1:0-4866 GCA_964535055.1 uncultured Chthoniobacteraceae bacterium
TCCAAGCACCTCACGCTGCGTCTCGCTACGAAGTTTGTGATTGATCCGGGTTAGACTTGTGGCTTTTTGGTCGCCAGAGAAGCCAGGAATCCGGTGCCGAGCAGAACCAGCAGGACCAGCAGCAAATTACCGCCCGAACGTCCCTCTTTTTGTTTTAGTTTCAGCTTCAGCTCCAGTGGCTGCTGGCCATCGACCTGAACGCTGCGCATGAAGGTGAGTTCGGCGCCCTGCTGGGTGAGGGTAGGGGTAATCGTGGTCGGAGCTGGCTCGGCTGCTATTTGCTGGACGACCAGGCGGTTGGCAAGGCGTCGCAGGGCAGCAGTTTCAGATACAGTATTGCCTTCCAGCAAGCTATCAATCTGTGACAGGTCGAAATTGCGTTGCCCTTGCAGCAGCGGGTTCTCGCGTGCCGCCTGTTCAAGTTGTGCATTGGTAATTTGGGCATCATTGAATGCGTTATCGAGATAGAGTTTCTGGCGGCGGGTATTGAGGCCAACGATTGCCTGCTGGTTATAGAGACTGCGCAATTGGACGCGGGCGTCTTCATTGGTCGCTTCGTCGACGCCTTGTTTTTTAGCTGCTTTATTGAGGGCGATGCGGGCCTTATCCTGCTCGCCCTGGCGCAAGTATTCCCCGGCTTGATCCATGAGTTCGCGGGTTTTGGTTTGTTCTGCGCGTTTGATGTTAGATGAAAGCAACATGTAATCATCGAGCTTATAGCTTTTCAGCCAGGCGGTACGTTTCAGTTCGAGGTTGCCGGAATAGGAATCTAGCTCCCAGCCTTGCGGGGTACGGACATTCCAGTTGATATTTTCCAATGGAATATTTAAGCCGGGCGCTATGAGCTGCACGGTTGTTCTGGCCTTATTGGAGCCCGGGAGCAGGTAGGAGAATTCGACCTCGGCGGGGTTTTCCGGTTCTGCGCCAGGCAGGACGTAGAACAAATAGGAATTTTCATCGCGCACCGGGATTTGATCCTCGCCATTAACAGAAACTGCGAACAGGCGTGCATCAGACGGCAGTTCTACTGCCATGGTCGATTTTTCGTTAACGCGAACATTTAGCTTTGCAGTTGTGGCGGAAGTTCCGCGGGTGGAAAAAACAGTTGCAAAGTTGGCACTCTCAACACGTAGTTTGAGCGAATCTGCCAGGTCCAACTTACGCACATTGACAGTAACCTGATCGGTCTGTCCTGATGAGCGCAGAACAAAGTCCGGTTGTCCTGCATTGGATGGGTTGAGCATGGTTTGCGGTATCGAATTCCAGTCGACCCGTTGCCAGTTGCGGGAAGTAGAGGGCAGGTTGAGTTCGAGCCTGCCGCTACCCCGCAGGGCCAAATAGGTTGTTGTCTGGCGGGCTCCAACGAGGATGGGGGGCTGTGCTGCCAGGTCCTGTTGATCATCTGTGCTGCGGGATTGATATTCCAGGATCAGGCTGGCATCACCGAGCATCCGCTGTTGGAAGCGAACCTCCCAGACATCTGACTGCTCGATGCGTGCGCTATCGGCAACTGACTTGCCGGTAATTCTGAGCGTCGATGCACTTTCCGGATCAATACCAGGCACCTGAATCTTTAAACTCTTGATCGATGCATTTTCGATTACCGGTTGAATGGTGACACGGTGCCGGATCTGGCTATCCCGCACGTAGACTTCATCGAGAATGTTAGCAGTTATCCATGGTTCGAGGCGTTCGATACCTAGCGTCAACTGCCAGTCTTTTTGTAACAGCTTGAAGCCGAGGGTACCCGGGTCGTATGTGGAGTCTCGTTCGAGGTCAGCTTGTGAGACATTCTGGCGATCGATGGCTCGCAGGCGCAAGCCGGTTTGCGGGCTGGCGATCAGGGTGCCGGTCGAGCGCGTTGACTCGCGCAGCTGGAACCTGGGGACCTGCCAGCTATCACTGGCATCTACTGCGGGTCCCTGGAAGGTTAAGTGAAACGAGGTGGTGCCACTGGTGCGCTCGCGCAGATGGATGGTGACAACGCGTTCGGTGCCCTCGGAGTTTTCGGTCCAATGGGACATCTGAGGCCCGGATATTGTTTCCGGATCAAAATTTTCCGGGATGGGAAACGACAGCTGGAAGATTCCGGCGCGTCGGATATCGACATTAAGATCGACCGCGAGCACGGTGCGGTCCTCACCGAGCGAGAGCAACTGAGATGTGGTCGTGCGAACCTCTGGCTCCACTGGCTCGATAGCAAGTTGGATTTCGGTGTCTTCGGCAACGTACTGATAAACCTGATGGATGTCAGGCTGCGAAAGTTTAGCCATTTGTAGCAGCTCATTGGGAAAATCGTCCTGGCTAATCCGGGTGGCATTAGTCGCAACGATATTGCCGGGTTGAGCGTCATTGCCAAATGCTATGGCGAGTGAGCCAACATCGGATTTGGCGTCGGCAATGCGTAGCGGTGTGAGGTTGGTCATGGCTGGCAGTCTTGCCAAAGTGATCTGGGTTTGAATAGTAAGTGAAAATTGGTCGGTTTGTTTGGCAGATAATTGGACGTCGAGCCAGCGGCTTTCCGGATCGAATGACCATTCTGCTGAATCCGTGCCGAAGACATGTCCGGTGACAGCGCCAACCAGGTGGCCGGACGGGACACGGATGCGGAGCCTGTCCAGTTCGCCTTGAGAGACCTTGATAGCAATCCTGTGGACAGCGTTGACTACGCCGGGGGCTGGGACGTAAAGGCTGGTGCATTCTGAAAAATAGCGGGGAGTTTCATTGGCCGTATCACGCGGGCGCGGGATGAATTTGATAGTAGTATCGTCAACTGGCGCGAGCAGCAGTGTGGCTTTGCTGGTGTCGGCTGTAGCGGTGTCATCATGTTGCAGGTTGAGTATGGCGGGTGCGGAAAATGACCACCCCGGCTCGTCAATCGATAGTTCCAATTGTTGTGAAATAGCCTTTCCGGTTGGCATACGCCAGGATGGCATCGGCTTTATTACCGGGCTGGTGTAGGTGAATGTTGCGGTGTGGGTTCCGCCATCAGGGGCGACCACCACGTAGTGATTACCGCTCGAGGACTCGATGAGTCGGACGGTCAATGTAGCCGACTCAAACCCGGTAAGTGTAGCCGATGAGTCGAGCAACTTCCAGGCAGCAGCAGAATCAGTATCGACGGAAATGGTTGCTTCGCCGTATGCCACGTAGTCACGGATTTCAACACTTTGATTCAGCGTCTGGAAAGCAGGGTAGACAGTCGTCTCGACCTCCTGCGCGACAAGCGAGGATGCTCCGAGGGCAGTGGCGGCAACGATCGCGGCAGTAGCGGTGCCAACCGGCCCGGTTGGAGCTTGGTTGCTATTCTCGCGTGGGCGGCGCAGTGCGCGGATGATCAGGATCAGGAATGTCAGGCCAGACCAGACCAGGAATAATGGAGCGCCCAGGTGTTGCATGAGCAGTCCGATAGCAATTGCCAGCCACGACAGAAGTGCCACTGGCAGGTTGCGGAATATTCCCAGCAACCAGGCTAAGACACCAAGAACACCGGCTATTAGCAGCACGGTGCCCGGAACAGAAATCATGGCCAACCAGGTTGGCAGGTTCCAAACTGCTATTTCAACCGGCTGGCCATCCGAGGCAATGGCTGCAGACAGGTCGAGGTGGGCACGGTTTACCTGGCGGGTGAGGACAGTACTCAGAGCAGCAACAGCTAACGCGCCAAGGGTGATTAAGCTGCCGATGATAGCAAGCGTCAGAGTGCTGGATTGCAAACGCTCGGCGTTGGCCAGCTTGAGTGAAGCGATGGCAATCGCTGCAAGAATAATCATTGGCAGAAGGTGCCTCGTTAGCCAGCTGATGCCATTCTCGGTAACTGTGCGTGATGTGTTCACAATTTTGCTATTATCGGCTACCAGCAAGTTGCCGCGCTCGGAATGAGCCTTCCACTCGGTCGTCATGACAGTGGCATCGACGACCGGGGCAGTCAGTTGAACCTTCATCGGCCAGGAATCGCTGTGGCCATAGCGGATTGAGATTTCGGCAGGATCGCCAGTTGCGGTAGTCGCTTCGATCGGGATCAGTGTGCGTTCAGACTCGCTGCGCGCATTGACGACCTGGCCGTTGACGCGGGCTTCCCAGAGTTTGGTTTTTGGTGGTAGTGTCAGGCCAAGCATTCCAGGCTCACGTGCTTTCAGGAAATAGGTGCCGGTCGTAGCTATCTGGCCGTCTAGCGAGACCCGGGTGTCGAGTTTGGCATAGTCGACCACCTGGCGGACCGAAGAGGCATTTTCAAACCAGTCAAACTTCAGGCTGAGTTCGAATGGTCTGCCACTGTATTGAAAGACGGCCAGTGATGGAGCGCTGGTGAGCAGTTGCAGTTCGGTGGGCAATTCTGATGGTTCGATATTCAGTAATGGTCCTGATTGATTGCTGATCTCATACTTGATTTGCAGGGGAGTGACTAACTGGATAAAACCGGTTTCCGACTCGACTTCTAAGGGTACCAGCTCGCCGGGGATCAGTGATTTGTTTTCACGTGTGATTGGGGTTTCAAAAGTAGCCAACAGGGTGGTGGCCCCGATTGCCGGGCGATTTAACGAAACTTTGACAACGTCGCCATCGCGTTGCCAGGAGCGGACATCCTGGCCATCGATTACGAGGTTACCTGCACTTTCCGGAACTTGTAGTTTCCATTCGTTTACCGGCGATCCAACCACAAAGAAATTCATGATAACGCTGCCGTAGGCCATCCCTTCTTTCAGTGAGTACAGGTGGAAGAGATCGGCTGCCACATTACGTTCGAGAGCTTCGATCTGAAATTTTGCGTACCAATCCGACTCACGGATGCGGTAGACATGTTGCAAGCGGGTCGGGTCTCCGGGGAAGAGGGAGGCAGGTGTTTCGGACAGACCGGACACGGAT
>CAZHRP010000196.1:0-4831 GCA_964535055.1 uncultured Chthoniobacteraceae bacterium
GTGGCTGAGTGCACCGGGGATAATGTTTTTATCATCAAACAAGGCATTGTTTACACACCTCCAGTCAGTGCGGGTTCCCTGCGTGGGATCACGCGCGAAGTGGTGATCGACTTGGCCGGCCAGCTGGGGCTGACAGTGCACCAGGGCGAAATGACCCGGACCGATATCTACACCGCGGACGAAGCTTTCCTGAGTGGCACAGCTGCGGAAATTATCCCAATGGTGATGCTGGATAAGCGACTGATTGGCGATGGTAAGCCGGGCGCAATTACCAGGCGGTTGATTGAAGCATATCATGGGTTAACCGGCTCCAGCGGTACCTCGATCTATTGATAATTCCGTTGTCGCAGGCAACCTTTTACCAGGCTGAGCGTACTGATGCTTGCACAGCATGCAATGATGGCTGATGTTTATTGGTATTGTTAATGAAAACGACGAGAATCACACAGCATGACAGCGAATGGTTGCGCGAGGATGGTCCCGAGAACCATATCGTGATCACCAGCCGCATTCGTTTTGCCCGTAACCTGCGCGGACGTTCCTTTCCAGGCTGGGCGAAAAGCTCGGAACGGGTTGAAATTCTTGAAGAACTGTTGCCGCTGGTCGGTGGGCTGGCCGAGATGCAGGGGGACAGTTTTGCCGAACTCATGCAGGACTTGAATGCATTAGATAAGCAAGTGCTGGTAGAACGACATCTGGTCAGCCGCGAGCATGCGGCCAAAGGGCGTGGCAGTGCGGTAGCAATCAGTGAAAATCAAAGCGTCAGCATCCTGATGAACGAGGAAGATCACCTGCGCATGCAGGCGTTACAGGCTGGATTCCAACTGGATGAAGCCTACCAGCAATTGTGCCGCATCGACAACGAGTTGGAACAACACGTAGATATAGCATTCGATCCGGAATGGGGCTACTTGACTGCATGTCCCACCAACCTTGGCACCGGGTTGCGAGCATCGGTTATGGTGCATCTGCCGGCGCTGGTACTGAGCGACCAGATCGGGCAAGTCATCCAGGCGGTCAATAAGATCGGGCTCGCGGTACGTGGGCTGTATGGCGAGGGTACCGAAGCCATGGGTAATTTGTTTCAGATTTCCAATCAGGCGACCCTCGGTGAATCGGAGGAAGAAATTATCCAGCGACTCGACAAGGTTGTGGCGACTGTTATCCGTCACGAACAAAATGCCAGAGAAGCATTGGCGTCTGATCGACCGCGTATGATCATCGACCAGATCGGGCGTGCGTACGGGGTGCTGAGCCACGCTTACTCGATGGCATCCAAAGAAGCGTTGAATTTGCTTTCACACATCCGTCTTGGTATCGACATGGGAGTTTTTGAGGAATCCGTAAGACAGCAGGTGGACGAATTGATAATACAGACACAACCTGCACATTTGCAAAAAAAGTCGAGCCGCAAACTGGCGGCCGAGAAACGAGATGCCTTGCGCGCCGAATTAATCCGCCATAGGTTGAAATCACTACTATCACCTGTTAATAGTAACTTGGCTAAAGCGGCTGTCACAGCAGCCACGGAGGAAGAAGATAATGATGAATAATTTCACACCCAGAGCACAGCAAGTACTTTCGCTGGCACGCAAAGAAGCTGACCGCTTCAACCACAACTACGTAGGAACCGAACATCTATTGCTCGGCCTGATCAAACTAGGGCAGGGAGTGGCAGTCAACGTCTTGCAAAAAATGGGTCTTGATCTGGAAACAGTGCGGATGGAAGTGGAAAAGCAGGTCGGCTCAGGACCGGAAACCAAAATGGTCGGCAACATTCCCTACACGCCGCGAGTCAAAAAAGTGCTGGCCTTGGCCAACAAAGAAGCGAAGGCATTGAGTCATTCCTATGTTGGCACGGAGCACATTTTGCTGGGGCTACTACGCGAAGGTGACGGTGTAGCGGCCAGGGTTTTGAAGAACCTCGACATCGATATCGAACGCACTCGCAATGAAATACTTAGCGAGCTGGACCCCAATTTTTCACCTGAAGGCGAAGAAGAGGGGGAATCTGCTGCTGCAGGTGGCTCAGGCAAAAAAGACGTAAAGACACCGGCGCTCAAAGCCTTTGGCCGCGACCTGACGGAGCTGGCAAAAAATGACGAGTTAGACCCCGTAATCGGTCGACAGAGCGAAATCGAGCGGGTTGTGCAGGTCTTATGCCGCCGCACTAAAAATAACCCGGTTTTGATCGGCGAGGCCGGCGTGGGTAAAACTGCCATCGCTGAAGGACTGGCTCAGATCATAGCTTTCGGTGAAGTGCCGGAGATTTTGCGCGACAAGCGGGTCATTACGCTCGACCTGGCATTGATGGTGGCCGGCACCAAATACCGCGGTCAGTTCGAAGAGAGAATCAAAGCAGTAATGGACGAAATCCGCCGCTCCAAGAATGTCATCCTCTTCATTGATGAGCTTCACACGATTGTCGGGGCTGGCTCTGCCGAAGGTGCCATGGATGCATCCAATATTATCAAGCCGGCACTGAGTCGCGGTGAGCTGCAATGCGTTGGTGCTACGACCATGAACGAGTATCGCAAATACATTGAAAAAGACGCTGCGCTGGAGCGACGATTTCAGACTGTTAAAGTTGAGGAGCCAAGCGAAGAAGAGGCGATCGAAATTCTCAAGGGATTACGAGGCAAGTACGAGGCCCATCACAAGGCAGAGATCACCGATAAGGCGTTGGAGTCTGCAGTGCAGCTGTCGGCGCGTTATCTGACCGGTCGCTATCTGCCGGATAAAGCGATTGATGTGATGGACGAAGCTGGCGCACGGGCTCGCATTGGTGCCATGACCCGTCCGCCTGATGTTAAAGATATCGAAGCCGAAATTGAAACTATCCGGGTCGAAAAAGAAGCTGCGATCAAGGATCAGGACTTCGAGAAAGCGGCTGCTTTGCGCGACAAGGAGAAGCAGACAAAAGAAAAGCTCGAGCAGATCCTCGGCGAGTGGCGCAAGGAGCGCGAAGAACATCGGGTCAAAGTCGACGATGAGGAAATCATGCACATCGTTTCCAAGTGGACCGGGGTGCCGCTGCAGCGCATGGAACAGCAGGAGACCAAGAAATTGCTGGCCATGGAAGATGAACTACGGGGTAAGGTGATCGGCCAGGATGAAGCCGTAATCGCCATTAGCAAGGCTCTGCGCAGGTCGCGCGCCGACCTCAAAGATCCAGCCCGACCAATTGGCTCATTCGTCTTTTTGGGACCAACTGGCGTTGGTAAAACATTCCTGGCGCGAACGCTGGCCGAATTCATGTTTGGCGACGGTGATGCTTTGATCCAGCTCGATATGTCCGAGTATATGGAGAAATTTACAGCCTCACGGCTGATCGGATCGCCTCCAGGTTATGTTGGATACGAAGAGGGTGGGCAGCTCTCGGAAGCAGTACGGCGGCGTCCATACTCGGTGGTGTTATTTGACGAAATCGAGAAGGCACACCCCGATGTCATGCACCTGTTACTCCAGATACTGGAAGAGGGTAAGGTTACTGACAGCCTTGGCCGCAAAATCGACTTTCGCAACACCGTGATCATCATGACCTCGAATGTCGGGGCAGAACTTATCAAGCGCCAGACTTCGATGGGCTTTGGTGCTGCGTCGGGCGATGATGATTACGAAGGCATGAAAGAAAAAATCATGGAGGAAGCCAAGCGTGTCTTCAAACCAGAGTTCCTCAACCGGTTGGATGATATCATTGTCTTCCACACGTTAGAGCGACCGCAGCTGATAGAAATTGTCAACCTCGAGGTGGGTAAAGTCACCAAGCGACTCAAAAACAAAGACCTGCACGTGGAACTGACCAGCGAAGCTGTGGATTTCCTGATCGAGAAAGGTTACGACCCGGCATATGGCGCGCGCCCGATGCGGCGTGCTGTCGAAAAATATCTCGAAGACCCGCTGGCGGAAGCATTGTTGCGCAGCGAGGTAAAAACCGGGGATCGTATTGAAGTGGCCATCGAAGACGATGAGGTAAAGTTCAACACGCTTGAACCAAGCGAAGATGAACCCGCCGAAACAGCTTCCTAGTAGATTACCGCTTCGAAATCTACAGCATTAGTTGCTCCTGCAGCAAGTATCCTGACTGTAATGATTTTTGGCAGTAAGTGCAACGGCCATTACTACCATATCTGAAAAGGTCTGCGTGATTTCTCAGTAATTACTTGCTGACTGCACGGTCTCGCCCCGACAGCGCGGGGCGGCTACAGCGAGACGTTGTAGCCAAGGCGCTCTGCCGCAGTGTCCATACTGAAGTGCAAGCTTATTTAGGCATACCTCTTGAGAATTGGTATAAGTGAGTTTCGTTTCTGTGCGAATAACATGCTATTAGCTGGTCTGTTGCGGTTACCGCAGATTAACTATTCTTTCTGTTCGGCGGGTTGACGGGCCGGGACATCGAATTTTTCGCTTAGCTCCGAGATGATTTTCTGGACTGCCTGCTGACGTTTCTTTTGCATCTCCTCAAGTAATTGACGCTCGAGTTGGCGACGTTGCCGAAAATAACTAAGCTTGAGTTGTTCCCGCTGTTGCTGATCGAGCGACTCTAAATCGTCGGGGTCGAAGGCCCGCTCGAAGTCAGCTTTCATGCGGTGAAATTGGCGTGCCGCCTGTTTGCGTAATTCATCGCGCTGGGCTTGTGGCAGATGTTTGAATTTTTCCATGTTCTGCTGCATGCGGGCACGAACCTCCGGCGGCATGCGCTTGAGCATCCTGCGGAATCTGTGATCATCCGGATCTTCCTGGCCACCTTCGTCGACCCTGTCAGGCGTGGGTGGCGGTTGGGCGGGCGACGCAGCGAGTGGCAACAGTAGAGTTGCTAGAAGATCAACGG
>CAZHRP010000197.1:0-4819 GCA_964535055.1 uncultured Chthoniobacteraceae bacterium
AAAAGGGGAACACGGCTGTCTGCTGTTCGGTCCCGACGACCAGTTCTTCAGTTGTGGGGCTTACCCTCTGGAAGACATCCATGACCCGACCGGCGCAGGTGACACTTTTGCCGGTGGACTTGCCGGGTTCCTCGCCAGCCGCCCGGATGACCCCATCAGCTTTAACCTGCTGAAATCGGCAGTTGTATACGGCAGCGTCATGGCCAGTTTCAATGTCGAGGAATTCAGTTGCGAGCGGCTAAAGACCCTCACCCGTGATGACATTGATGAGCGCCTTAACAGCTTCAAGCTAATGAGCCAATTCGAGGTTATTGCCTGACGGAAAACGCCACCTGGGCAGACTGTTAAAAAAGCCATGCGGGCCACCTTGCTACTGCGATTATTTAGCGGCAATGAAATCAGAGTTCGCGGCACTGACCAGGCTTGAAATTTCCTGCTCCTTGGCAGCGGGCTTTAATGCAAACAGTCTGGCACCACGTGCTAATGCACACTTGCGTAACTTGCGCTGGCGTTTATTTGCAGCCTGGCGGAGTAACCGGACAGCTTCCCGATCACACCCAGAACGATGGTTGACCAGATAGTTTAAAAACAAGGTGCAATCATGATCCTCACCTAGATCCGTGGCCAAGAACTCGGCTTCTTCTGACATCGTTTTCATCACCGATCGCCATAGATCACGTAGCAGTTGTTGCTGGTAAAGGTAAGTTTTTACTGATTTGCGCCACTCATGAAAACATTCGGCCTGTGGCTCATTGAAGCATTGTCGCATGCGCACACGGGCCCGGGCAAAAGAGGTTTTATGACCACTCACGATGTCAGACGATTGTAACCCGGCCAATGGCCAGTTAGCGACTCTACTGCGCACATCGTTGAGACGGCTCCTGGCAGCTTCGATTTGCCTGCTGGTAGCCTCTGCCTGCTCGACCGCAATCCTATATTCTGTAGCCAGCATTGTGGCCACTGGCTTGGCCAATTCAGATTCTGCTAATTCATCAGCACTCAATCTCTCACACACTTCCTGCAGAACCTTCCGGTCACGGCTGCTGGAAATATCCCTGGCCGCATCACGTAACGCCCGGTTCTCAATTCCATAAACTTCGCCCAATACCGGACGACACAGCCGTAGTAAGGCCCGCAACTTTTTGCAGCGCTTGCGCACCTGATGAATGCGCTCATCCAACTCCAGTTTGTCATCGGCAAACTCCGCAATAGCGCGATCCAATTGTTCAGTTGTGATCCGCCGAACTTCCCCGCCACTTAGTTGCCCGTTTCGAAACCTGAAGGGCATGTTACTATCTTAAAGGTTACAGATATTTAGTCCAGCACGATCGTCAAAACTTAATCGACCTGGTTGCAGCAACGCGGAGTTGGAGTAGTTTATTATATGACTCTCCAATCACTCGAATCTCTACTCTTTGTATGCCTGATTGTTAATCTGGCTATTTACCTGGTGACTGTTACCATCACGCTCGGTTTGCGCGACACTGTCCGCAAGACGCAGTCCAAGATCATGGGTATCAGTGAAGATACTTCGGGGATGATTATCTATGCCTACATTGGGGCATTTAAACTACTCATCATCGTCTTTAACCTGACCCCCTGGATCGCCCTCCAATTTATCCAGTAAGGGCTCGCCTACTTGGGACTGGTCATGCGGCTGGTTACTCTTAGAAAACGCGGCTGGGATAATTGCGGTCTCAGATATTCAATCAGGGTGTTGGAAATATCCAAAGCATCTGAACCAAGGCCTGATCTCGGCGTGATAGTCAGCCTGCCTGATTTTTCCTGCTCGACGTTCACACGGTCGCCCAACGAGTTGAGCCAGTCTTCAACCTTGGCACGCTGCTCAGGCCTCGACTCTTCAACTCTGATTTCCGGCAGTACAGCCAGCAACGCATTATCCGCACGATACACCGGCTCTGCCAGACACTTGCCCTCCAGTTCTTCACGCACATTGCAAGACATATCAGCCTTACGAATTAACTTGAGCCCGCGCTGCAGTGGCTGTGCCTTATGCTCGATCTCCTCGCGCAGCTCCGGTAGCAAGGCAGAGGCGTCCAACCGCTGATCCTGGATCGCATACCATTCCTGGTCAGTTTCCAGAGCGACCTGCTCTCCATTGGCATAGTAATACTGATCTGACATTTCGGGATTATACTGCTAGAGGCGGATGGCCAGCCGCAAGGCATGAAAAGCATTCAGCCTGCCCCACCCTACAAATTTATTCCTTTTGCCACTCGGCGCAAGACGATCGGCAGACTGGTTAATGACTTTCCGTACCTGGGCCTCGCCGAGATCAGGTCGCACGGAAAGTATCAGCGCAGCAGCGGCAGCAACGTGTGGGGTCGCAGAAGATGTCCCGTTGTAGCGGAAGAAAAAATCATCACCGGAATAGCCCCTTGCCCCTGCGATGTCAGTAGTCGTAATGCCAACACCGGGTGCCAGCAAGTCCAGCTGTGTCCCATAACAACTGCCCCACCAGTTTTCATTGTCCTTGGATTTTTTCGACTTTCTTTCATCAAACCAATTGGAAGCACCCACAGATAACACATTCGGCAAGGTTGCAGGATACTGGATATCATTATCAGAATTGCCTGTGGCTATGGCCACAACACAACCTTTGCCATTCCGCCCTTTGGCAACTGCTTTGGCAAATGCACGGCTGATCACATCGACCGGCGGCCCCCCGCCCCACGAATTCGAAAGCACATCCGCCCCGGCTTCTGACCACGCCCAGTCAATCGCATCTGCAGTTTCAAAATCATCAAAAACCCAGTCATTGTTGTGATCGGATTTCGCTATCCGTACGGCTACCAGGCTGCTGTCGCTGGCTACCCCCGGATAATTCTTGTCACGACTGGCAATGATACCGGCACATGCGGTACCGTGGGCATCATCCCCGTCTGGCCGGGCATTCGGATTGCCATCTACGAAGTCATGTTCGAGAACCACCGCCTGCTGCAGTGCCGGGTGCCTGGTATCAACCCCTTCATCCAGTACCGCAATTTTGATCTCAGGATTGCCCCTGGTAATCGTCCAGGCCGCGTATGTTGCAATGTCGGCACCGGGCACTCCGGGATTGCCGTCGTTCTTATAATTCCACAGGCTCGCGCCACCGACAGCCGACCTACGGACTTTCTTGATTACCCTGGCAAAATTCGGATGCGCGACGTTTACCTTGCCTCTTTCAAAACTTTCCTGGGCAGCCTGAAAGACCATATCAATGCCCTTGCTGCCTCCTTCCGGGGCCTGCAACAACAATTTGCCGGCAATCCCCTCCCGGATTTGCTTCAAACCAAACTTACTTCGCAACCATTTAACTTCGCTTTTATTCGCACCTTCAACCACCATTGTCTCAGTCGCTATCACCGCAACATCCGACTCGTCAGAAACGACCACCTTGACGTCCTCTTTCGGAACTTCGTGAAACAGGCTTTCGAACCGCTGCGATTGACCGCTCAACGCACTGGTAGCCATGGCCCGAATGGCACTTCTTTTGCGCGCCGTAGTCGGCTTCATCCTGGATCTGCCCGCCGTCAATGGCTGCGGTGAGGTTACCGTTAAGCGCCGCCGTTTACCGTTCATGTAGTAGTATTTATAGCCCATCGTTTTACTGGTTAGTTCAAATCCTGTAAGCTGATTCGTTGCAGCAACACTTTACTTAACTGCGATGTGGGTCACTGGTAATTACCGTTCACTCTGGCTTTAACTCACGGCTCATCAATTCAGCCATCGCCGCAGCAGGTGAAACCGATCCATCGAGGATGGCATGGATTTGCTGGATTACCGGACAATCCACATTTAAGCGCCGGGCGCTGGCCAGGGCGCTGCGGGTCGTCGGCACGCCTTCGGCTACCATGCTGGTTGATGCTTCAATTGCGGCTACCGTCTCACCGCGCCCCAATCTTTCACCAAACGATCGATTGCGGCTCAATTTACTGAAACAGGTAACCATCAGGTCACCGATGCCGCTTAAGCCCTGGAAGGTTTCGGGGCGTCCGCCCATTGCTGTGCCCAGCCGGATCATCTCCGCCAATGAGCGAGTTACCAGCGCCGCCTTAGAATTATCACCCAGTCCCAGCCCGTCTCCAATACCGGCACCCAGTGCAAAAATATTTTTCAATGCCCCGCCTAACTCGATCCCGGCGATGTCATCGCTCGAGTAGATACGCAAAGCCGAAGTGGAAATCATTTCCTGCATAGCCAGTGTTGCAGCCTGATCAGTGCCGCCAACCACCACTGCCGTCGGTACTTGCCGGGCAACTTCTTCGGCGTGGCTGGGTCCAGACAACGCCACCACCGGGTTTTCCGGTAAGACTTCTTGAATGATCTGACTCATCCGGTAGCCACTGGCAAATTCAATTCCCTTGGTACAGGTAACAACTACTGCATCTTTCTCGATCCCATGCTCACGCATGGCCACAACCGTATTGCGGACCCCTTTCGATGGCGTTACCAGTAACACCACCTCAGCCTCTGCCACCCCATCCAACTTTGCCGTCACCTCCAACTGCTGAGGCAACTCTATGCCAGGCAGGTAACGTTCGTTGCTCCGCACCTGCTCCATCTCGCTCGCATGTGCCGCCTCATAACTCCACATCTGCAAAACCCGCGCCCGTCCCGCCAAAACACAGGCCAATGCTGTCCCCCAGCCACCGGCACCAGCGATAAATATCTTGCCCAGATCACTCATAACTTCTCAACGCTTCCCATCACTGGAATCAGCTTGCCGTTCATCTGCTTGATCATCTGCCCGTCCGGCTCGGACATCCGCCTGTCCGGCTCGGACTCCGCCTCGGACATCCGCCCGTCCGGCTCG
>CAZHRP010000198.1:0-4799 GCA_964535055.1 uncultured Chthoniobacteraceae bacterium
GAGGTTGGATCGCTACCCGCCTCAGCCGCAGAGCGGATTTGGCTGGATGTTGGAGATGTCCGTGAGGTTGCTAGAGTTTCTGTGAATGGTCATGACGCCGGAGTTCTGTGGAAGCCGCCGTACCGGGTCGACGTCACAGATTTTCTGAAAACAGACGAGAACCTGCTCGAAATCAAAGTCATGAACAACTGGGTCAACCGCATGGTGCTGGATGCAACCCTTCCGAAGGACGAGCGATTGACCCGTACCAATGTCCACGAAGGGGAAGGCTGGATGCGCAATCAGGGATTCGAACTCCACCCGTCCGGTCTATTCGGATCGATCCGGCTCATGCACTCGACAACAAGGGTGAGTCAGGACACTAACACGAATACTTCACGTAGTTCTCACCCATAGGGCCGATTGTCCGCATACCATCTCTAAACAGTTTTGCGCAAATGAGAATTCGTAATCGTAATCCTGACCGCCACGTGAGTCCCGTTGCACGTGACAACGTGGTCACGGGATATTCACCAACCAAAGATTGAAATTTACCCCCCGTTGGGGCCGCCACCTGTCGTCGTTACACCAGCGGTGAACGTTGCCGAGCCCTGGAAGGGATCGTCCAAGTAAAAAATTGACAGCGCCCCGTTGTCATTGAGGAGCGGATCGGGCAGCACCTGTTGGAAAATTGCCAAATCCATGGCCACACTGTTGAAAGACATTGTCATGTCGGTGACGGAATTATCGTTAAATCCTGATTCAGTGGTAAATACAACGACAAGTTTATCTACTCCGGTGGCGTCGAAGTTGATTTGCGTCGATGAATTATGAGCATCCACTACGTTGGTGCCATTGAGAAAAGCACCAACTTCATCAGTAATTGTGATTTGCGCCTGCGCCGATCCAGCGGTGAAGACTAACGTTACGATTAATATCAGTAGATTCAGTGAGCAGACTTTTTTTATCTAGTTTCCCTGCTTATTAGAGGAACAGGTTTTTCTCATGCTCAGCTGCCTGACTCGCGATAATTGTCAGCAGCAAGGTATCGATCAGGACTTTGATTAAGTATTGGGCAGGAAAGAGAAATTACATTGTGCGTTCAGGTGAAGTATAAAGTGCCTTTGGCTATTCTTAGTAAAGATCTTCCTTACGCAGCCCTTCGATGTAGGCGTTGAGCCGGCCGAAGACATCGCCCTTCCAATGCGACTTTTGGAAAGACGGGTACACTTCCATAGTGTAGACGGCAAGGGTATTGGTTCCCTTCTTGAGCAGACCGGCTTCTTTGGACCCCATCGGCCATTTTCTGAACTCCTTGGGATCCTGCCACCAGGTATAGGTGCGAATCCGTTTTCCGTTCAGATAGACCTCGAAGCCCTGGATACACTGGATGCGGAGGCGATAGAGATCGAAATCGGGATCATCCATTTCGAAGGTCGTTCTTGCCAGCAGGATTTCGCCCTCGCCCCATATTGAGGCCGGTGCTTCGAGGCTCCCGGCACGAGGGTGACCCCCCTTCCCGATCGGTGCCTTCCCCTGTTGCCAGTCGCTGGTGTCAAAGTCCGGCTGGAACCAGCCTTCCAGACCCGAAGGCAGTTCGACCTGGCGGTAGCGCCTCCCCTCCCGCTTGGGCATCTGGTCTTCCTCCCTCGTCGGATGGAAGGAAATGTAGTGCCATTCGCGCTCCTGTTGCCCGGGCGAACCGATGATCTGCCAGCCGACGCCTTGCTCACGCAACTCGATCACCGCGAGGAGCGCATCGATGAATTTCAGGTCCGTGCCCCCCTGCGCTTTCAGTCGCTTCGTCAATTCGGGACGAAATTCTTCGACCAGGACATCTTCAAGATCGTCACGGGCCGTGCCGTCCAACTTGGGCAAAAGTTTGATGAACCCGTCGAAGTTCCGTCCGCCTCTGACCAACCCAAGCAACTCGTCATTATCCAGCATGCCGAGTCCACGCGCGACCAGAAGATCCACCAGTTGCGGCGCCAGGTCCGGAGTCGTCTCTGCCGCCCGCCCGATGGAATCGATCAGGTTGTATTTGCCTTCGCGATCACGATTCCCCTCGAGGATCTGCGTTACCCCGACAGCTTGACTGAAGCCTCTAGCCAGTATTCTCCCCACGCGACTGTCAGGACCGTATTTTTTCAGGGACTGAGCCAGCCCGCGGTTCATTCCGGTTCGCGGCATGGTATGGTTCTCACGGGTCATCATTTCGGTGAGCCTCGGGGCCACCTTGAGGTATTCATCGGGATCATCGGCGAGCCCCTGAAGCGCCATGAAGGAGGCGTGGCGGAACCACCAGTCCTTGTGCTCCGTCCAGGGCAGGATGGCTTTGATGTGATCTTTGATCTCATCCGGCGGCATGAAGCCGATGGCGAACAGGGCACCCTCGACCACATAAATGGCCTCGTCCGGATTCGTGAGCATGGCGGCGATGGATTCGATCATGTCCGGCGTGAATTGTTCCGCTTTCAATGGGGACTTACCGGTAGCGAAGAAATAGCGCCAGTCGATGATCCCGTCGAGCGCGGCGCGGCGGACGCGGGGATCAGGATGCTGGAGAAGTTCTTCGATCACCTCCAGTTCCCCTTTGATCCGGAGTGCCTTAGCCGCTTGGGCGCGGATCATATAGCTGTTATGGCGCACGAATTGGTTGAGTTGCTGCACCGGGACGCTTTTCGGGGCCTCAGCGACACGGCCCTTCGAATAGGCCGAGCCAATGAGCGCCACGATGCGGTGCATCGGCAAGGGTTCGCCGAATTCCTCATAACCGGCAACCGGTTCAATGCTGTGGAAAATCAAATCAGCTTGGTTCCCCCAGAGTTTTTCGGGTAGTTCAATTTTACGCCCGTGCTTTGACCGGGAAGCCCCGGTGATGCGCAGGGTTTTGAGCGGGGCAGTGTAAGTCATGGCCGCGGCCGCCCCGGAACCCGGATCATTCCAGGAAAGACACGTGGCCAGGCCGAGGGCGCCATCGTCGAAGCGCGAGAGGTCGAACCACCAGGTGATTCGATTCATGACCTCGCGATAGTACTCAGGTTTCTTATCCATCAGGTAGGAGGAAACCAGTCCACGCCAGATCCCGTCACCGCGCCCATGATCCCCATGACCGGTGACCATGGCCGGGTAGGCATTGAGCGTGGCCATGGCCAGACTGTCCCGCGTGTATTGGTAAATCGAAGACTCCCCGGAAGCGTCCATGGCCACCTGCATGGCGGCAGCGAGCATGGCGTCTTTACCATTGGAACCGACACCGCCTTCGCCCCGGTGGTCGCCATAAGCCACCGAGCCGTGGCCGACGAAACGGTAGAAATATCTCAGGCAGTTGAGTAGCGTATCCTCATCCACATCTACCCCGGCTTCTTTGGAGAGGAGTAAGGTGGTCAGAACCTGCACGCTCGCCGGATTCATCAGACCTCCCGCGACATAGGCCGGATTGATATCAGAACCCCAGTGTTTCCAGGCCGCATTGAAGTTCTGGCGGTCGCGGGCATCATCGCAAAATGCCTGCAGCACCGGCAGCATGTCCTTATCGCCGGTGCGGAGATAATATTCCGCGCAGGCAATCCCATTGTAGCCATTGTTCCAGGTGTGGTCGCCGATGCTGTCCGGATTATCAATGAATTTCCGGTAATGTTCCTTGATCACCGGCAGGTGACGGTCATCTCCGGTTGAAAGCAGGAAGAGACAGGGCAAGGCACCAGGAATTCCCATGTCGGCTTTACCCTCTTTCAGCAAATCGTGATAAAAGGCGGCAGCGTTCTCGATGATCTTAATGGATTTTGGACAATCCACCGGCCAGGTCGGACTATAGGCTCCCAGCACCGGGATCTGGAGCGCGACCTCCCGCGTACCTGAAGCTGATTCGAGTTCAAAAAGCAGCTTGCCATCACTGGCCTCCGCTGCCGTGATCGCCGACCCCAGCACGACGTAAGGATTCGCTCCCTTCAATGGCTGGCCGTTGACCCCGATGATTACTTCGCCTTTTTCAAACTTCCCGTCGGCGGGACTCCCTTCGCGAGCGCCCTCGATAGTGACCGTCACGCCCGTCTCGATATGGGCGAGAATCCCGGTCGGCCCGATGTGGCCGAGCGATCTGGACGCATTCTCCTTTGGTCGCATGGCGAAGATCTTTTCGTCGGGTCCACTACTCATCGCAGCATTAACAACTTCGGTAAAGAACCCCCCAAGCAGCAAGGCCAGGATGGGGATAGGAAAGAACTTCATAACAATGTAGCGCATCATATTCGCATAAATTTAATTAGGGATGTCGGACAGCACGACTATAAAATAAGTGCGCTACAGGGTCTGCAGCGCGGCTTTCCGGAAATCAGTAGATGCAAAAAAAGAAAGTACCCTTTCCGAACTGGTTCGAGGCGGCATCGTTTTCCTAATCATCATCGTGGCTTCGTATTCGCGCTGCATCTGACGGTAGGGGAGCGCTACTACCGGGAGGGTGGGCGTTTCGATTATTTGCCGACCGGTTTTCCGGAGCTGGCGGCCAACTCGCAGAGCCCGGCTTGGTGGAGCGGGCAGTTGAGCATGTCGGACTCGTGGCAGGCGCTGGAGCCGCAGCCTGAGCCCTCCTCGCGTGCCGGACCGAACTCCGGGTGGCGGGCGGCGAAGCGGCGGGACAGGTGTTGGACGACGACCCAGCCAGTCAGCATGGTGAAGACGATAACGATTGCTACAAAGATATTGATAATCATACAGGTATCATCCTCCCAGTCCGGCAAAGCCCATGAAGGCCAGTGACAGGAGCCCGCCGATCGTCAGGGCCATCGCGGCACCGGTTGCGACATCGGGTACGGTGGCCA
>CAZHRP010000199.1:0-4789 GCA_964535055.1 uncultured Chthoniobacteraceae bacterium
CCAAGCACCTCACGCTGCGTCTCGCTACGAAGTTTGTGATTGATCCGGGCTAGTATCTGGCTCGATGTCCCAGGCTACCGAGTTGGTTGAGCAAACGTCCCAGCTTTCCAGTGACGAGTGGGATGCGGCGGCCGCTGCGGAGAATCTTCCCCGCTGGTTACGTCAGGCTGTATTGCTTGCTGCTATGAGTCATTACAAGGAGGATACGGGTCATTTTACCTCCGATGTTATCGAGGGTATCGAAGATGTTTACGGAATGTTTGACAGCCCTGACGGTCATACCGAATGGTGTGAACGTGTTCGTTCGTTGCTCAATGTCACTGAACGTTTCGACCCATTGGAGAGGAGGTTACTGGAACTCGTCTATAGGAAAAAATACAATAAGGATGCAATCAGTGAGCTGTTGAATATGCGGATTCCGGCGATTGAGGCCAAGCTTGCCGGCATCAGGGAAGGCGTCCTTGCTTGGATCAAGAGCGAGGTAAATGTCGATCCAGCAGTTGAAATTGGTGATAAGCGGCAATTCGGGCGAGAGCTGGCGGTGGATGGGATACTTGGAACCGTTTTCAAGCCGACCAGAAAGGCCCTGACACAGCATCAGGCGGCGCAGTCGGATCAGACTGTCAGCCAACCAGCTAACAGTTCGCCGAATTCACAGCCTTTCCGCATGCTTGCAATGTTGGCTGTAATTTTGGTGGTTGGAGTATCAGTGGCTGTCCTGACTTATTATATCAGGCAACTCAACAGCAAACCTGTGGCAAGTAAGGTTGGTGATCAAGAGCCGCAGCCAGGAGTCACTGATGAAGTGAAACCTGACCCTGGGGAACTAAGTGTGATCTCGGTTACTTCGGAAGAAGTACTTGCCAATTTTTCGCCCGGCGAGCAGGAGCATACCGTTTCAGTTTCCAGCTTTCCGAAAGGTGGGGTCAATCTGGTTATCCATACCAGTGGCGATAGCGGTCGGGTGGAGATTGACGACAATGGTAAGCAGAGCATTGAGGCCGAGCCCCCGTACTCGGTGGCAGGGGATATGCATTCTCTCGAATATGGTGGGTATTTTATCTGGAATGTATACCCCGGGCCACGGCTGGTAACAGTAACCCCGGTTTCCAGTGCCGGGTCACCTGGTAAAAAAGCGCAAAGAAAATTCCTGTTTACGCAATAATCTATGCCGAGCGTCGCTCGCTTTATTTTACGACTGGCGGTTCTTTGCCATGAGCCTTGAACCACTGGCGCAGAAATACGAGGTCACCACGGTCTTTTTCCCGGCCGGTGCGACTTTTCATCCGCCATAGCAGTTCTGGGCTGGCAAATGGGATTTTAACACCGTCAATTTCGCGGACGATGACACTTTGGGACGCTTCGGCATGATCGATGCCACTGGCGCTGGCCATCAGGTCGACCAGAATCTCATCGGCAACGCGCACGACTGTGTACTTGCTGACATCCCCCGGTTCGAGTTCGCGGACACAACCGTCCGGCAGCGTGGCCAGGGCGTCATAGACCTTGGCTTCGTTTTCGAGGTCAGTATTAATTACAAGGTCGATGTCACCGGTAGTTCTCGCATAACCAGCAAAGATTATCGCAAATCCCCCAACGACTATGTATATGGCTCCTCTGGTTTCTAATTCCTTACACAGCTGAATTAGATCTTCTTTCTTTGGAGCTCTGGGCTCTAGTCCTGAGTTATCAGAATCGTATGGTCGATCATCCACTGATCAGCTTCCTCGAACGTCTTAAATTTGTATACACCACGTTTACAGCGGATTTTGTGAAATTCGGATAAGTTAGTTTGCAGATCCAGGCCATATTTCACGATATCTTTGACTTTACGAGTACCTACCTGCTTACCGATAGCTTCCTCTAAGTTTATCTCGTACATAGAGTAAGTTTAGCGTGACAGTTTAATATTAACAACTAATCAATTAAATATTGCTGATGGCGCCATCCGCTACAGTCACCGGCTCGATCTCGAGCTGGGTGCCGGTGTCACCGATCTTGCTGAGGGATAGTCCAGAGAATGCCGGAATGTTGGCAGCCATCTCCGAAAAGACATCCTCGATGAGATATTTTTTGGACTGTTCCGGATCTGCTATGCTGAGTAGATCGCGCAGGATTTCCCAGTCGTCACGAGCTTTTCCGGGAGCATTCACGGCGCGGTTGAGGCGTTGGATACGTCCTTTGACATTGACCATCGAGCCACGTTTTTCAGCCCAGGCGGATGCCGGAAGGATAACGTGGGCATGCTTGGTTGACGGTGTCGGCAGAATCGCCATCTGCACCAGCAAGTCAAGATTAGCCAGGTCTTCCTCAGCGATCCCGCAGTCGGTTGCATCCTCACCCAGCAGGACGAGTACCTTGCATTTACCATTTTTCACTCCGCTGGCAATTACCGGCAGGCGCACTCCCGGATCATCAGTAAGACCAGCCAGCCGGGTGCCACTGGTATTCGGGTTGCCATCGCTGGAAATCAAAAATCCATCACCTTCCTGGGGGCGCGGCAGAATATCGATCTCCGCAGCATTGATCGACTTGGCAAACTTTGCTGCCAGGTAAGCTTCCTCGTTGGTCATCCGGGCCGAAGCGATGACTGCTATCTGTGAGCCGTCAAGACCACTCAGTTGATCTGCAATCTGCGAGTATGCTTCTTTCCAGGTAGCATCGACAGGTCCGTCGCTCGTGGCCACTCGTGGTGCGGTCAGTCGTTCGTCGCTATCGACATAATGAAAATTGAGTCGATGTGAATCCGGCATCCAGCATTCGTTCACATCGTCATTATCGCGCGGGGTGATCCGGTAGATCTTGTTTTCGCGGGAACCGATCAGGATATTTGAGCCGGTCCCGCAGTTGACATCGATCGATTTGGTTTCTTTGAGGAACCAGACCCGCATCTGGAACCGGAAGTCAGTCGAGGTCAATGCTCCGACCGGGCAGATATCGACCGTGTTCAACGAGTAGTTGCTGTTGAGTTCTTTGCCCGGGTGGCAGGTCAGCGACGTGTAACTGCCGCGGTCGACAAATCCCAGGCAGTCGTCGCCGGCAATTTCATCCATAAACCGGATACAGCGCGAGCACAGGATGCAGCGCTCATCGTCGAGGGTCACCCGTGGCCCGAGCCGGACATTTTTTGGCTTTTTGACTTTATTTTCAAGGAAGCGTGAGCCGCCGGTACCAAATTCGACCGAATATTCCTGCAGCTTGCATTCGCCGGCCTGGTCGCAGATCGGGCAGTCCAGAGGGTGGTTGATCAAGAGGAATTCCATCACCCCGTTGCGGCAATCTTCGACCAACTCCGATTCGGTGCGAATCCCCATGCCTTCGGCTATATTATTGGCGCAGGAGATTGTTGGCCGCGGCATCCAGTTGATCAGCGGCTTGCCGTCTTCGTCTTTTGGAACATTGCCGTCTTTGTCGGGTCGCGGTGGCATCCCCATCTCGACCAGGCACATCCGGCAGTTGCCCGGGGTGCTCAGCTTCGGATGGTAGCAGTAGTGCGGAACAAATTTGCCTACCTGCCGACAGGCCTCAATCATTTTGGTGCCTTTGGGAAATTGATGCCACTCGCCATCGATCTGGACGTTCACCATCTGGACTTTTGTATTGCTCTCCTCACTCATAATAATTGATCCATTATTGGTTACGTCTCCAAACCCCAGCCAGCAAGGGCGAAATTTAATAACTGTCAGATTTTCCCTTTATTACAAATTCCCCAGGGTGTAGATAGGATGTGAGGAATTGTTAAACTTTAAAGACCTTCATCACTTCGTCGCCGAGGTGGTTGATGACTTTGACGGCGATGCGGCCGGTTTTGGGTTTGTCGAACGGGCGGGAGGTATCGCTATGCAGTGATTCCCAGGATTCCTGGTGGATTTCGGCTTTGAGTGTGGTTTTGAGTGCTTTGTAGGGGTCGTTCTGGCCGAGGAAGTAAGCGTGGCGGACGCAGAAGCTTTCTTCGTTGTAGTCGGTATCGATGAACCAGCAGGCAATACCATCGACGCTGTCGCTGCGCACTTCGCCGGTGCCCGGGTCAAAGACATCGACGCCGTTGACCTTGACCTGCAACTGGCTGTCGTTCGTTTCCTGGATGTCGATATCCGGCTCGCCGAAGATGACGAACAGGTTGCCCTTGCCGGTATTTTTCAGTTCATCCGCCATGTGCAGGTCGGCATTCATCCGTACCTTGAGCACCGGGATGCGACCGAGCTTTTCAAATTCGCCGGCATGCGCATCGTAGTTAAATGCACAGGTAATCAAGGCATCGAAGTTGGCATCGCCGGCCTCGCGCGCGGCAGCGACCAGATCCGGGCGTGAGACAGTACCGAACTCCGGCCCGATAAATATTGCGGCGCGCTTTTGCTGGTCGGCTTCCTGAAACTGTCCTTCGGCACAAATCATCTCGCCCGGCCAGGGCGTCAGTGAGTGGATTTCAATTTTATCTTCCTTGCTGGCCTGCTGGATCCCCGCCCGCTCGAGGTTGTCCAGAATCATTTGCTCGAATGACTGGCCAACAGCAAATTCGGTGTCAGCTTTTTCGGCAGCTCTCAGCGGGTCGATCAGCTCGTCATCAGCATCCACGGCCAGCACCCGGTGCGGACTCAGGCTTTCAACAGTGAATGGCCCGGCCACCCGCACCTTCTTTTTGTCCTCGTAGGGCTTGTCGTAAAGTGGGTTGCCCTGTGATGTTAAATTGTCATGTGAAATCACCTTTGTTAGGCAATATTTGTCTTTCCACATTCTCGTGGTTCAGATAGAAAGAAAATCATGAAAATCCTCCCTTACTCCCTACTCG
>CAZHRP010000200.1:0-4742 GCA_964535055.1 uncultured Chthoniobacteraceae bacterium
CATGGTCTACTGGCAGAAACATGCCTGGGCAGCTTCCGGCAAGCTGTAGCCCTTCTAAACATAACGTTTTTGTAATGACAAATGTCATGTTGGGATCAACTCCCGGACATACCAGGATCTGGCCCTGTTTGAATGACAGCAAGCCTATCGTGACCTTGCATACGTTGTCATTGGCACAACCGATGCGTGCTATGCACCCGTCAATGCTCTTCCCCCACAGAGATACCAAATCATAAAATCATATAATGTGTTGCTGTACATTTCTATCTGAATGAAATGTACGAGGACGGAAGGAAATGGTTACTTCGATATTTTTATCCAATTTTCCAAGAATCGTAATCATCCTATCAAGCGAGAATCTTCCAAGCTTAGCATTTCTAATACGGGAAAATTCCGAATGAGATATTCCAGTAAGTCTTTCTGCTTCCCGAGTTGATAAATTTTGTTTATCAAGTAATTGTATGATTTTTGCCGCAAGAATAGCTCGAACCTGTTTCAAACCTGCGTCTTCCCGATTAAAATCATGAAAAACATTGCCACTTCCACGTATTAATTCAAAATCATTACTCATTGTAACGCCTCCTTCAATCTGTTCAAACGTTCTCGAATAAGATCTATTTCCATCTGAGGTGTTTTAATTCCTTTTTTGGATTTTTTCTGAAAAACATGAATTACCCAAATATCTTCTCCGATTTTAACAGCATAAATAACACGGTAAGCATCTCCTCGATGCTTTAAAACTATTTCAAGCATGTTACTATCCGGATTTAACGGTAACGTTTACTTGCATCGTGATGGCAATTTGCGGGAGGTTAGTGGCCTGCCGGAAGTCTGGCGGCGTGGCCAGGGTGGGATGCTTGATGTGGTGCCGCATCCGGATTATGCCAAAAATGGCTGGATTTACCTCAGCTACGCCTTTACTGAAGGCAAAGATAAGGCTGGCGCGACTAAAATCGTCCGCGGCAAACTGCAGGGTACCAAATGGGTCAAGGAAGAGGAAATCTTTGCGACGCCACAGGAATTTCACACCGGTTCCGGTGTGCACTTTGGTTGCCGGGTAGTTTTCAAAGATGGGTTCTTGTTTTTTGCGATCGGTGATCGGGGCCGAATGCAAAATGCCCAAGAACTGGATAACCCGTTCGGTAAAGTCCACCGCATTCATGATGACGGTCGTATTCCGGCGGATAACCCATTTGTCGGCAGGGATGATGCATTTCCAACTATCTGGACATATGGCAACCGCAACCCGCAAGGATTGGTGATCTGTCCGTTTACCGGCGAGCTATGGGAAACCGAACATGGACCGCGGGGTGGTGACGAGCTGAATCTGATTCGCAAGGGTGAAAACTATGGCTGGCCAACGATTACCTATGGCATCAACTACAATGGCAAGCCGATCACCGATCGTACTTCTGCTCCCGGTATGCTGCAGCCTGCTACTCACTGGACACCGTCGATCGCTGTCTGCGGCATGGATATTTACGCCGGTGATATTTTTCCGGATTGGCGCGCGCATATTTTTGTGGGTGGGCTGGCCTCGAAGCAGTTGCATCGACTTGAAGTTGCCAACGGTAAACTGGTTGCAGAAGAGATTGTGATGATAGCACCCGGGCGGGTGCGTGACATTTGCAGCGGACCGGATGGTGCGCTATATCTGGCGATCAATCAAAGCAATGGCAAGGGTGGCGGGGTGTACCGCGTGATCCCGGTCAAATAATCTGAGATCCGAAAATAGTATCAATGTCTCAGCCTGCCAACCGCTCTGATTTTCGACAATTTCTAGTATCGTTACGATGCCCGGCTAGCGGACAATTGCTAAAGCCCGATGACGTCGCCAACCCGACCCGGCTGCTCAGCGCTGATGGCCAACATGTTTACCCGGTGATCAACGGAATCCCGCACTTGGTAATCGAGTCACGAGCGGATGATAACAATCGTGACATGCCGCGCTAGCTTAGGGTATAGAACCATCATGGCAGACAAGAAAACCTGTGAGGGTATCATCTCTGACGGCTTCAAGAAGTTTAAGCTCGACGAAATCGTCCAGGATTTCCAACTGGAACAATCTGATTACAAGTCACAGCTCAGGGATTTGCAGGTTCGCATGCTTCATCTGCAACTGGCTTTGAAGGAAAAGAAGAATTCGGTCATCCTTGTTTTTGAAGGTCCGGACGCAGCCGGTAAGGGTGGTGCGATCAAGCGCCTGGTGGGCAAACTGGACCCCCGGATGATTCGCGTTTACTCGACGGTAAAACCAACAAATGCGGAGTATGCGCATCATTATATGCGCAGGTTCTGGATCCGCTTACCGGGGCATGGGCAGATTGCAATATTTGACCGTTCGTGGTATGGCAGGGTATTGGTTGAGAGGGTCGAGGGATTTGCCAGCAAGGAAGAATGGCAGCGTGCCTATGGTGAGATCAATGACTTCGAGGAATTGTTAACACGTGACGGCAGTATCATCATCAAGATTTACATCCAGATCTCCAAGGATGAACAATTAAGCCGCTTTAAAAAGCGGGAAGCCGACCCGACCAAGCGCTGGAAAATCAATGAAGAGGACTGGCGAAACCGCAGGAACTGGAGTGAGCATAACCGGGCGGCTGAAGATATGTTTCGCGAGACTTCTACTGAAATTTCCCCATGGCATGTGATACCTGGCGATTTTAAATGGCACGCGCGAACAGCTGTTATGCGTACAGTCGTTGAAACCCTTGAACAACATCCTGCCAAACTGCTCTAACGGCTGCAATTTCCGTTTAAGGACTTATGAATAATTGGAGTACGCACCTGGCAAGCATGCTGGCTAGCCGGAGTCTGCCATGGCGTCTGACTGCAGCTGCGCTACTGATCGGAATGGTCGCAGGCTTAGGAGCCTACCAGTTGGACTCCGGTCGCATTTTCAATATTTTGGCGCCACCGGCCCTGATTTTGATTCTGGCGAACCTTGCTATTTATCTATTTAAGGTGGTGAAATTTATTGTTTTGGCAGGCTGCCCTGACCCGCCGAAGTTGGCAGCGTGGCTGACTGCCCGTCTCCCTGTGCCGCAGCAGGATCAAGCGGTGCCGGATTTACCAGCACGCCGGATAACGGCATCGTTGGCGGTGGTAAGTAATGCTTTTGCGGTTGGTCTGGCTGCCGGTGTAGTCGGTGGTATTTACCTGCGCGGGCTGATTGTCGAATATCGGGCCGGCTGGGAAAGCACGCTGCTGGATGCTACTGCGGTTGCTGGCTTGCTGGAAATTTTGCTAGCCCCTGCGGCGTGGGTGACCGGCTTGAATTTACCGGATGCCGGGCAGATCGCCGGTCTGCGGTTGGTCGATAATGCCGGTGGTGGTGATGCCAGGCTCTGGCTGTATCTATGGAGTGCAAGTGTGGCAATTTGGGTCATCGCACCACGCTTGGTTCTGGCCGGTATCGCCTTAGCCAAGTGCAACTCAAAGCCAAGGCAGCGGACGAGCAAGCCTCCAGTTGCGAGTCTGCCCACACTGCTAATCCATTATTGTTTACCGGGTTCGGATGCACGTGCCGATGGACTGGCAACCATCGCAGCAGACGCTTGTCCGTGGCCGGCGCAGATTGTAGCGAAGCAATCAATTGCCTACGGCGAGGAAGAGGAAGCCGCTGCGCTTAGTTCTGATGCTGCTGTGGCAGCAATTGTCCTGGTCGGCATATCGAGCACCCCTGAACCTGAAACCCATGGCGTCTTAATCGAGCAACTGAAAGTCCACTTCGAGCAGGTAGCAGTTGTCCTGGATGTTCAGCCATGGCGCGATGAGGAGGAACGGATCAAGCAACGCCGCGCAGCCTGGCTGGCTTTGGTAGCGGACGATATCCCGGTCATTGCACTTGATTCCAGGCAGGTAGATAGTGGGCAAGAACGATGAGTCAGCAACTGCCAAGATTTGCCATCAGTTTGATTTCGCACACGAATGTGGGTAAAACTACATTGGCGCGAACCCTGTTGCGCCGGGATGTAGGAGACATTGCCGATCAGGCACATGTTACCGATTTGAGTTCCGCATATGAAATGGCGAGGGCTTCTGATGGGGCCAAGTTGCTGCTTTGGGATACGCCTGGATTTGGTGACTCAGTACGCTTACTCAAACGGCTTAAAAAATTAGATGACCCGCTTGGCTGGTTTCTGTCGAGGGTTTGGGATCGGCTTAGCGATCGCTCGTTTTGGTGCAGCCAGCAAGCTGTCATCAATATTAAGAATGAAGCTGACATAGTGCTCTACCTGGTGAATGCCACTGAGGATCCAGGCTCTGCCGGGTATGTTGAGCCGGAGTTGGAGGTAATCGAATGGCTGGGCAAGCCAGTCATGGCGCTGGTTAACCAGACCGGACCTGCCAACAATCAGGGAGTTGATCAGGGAGTGGCCAGCTGGCGCAATTACTTCGCGAAGTTTCCATTTGTTCATGACTGCCTGCCACTGGATGCTTTTGCCAGATGCTGGGTTCAGGAGCATGAACTCTTTAATCGCATAGTCGATGTGGCACCGCAGGGGAAACGCAAGCTGGCCGGGCGCCTGCTTGACATTCTAAAGCAAAAAAATCGCAGAGTTTTTACTGATTCGATGGAGTCACTGGCCCGCCAGCTAACAACTGCAGCTGCTGATCAGGTACAAGTGGCGAATGTTGGCATCGCCGAACGCATGCGCGAGTTTGTCATGCGGGCTGGACTCAAATTGAGTGAAAAATCACTGAGCATGCGGGAGACGGCGATGGCTGATCTAGCT
>CAZHRP010000201.1:0-1424 GCA_964535055.1 uncultured Chthoniobacteraceae bacterium
GATGCACATAATGACCAGTGTCTCGAACAAAGTAATTATCGCTGCCACCACGTTGGTTGAGTGCGTTGGCCAGCCACTTCATCTCCGGGCGGTAAGTCTCGGACTCAGGTGATACATAGATATCGCCGTATGGCAAAATAGAAGCAAATCCATCGAGCATCCCGTCAGCCCCGCCCACAACATCACAGCCTTGGTCGGCATAGGTCCGATTCAGCCAGGCCGTTAACCCAATACCACCGGGTACCGAATCCAACTCTGAGATCGAATAGCTCTCATTGCCGAGAAGCAAGTCCGGGCGAATCACTGCCGGCAGTCGATCGGTAAAGGCTTTACTGCGCGCTAATTCGATCAATCCGGGCGGTTTACCGGCATCAAGCACGCGGGCGATGAATTCCGGTTGTTTGCCATTGATACTTTGCCGGTAGAGCAAGTCGCAAGCCTGCTGAAATTTCAGCAATTGATGCCCTAATCGCTCAAGTTGTTTGACAAACTTTCTGTCCAGTTGCAGTGGCTGCGGACTCAGCAGCCATTGCTTGCCTGCGAATAGACCCTCTTCCGGAATCGCTGCCTGCAGATACTCCAGGCTGATCTTACTCCCCGCCTGCGCGTTTGTAGCTATCAATCTGGAGCTCATTTTCTGCCTGCCTCAGCGGGCCAGTGTGGGTGTACGACTAAACTACCGCCAGTTCTTCCAGCAACGCCGCATTGAGCCGGATGCCTGCTTCAAAGTTCTCTACTGGAAAATTTTCGTCAGGCGAGTGGGTATTGGCATCAGGCAAGGCGAGGCCCAGCAACAAAGTATCCACACCCAATACATCCTTGAATGATTGGACGATCGGGATACTGCCACCCTCGCGGATCATTTTAGCTTCGGCACCAAATGTTTTTTGCAGCGCCCGGCAGGCAGCCTTGCCAAAATCAGAGTGCGGATTCACCAGGTAGGGTGGCCCATTATGGCCAGGGTGAATATCCAGCTTGATTGACGGCGGGCAAAGCTGACGCAGATAGTCGGTCGTCTTCGCTAAGATATCATCGGGCACCTGGTCAGGCACCAGGCGAAAGGTCAACTTCACCATTGCCTCAGACGGCAGCACCGTCTTGGTTCCCTCACCACCATATCCGGAATGGATACCATTGACTTCAGCAGTCGGTCGTGCCCACAGACGTTCGTTATTGGAAAATCCATGCTCACCGTCTGCAGTTGGTGCCCCGGTCAGGTCTGCCAGTTCAGCATCAGTAATTTCAAGCGATTGCCAGGCTTCGCGCTCCCAGTTTTCCAGCTCCCGCACATCTGAATAAAATCCCGGGATTGCAACTTTACGATTTTCGTCATGCAAAGCTGCCACCAGCCGACCCGCCCAGGTCGCCGGGTTGGCGATTGCGCCACCAAAGCTGCCTGAGTGCAGGTCAGCAGTTGGTCCGGT
>CAZHRP010000201.1:1434-4703 GCA_964535055.1 uncultured Chthoniobacteraceae bacterium
GTGGGCACCCCCAGCCCCAACATTCCAGTATCCGATACAGCAACCACATCACAGGCCAACTCATCCCGGTTAGCTTCCAGGAATGGCACCAGGTTCGGGCTGCCAATTTCCTCTTCTCCCTCGATCAGGTAGATCAAATTCACCGGCACTGAACCATGCTGCTGCAGATATGCTGTCGTTCCAAGGATGTGCGACAATATCTGGCCTTTATTGTCGGTAGCGCCGCGGGCAAAAATCCGGCCGTCACGCAGCACCGGTTCAAATGGCGGCGCTGTCCACAATTCGACTGGATCAACCGGTTGCACGTCATAATGACCGTAAATCATGACCGTGCGTTTGGTCGGATCCCGATTGGTCGAGGCCAGCACCAGCGGATGGCCAAGAGTTTCCTCGACACGGCTACTCAAGCCTGCAGCAGCTAATTGCCCGGCCAGCCAGTCTGCACAGGCCCGCATATCAGAGTAATTTCGGGAGTCAGTTGATACACTCGGGAAGCGTAAGAATTCTATGAGTTTTTCTAGTTGTGGATTCATAAGTCTTTAATAATACGGCAGGCATCCAGCAGCCGTGGCAGCAGTTTTCGATACATGCGATTATGTCCCGCGCGCGCCAGTTGGCTGGCCACCAGCGTCGGCGCGGCCACCGGATCAATTGGCAGCAGTTGTTCCCGCACGCTGCCGTCCAGTTCAGCGCGCGTCCGGTAAAAGCTGTCACTTTCATCAGGTATCACAAAAAAGTTAGCTGTTGGCGTGCGCAATCCTAACCGGGTGATCGCACGAGTTGCAGCTGCTGCCGGTTTAAGTGTAAAATCGAACACATGCCCGTCGCTGGTTTTCATCTTGAGCCCGCCGTCCTGTAGCCCAGTAATCTGCCAACCGAGTGACTCAATCAACCAAGCTAACAGTAGCATGGCAGTTGCAAGTTGTCCGGACTGATAACAGATCTCACACTCGAGCGGCTGGGCCAGGTGCTCGCGGGCTTGCGGTTCGTCAAACATCAGAGCAAATGCCAGACGCAATTGGTAACTGCGTGACCAGCTCAAATCATGGATCACTTGCGAGTCAGGAGCTGCTTCCAGTGCTGCCAGCAACTTTTCAGTATTCCCCGGCAGATCGTGCCAGCTCGAACTGTCAATAATCAGGCGGTCAAGCTGGGTGTATAGACCAGGCTCGAAAATACGCGAAAATTCTCCCTGCCACCAGAACACCAACGGCAAGTCAGAAGCCAGGTGGGCAAAAACAATATTGCGAATGCGTCCGATCGCTTTGCCCTCCAGTTCAAAGGTGATCTGCTCGGAACAGACCGATTTCTTACCGCCCAGCAAATGACAATGCGCGGTGATCCAGGCCCGTGCATTACTGGCTGGGGCATCCAGGTCCGCTTCTATTAGAATCGCACGGCAGGCATGGGTGCGCGTGATTTCATTGATGATTTGCGTGTTGTGTTCGAGTTCGTCCGGTTGCTCGCTGTAGATCGCAAAGTTGATCAGCGATGCTTTGGTCGAGGTGGCATCCGCCTCCCACAACCGGTGCAACTCGGCCTCGATCTGCCCGATCTCGACACGCTTTCCAAGTGCTGCCTGTTGATCATTTGCTACCATAAATTCTCTTCCATCTCCGGGTCTCCGCGTCTCTGCGTGAGTATAAATTTATAACCTGCGCCAGATTCTGCCATCATTGGCGAGCATCGCATCGGCGACCGCTGGCCCCCAGGATCCGGCCTGGAACTCGGCCATCTGTGGCGGAGTCGGTGAATCATGCCAGGCCGACTCTATCTGGTCGATGAACTGCCAGGCATTTTCTACTTCATCGCGCCGGGCAAACAAGGTTGCGTCGCCGGCCATGGCGTCCAGTAGTAAGCGCTCGTACGCCTCTGGCGAAGCCTTGCCAAAAGATGTGCTGTAGTGGAAGTCCATCCGCACCGGTTCCATCCGCAACGAAGTCCCTGGGATCTTGCTCACCATCCGCAATGAGATGCCCTCATCCGGTTGGATCCTGATGACCAGCACATTCTCACGCATATCAACATGCATCCGATTGAATAGAACATCCGGTGCTTTGCGAAAGTGCACTGATATCTCGGTTGCCTTTTTGGGCAGTCGCTTACCCATGCGAATATAAAACGGGACACCTGCCCAGCGCCAATTGTCCAGATGAACCCGTAGCGCCACGAATGCTTCCGTCATCGACTCCGGGTTAACCCGATCCTCTTCGCGGTAGCCAACCACATCTTTGCCATCAATCGAACCCGCCGTGTACTGTGCGCGTACCACATTGGCTGCTACATCCTCAGGAGCATTAAACGAACGCAATGAGCGCAGTACATTGACTTTGGCATCGCGTACGCCGTCAGCGCTCAGGTCAGTAGGTGGCTCCATCGCTACCAGGCTGAGCAATTGAAGCAGGTGATTCTGCACCATGTCGCGCAAGGCACCGGCGGTATCATAGTAACCGCCACGACCACCTTCCATTCCAAGATTTTCCGCACAAGTAATCTGGACATGGTCGATGTACTGGCTATTCCACAATGGCTCGAAGATCGCATTGGCAAAACGTAACACCATCAGGTTCTGGGCTGTCTCCTTGCCAAGGTAATGGTCGATGCGGTAAGTATCCGCTTCATCAAATGTCGCATTCACCACATCGTTCAGGTGCTGCGCTGATGGCAAATCCACCCCGAATGGTTTCTCGACAATGACCCGTGCCCAGCCGCCGCACGACGACTTGTTCAGTCCCGCTTCGCGGATGCTAACAAGGATATCGTCAAAAAACTCCGGTGCACATGCCAGGTAAAATAACCGGTTTGGTGAAGCGCCGGGCCGGGACTCCATTTCGGTTAATAATTCATTCAGTCTGCGGTAGCCATCGTCATCCTGAAATTCCGAGCGATGGTAATGGATTGTTTCAGCAAATGGGCGCCAGATTGCATCATCATGTGGTTGTCGCGAATGCTTGCGGTTGGATTCTTCCAGCTCACTGCGGAACTGAGCATCGTCTTTATCGCGCCGGGCAAAGCCGATCACCGAGGTACCGGCCGCCAACTCACCATCAGCCGCTATATTATATAATGCCGGAATAAGTTTACGATGGGTCAAGTCCCCGGTCGCCCCGAAAATTACAAGGTTGCAGGGCTCCGGCAACCGCCGATGCTCCAAACCCTCCCGCAATGGATTATGATTAGGGTCCATAATTAGATTAGTGTGAAATTTTCAACTGACCACCTACGCTAGCCTGCTCCGGCAGAAGGTCAATGTGAAGAAGTCATCAAAC
>CAZHRP010000202.1:0-4683 GCA_964535055.1 uncultured Chthoniobacteraceae bacterium
CCAAGCACCTCACGCTGCGTCTCGCTACGAAGTTTGTGATTGATCCGGGCTAAGCCGGCATACATCAAAATTTCCAAACCGTCTTGTGTGAGACCAATGATCAGCATGACGATGGCACTCAGGACTAAAATACCTGATATGAGGAAGAAAACGTTCTTGCGTTTCATATTAGTGTAATATTATATGACTACACTAATGTCCCCTTGGTACTCGGGATACCACGCATCCGTTCATCCTGGCTGACCGCTTCGCGGCAGGCCCGGGCCAGCGCTTTGAAGACAGCTTCAGCCATGTGGTGGGCGTCGCGCCCGTACAGGATCGCGACATGCACATTGGCTGCCGCATGGACACTGAACGCACGTAAGAATTCCTCGACCAACTGGAATGGAAATCCGGTACCAAGTTGTTCGATTCCGGCTGTCGCCTGGTAAGCCAGATACGGCCGCCCGCTAAAATCGACGACGGCTCGCACCAGCGTTTCATCCATCGGGACATAAGCGTGTCCGTACCTGTGGATGCCAGCCTTATCGCCAAGGGCATCGCTGAATGCTTTGCCCAGCACGATGCCGGTATCCTCAACGGTGTGGTGACAATCAATTTCCAGATCGCCTTGAATGTTTGCTTTCAACTGGAATGCTCCATGCCTGGTAAAGAGTTCCAGCATGTGGTCAAAAAATGCGATCCCAGAGGAAATCTCACTAGAGCCATCACCATCCAAATCCAATTCCAGCTGGATTTTGGTTTCGCTGGTAGTGCGCGTTATTTTTGCTGTCCGCTTCATCAGGTGATAATCCTGTGATAATCGACCGCAGGAAGCAAGGCTCGGATTGGCCTACTCATCTGGTGCTTTGAACAGCTCACCCATCGTTTGGGAGAGATAACCGATAGCCGCCGCGCCGCCAATACCACCGATCAGGAATTGATTCATGGTCAAGGTTCCTTGCGACTCATAGAGCAGGCCACCTTCGACTACCGATTGACTAAACACCACCGGCTCGAGATGTTTGGCGACAGTCTCCGTATTCGGCAATTTGGACAGATCCACATTCTTGTTGATCCCCGGCATGAATGCGGCCATCAGCAATGCTGTCGGGCGCAACAGGGAATAGGTGCGGGTGAAAGCGCTTTTGGTATTCAAATACCCGAAGGCGGTACGCTCAGACTGGCTACTGGTATTGGCCATCGCCATCAGTTCACTGTCATCCTGATTCTGGCCGTTTTCACCGGTAGCAACATATTTCGTCAATGCAGTAGCGTCATCAGAAATAAACAGTTGGTCTGGTGTCAAACAGAGTGCCGGGTGCACCGGGATCGTGCCTAGCTTGGTCAGCGAATAGAGCGTTTCGCCGGTTTCGAGCTGTTGCTTTTGGAATGGCGGCAAACCGAGATTACCGGATGTCAATTCTTCCAGGATCAGGCCGGCCACTTCCCGCTCAGAGACATCAACTGAAATGATGAAGGTCGGTCGCTGCGTCTCTTGCTGCCAGTCACTCTGAATCGAATACTCGGGACCAAATGCACGATCAAATGCGGCGGCATCAAAACCTTTTTGTTCCAGTTGTTCGATGATGGCAGTGACCGGGCGCAACAATCCGGTCTGATCGAGTGCGGGATCCGGCAGCTGAAATTGCTCAGGCAGGACCAGTAAGTCGGAGTAATAAAAAATGGTGTCGCGAGAGGTACGCGATAATCCGGTATGCGACAGCCGCTGCGTTGGCAAGTCGGCATCGTCCATCACAAAAAAAGCGCTATCGTGAAGTTGTGTGCCATCAAAGCTGGTAGTGGCCGCGATCGCGCGGACAGCATCAGGCTGGCCGTCAGCCCCGGACGCAACCGGTTGGCCGGCGGCAGCGCTCAGTGCGGCCAGACGTTTGCCGATCTGCTGCATATCGAGATAGACCAACGACTCACGGGCCGTAGGTAAGTGAGCCAGGGCCTGCTGGTAATCAGCATGATCAGCCAGACTGTCTTCGCTATTCTGGCCCTGCTGTTTTCTCAATAATGCTTCCAATGCCGCAAGATCGTTGGCGATGTAATACCAGTCATCGATGCGAGTTGAAGCTAATTTCCATTGTTCGGTGGTGTAGGTGCGGACCGAATGCCCCATAATCTGCTGAACATCGGCCTGCCCGGCCGGAAATTCAGTTAATACATAGTCTTTGACCTTAGCCAGTGCAGCATCGAGAGCTTGCTGGCCACCCTGAAATTGGAACCCGCCACACAGCTGCGGAATAGGCTGATCAATATTGCCAACGGCCAGGAAAGCACGCACCACATCCAACTGCCAAAATGGCTCCAGCAGGGGCATGGATTGACTCAGCTCCTGGGTGGCTGCCAGTGGTTTCTCGAGGAAGGCGGCCATTTCCGGCTCCGCGGCAATCGCAGCCAGGCCGGTCTGCTGCCAGCGCTCTGCAGATTTGTTCAAGTTCGGCAGCTCCAAGTAGATAGCAGTACCGGCCGGCACCAGTTTGGCCATCGCAACTGTCGGCTGGTCGTCTCCTTGACGCAGTAGTAGCGCAATCATTATGGCCACTGCCACCAGGCCTACAATAACAAGAAATTTTTTCATATCTGCTCTGTTCACTATTAAACGCTGCAGCGGTCAGTATGGGTTAGCCATTTTGATGACCGCACAGCTAGCCTATAAATGAGCATCCCTAACGATGCAAACCCTGAAATCGTTTCGCACTCAGTAGCTGGTAAGTATAGGCAAGATTTGTTATCGGGGGTGTGGCCGGCTGCTCAGCCATTAACAGTTCGGCTTGCAGCAGCTGGAGTTGCTTCTCATGATGACAGGCATGATTGATTATCTGTTGGGAACTCTGGTGGAGTCTTATCCGACGCATGTGGTGATTGAAGCCAACTTCATTGGTTACCATGTGCTGATTCCATTATCCAGTTATGACAAGTTACCGGCGACCGGGGCACAGGTTAGGCTGCTGACTCACCTGCAGGTGCGCGATGATGCGCATGTGCTTTACGGATTCTCCAGTGCCGCTGAGCGCGATTTATTTCGGCTGCTGGTGACCAGGGTCACCGGTGTTGGCCCTAAGCTCGCGCTGGCGGTACTTAGTGGCATGGCGGTCAGCCAATTCCAAAATGCGGTGGTCGACAACGATGTGACATCAATCGCAAAAATCCCGGGACTCGGGAAAAAAACTGCAGAAAGAATTGTGCTGGAGCTGAAAGATAAAGTCGGTGTGGCCGCAGCCTGGCAGGCGGCCGGGACTGAGTCGCCGTCCAGTCCGCGCGACAGCCAGGCCAACGATGCGGTGCTGGCCTTGATTTCACTCGGCTACAAACAGGTGGAAGCACAACGGGCAGTGCGCAAGGTACTCGATGCCGAGTCTGGTGAGCTGCCAAGTGAACAACTGGTTCGGATGGCATTAAAATCATTGGTTGGTTGATTTTTTCACTCAAATTATCAAGCATAACAATGGTGAAATACCGCATACGATCATATCCTCTGGGAGAAGATAAGTTTCCCGGCAAGTCCCTCCGGTACATCCTGGGGCCTTGCGTCATTGAGTCTGAACAAATGCTGCGCCGGATGGCCCGCAAGTTGGCGCGACTGGCCACCGACCTGAAGATCGATTGGGTGTTGAAAGCGTCCTACGACAAAGCCAACCGGACTTCAGTGGATTCCTTTCGCGGGCCGGGCCTGCAAGCGGGATGCCAACTTCTGGCCGAGTTGGGCCACCAGTATGGCGTGCCGGTGACTACCGATGTCCATAGTCCGGAACAAGCCGAACAGGCTGCCGAGTACATCGATATTTTACAAATTCCTGCGTTCCTGTGTCGCCAGACCGACTTGCTTCAGGCAGCGGCAGCAACCGGGCGCGTCGTTAACGTAAAAAAAGGTCAGTTTCTGGCGCCGCAGGATGTGGTCCACATTGCCGGCAAGCTGGAAGACGCTGGTTGTCAACGCTATTTTATTACCGAACGCGGGACTACCTTCGGCTACAGTAATCTGGTGGTCGATATGCGCTCACTGTACTGGATGCGGGAGTTGGGAATCCCGGTGGTCTTTGATGCGACACACTCGGTACAACGTCCGGGGGGCGGTGGTGATCGCACCACCGGAGATGGTGCCCTGGCTCCGGTGCTGGCACGTGCTGCCGTGGCTGCCGGCTGTAATGGAATTTTCATGGAAACACATGAAAATCCAGCTCAGGCCTTGTCAGACGGCCCTAATCAGATACCGTTTCGCTCGCTCCGTACGATCATTAAACAGTTACAACGGATTCATGAAGCATTGGATTAAACTAAACTTACTCATTATCGTTTACTTTGCCGGACTGGTTGCCAGCCAGTCGGCTGATGCCGAAAAATCTTCAGACGACGCCCGGCAGCAGACCGACACAGATGCTGCTAAGGCAGCCAAAAACCTGGTTCTACCAATCCCGGTCGGACATGAAGTCAAAGGAATCAAAGTGCCATATTTTGATGTATATGGTGCCAAGGAACTCGACTTCTTCGCCGATCAGGCGCGCCGCATCGATCAGCAAAACATCCGGATGTCCGATGTAGAAATTGAATTTTTCGACGAGCAGGGGCTGTCAGATATGAAAGTATTTCTGCCGGTTGCACTCTACAATATGGACACCCAACTCATCGACAGTAATAAGCCGGTGAAAATCCAGCGCAGTGACTTTGTGATTACCGGCGATAAATTGGTTTTCC
>CAZHRP010000203.1:0-724 GCA_964535055.1 uncultured Chthoniobacteraceae bacterium
ATCCTGATTGGTAGCCGTCGGGTCAGTGGCGACACCAGTTTCTTTGTCAGCAATGACCTGCAGCAGGATGAGCGCCAGGCGATCCCGCTGGCCGTCGAAGCTGCTGCGGTGAGTTTGGTTGCCCAGATCAGCGAGGGCGCATAAGCGGGCGTTGCCATGCTTTACATTGTCCCGACGCCGATTGGCAACCTGGGGGACATCACGATCCGGGCACTGGAAGTGCTTAAGTCGGTCGATTTAATTGCGGCGGAGGATACCCGTCACACGCTCAAGCTGATGCGTCATTACGGGATCGAATGCGCGCTGCTCAGTTGCCATGACCATAACGAGCAGCAGCGCGCCGAACAATTAGCCGCGAGGTTGGCGGCCGGCGATTCGGTGGCATTGGTGACTGATGCAGGTACCCCGGGTATCTCAGATCCCGGCTTTCGGGTTTTGCGGGAATGCCAGAATCAGGAGCTTGCATTCACTGTACTGCCCGGAGCATCTGCGGTCAGTGTAGCAGCGGTGGCCTGCGGATTTGGTGGAGGTAAATTTTATTTTGGCGGGTTTTTGCCAGTCAAAAGCGGCCAACGGGCACGCGAACTGGGCAAGGCACTCGAGCGTGACGAATATTCACTGTTTTTTGAGAGTCCGCACCGCTTGCTGAAATCGCTTGCGGTGCTGGCGGAAAGCGACCCCGAACGCAGCGTTTGTGTCTGCCGTGAATTGACCAAGAAGCACG
>CAZHRP010000203.1:734-3048 GCA_964535055.1 uncultured Chthoniobacteraceae bacterium
GGGCAGCGCGACCCAGTTACTCGATTATTTTACTGGCCGCCCGCCGAAAGGGGAAATTGTGTTAGCGGTAGCCGGGCATAACCACAGAAGTGAAACAAGAAAGGCAATTGAAGGTCGTACAGATCATCCAGAATAACCCGCACGAGGGTCCGGGGTTGCTAGCCGAAATTGCTGAGGCACGGGGCTGGGAAATCGATCTGATCCAAGCCTGGGATGGTGCTCCAGTGCCGCGGCAGCCTGCTGCGGCTGCCAGTCTGGTGGTGATTCTGGGTGGCCAGCAGGCAGTGTACGAGCGGGAGAATTTTCCTTATTTGGAAGATGAAATCAAGCTTGCTGCAAGGTGCATGGAAATGCGCTTGCCACTGGTCGGGATTTGTCTCGGCGCGCAACTGATCGCTGCTGCTCTGGGGGCACCCGTGACAGCTGGTTGCCAGCGTGAGATTGGTTGGTTGCCGGTGCAGTTTCAGAATCATGCTGAACTTCGCCCCATCGTTGGGGAGCTGCCCACAGAGGTCGGCACATTTCATTTTCATGGCGATCTCATCCAGTTGCCTGCCGGTGCCACCCGGCTTGCCAGTACCCAATTAACTACCTGCCAGGCCTTCATTTACCGTCATAGCACCATGGCCTTCCAATATCACCCGGAAGTGGATGCCGAACTGGCTGCTGTCATGTTGCAGCAGAATCGCGCTTATGTCACTGAAGCCGGGGTTTCGATTGACGAGCAGTTAGCAGCCTCCCGGCAGCATGTATCCACAAACCGCAGGCTGCACGGCACCATGATCGGGCATTGGCTGGACAGTTTACAGCATTGATCAGCTCAGTGTCTGCAAGGTCTAATCTAAGTATTTAGAATTTTTCTGATCATCTGGGCTATTCGCTGCGTTTGTCAGTTGAGCAATCGGAACAATCTGTTAGAATGGCAAGTGTGAATAAGCTGATTTTAGTTATACTTATACTTCTGGTAGCTGGCGGTGGTGCCCTCTGGGTATGGAATCAGCAGAATGCTGCTGATACGACCGAAGATGAGACCACGACTGTGGAGCGTCGCGATATTGATTACACTCTGCGAATCAGTGGCGAGATTTCACCCGCCGTCGAGATTGAAATCAAACCTGAGGTTGGCGGCAGGGTTAAGCAGATTCATGTCAGTACCGGCCAGGAAGTGAGCAAAGGTCAGTTGATCGCCGAGATCGATGATACCGAGTTACTCACCGAGAAAGCCAGCGCTGAAACCGAGATTGAAGGCGCCCAGCTACGCGTCGACCTGGCCCGCGGCAATTTCGAACGCTCGCAGAACCTGTTCGAGTCGAACCTGATCAGCCGGGAGATTTTTGATAATATTCAATCGGAACTGGACATCGCATTGAACTCGTTGACCAAGGCGGAACGTAGCTTGCAGACAGTCATGGATCGGATCCGCAAAACTCAGGTCACAGCGCCTACCAACGGCACGGTGCTGGGGATAAATGTTATCGAAGGGCAAGTGGTGGTGGCGGCTGCGAGCGTTAATAATGGGACGACGTTGATGACAGTCGCCGACCTTTCGACCCTGGTCATCAATAGCCATCTCAACCAGATTGATATTGCCCACATCGAGGCCGGTAAGCAGATGTCATTTTTTTCTGATACTTTTCCCGATATGCAGAGCAGCGCGACTATCGATTTCATCGCGCCGGTCGCCACGATTGTTAAAGCAGTGAAAGGGTTTGCGGTAGAAGCATTGGTCCATGAACCTGACCAGCGGTTGCGCCCCGGCATGACAGTGACTCTGGATATTCCCGTGGCCAATGCCAATGATGCCTTGAGTATTCCGATCAGTGCCATCTTCACCGAGCGTGACAATACCCAGGTAGTATATGTCCGCCAGGGCACCTCGACGGTTAAACGGGAAGTCAAAGTCGGAATCACCGATTATTTTTATGCCGAGGTAATATCGGGTTTGGAACCGGGTGACGAAATTCTGGTGGCCAAGCCCAGCCAGTCCTCCTGAGCTCGTGGTGCTGATCGAGGTTAAGGAAGCTGTTAAGGAATACCGGATCGGGGAGCAATGCATTCGCGCCCTGGATGAGGTGTCCTTGCAAGTTGAGAGCGGCGAGTATGCGGCCATCATCGGTCCGAGTGGTTCCGGCAAGTCGACGCTGATGCATTTGCTGGGCTGTTTGGACACCCCGGATCGTGGCAGTGTGTTGGTCGACGGGGTCGATGTATCGGATGCTTCCAGCGATGAGCTATCGCGGATGCGCAATACCCGTATCGGGTTCGTCTTCCAGTCGTTCAATTTGCTCAGCCGCCTGAACGTGCTCGAGAATGT
>CAZHRP010000203.1:3058-4672 GCA_964535055.1 uncultured Chthoniobacteraceae bacterium
CGGGGTGAGTGTGGCCGAGCGCAAGGAGCGTGCAATGGAAGCGATCGAGCTGGTCGGCTTGCAGGAGCGGGTCCATAACCGGCCGCTGCAATTATCCGGTGGCCAGTGCCAGCGGGTTGCCATCGCTCGCTCGCTGGTCAATCGTCCGCGACTGCTGCTGGCGGACGAACCGACCGGTAACCTCGACTCCAAGACCGGAGCGACGATTCTGGAAACGTTCGCCGAATTGAATGCCGCCGGGCGCACCGTGGTGCTGGTCACCCATGATGATTATATTGCAAAGCAGGCAGCTCGCAGGATCGAGATCTTTGACGGTAAGGTCAGCAAAGATACCGGAGGTGCCGCATGAACCTGTTGCTGGGCATCCAGATCGGTTTTCGCGAAATATTGTCGCATAAATTTCGCAGTTTCCTGACGATGTTGGGAATTATCCTCGGGGTCAGCAGCATGCTCGCCATGTTTGCGCTGACCGAGGGGATCGCCCGCGGCATGAAAGAAACCATGCAAATGATCGGTGGGATCGAGCAGATTGATATCGAAGACAAGGAAGTATCGACCGAGAATGAAAGCATTGCGGATTTGTCACCGGGCCGCACGCTGGCCGATGCCGAAGCGATTAAAAACTCAGCCCGTTATATCACCCATGTTTCCCCCCAAAAATTTCATGGGGTCAATTTGTCAACCAGCAGCGAGCGCACCCGGATATTACTTCGCGGGGTGCTGCCGGATGCGATGGTGGTGGATGCTCATGAGGTCGATAATGGTCGCTTTATCACTGACCTCGATGTCGAGCGTGCCCACCGCGTGATTGTCCTGGGTGCGTATATCGTGGATGAAATCTGGCCGGGGAAACTGGATGACTTCAACCCGGTGGGTGAGACTGTTTACCTGGATAATATTCCGTACACGGTGGTCGGCACGTTTATGTTTTACGAGCGTGAAGAAGATCGCCGGCGGCGCGAGTCGGGCAAAAAGAAAGAACAGGAAGAACGGGCTGCGGCGCGGGGCAGTACCGGCCGTAGCTGGTCGCCATTTCGCCGGAAGAACCAGACGGTCTGCATCCCGCTGACGACCTTGATTTATGACTTCAAGTCAACTGCTGTCGGTGAGGATGGTATCGATTATGGGCCCGACCTGAAACTGGATGACTTTGAAGTGCGGGTTTCTTCGATTGATGACTTTGATAAAGCGATCCAGGAAATGCAGAATATTTTGTTTGTGACCCATCGTGGAGTGGATGACTTTGGGTTTGATACCCGCGAGGACTGGTTCGATAATATTCAATCCAGTGTGCGGGCGACGCGGGTCAGCGGCATGCTGATCGCCGGTATCAGCCTGCTGGTCGGCGGCATCGGCATCACTAATATTATGCTGGCCAGCATTACCGAACGTATTCGCGAAATCGGTGTACGACGAGCCGTGGGCGCACGGCAACGCGATATTTTTGTGCAAATTCTGGTCGAGAGCGCGGTCATCGGTGCACTCGGCGGTGTATTGGGTTTGGCCTCGGGGTTCGGCCTGGTCAGCGGAGACAGCGCCGCCGGATAGCGCATGATCCATGTCGGCCTCGACGGATCCAGCGAGCCCTCGGCGAATTCCTCGAAGAGCTCGTTC
>CAZHRP010000204.1:0-4662 GCA_964535055.1 uncultured Chthoniobacteraceae bacterium
CCGGATCTTTTTTCATCGCCTTGATGATGCTGTCGTCATCCTTGGTATCTACTACCTTGACCGACTTGATACCCAACGAGATAATTTGACGGATAACAGCTTTGGTCAGTGGCTCAAAGGCACGCGCAATGATAATATCGCCGTCACGCACATCCGCGGTCAGCACTTTAGTTGCTATTTCTTCCTCACTCAGGCTTTCAGAAAGCTTCAGATCCTCGATCTCGTAGAATAGCTTGATGATTTCCTCATCAGAACCGTAACCCAGCGAACGCAGGAACGTCGTGGCGAGAAATTTCCGGCGGCGACGACGGCGATCAAGGTATATATACAATAAATCGTTGGTGTCGAATTGCACTTCCAGCCAGGAGCCACGATCTGGAATGATCCGGAAGCTGTACAAAATTTTGCCGTTCATATGCACCGATGACTCGAAGCATATCCCCGGCGAACGGTGGAGCTGGCTCACCACCACGCGTTCGGCACCATTGATAACAAATGTGCCTTGGCGGGTCATCAATGGGATCTCTCCCATGTAGACTTTTTCTTCCTTGGCTCCCTTTTCGTCCTTCAGGCGAAAGGTCACATACAAGGGTGCGCTAAATGTTTCGCCTTCTCGCTGGCATTCGATCGCCGATAATTTGGGTTCACCGATCTCGTAATTAACAAAATCCAATACCACTTTTTCATCATAGCTCTCGATCGGGAACACTTCTTTGAGCACCGCTTGCAGACCAATGTCTTTGCGCTTCTGCGGCTGTTTGTCCAACTGCAAAAACTCATTGTATGAGTCGAGTTGGATCTCGATTAGATTGGGCGGCTCAATTACTTCCTGAAGTTTACCGAAATTTACGCGCTTGGACATAGGACTGAGGTGTTGGTTATATTTGATTCTTAGTTAATTTTGTCAGTTGGCATTACAAATGCTGAGTGTGCTGGTGGATGAGCGGCAATTGGTCTGTATGGGTCAATGGTACAGGGGTCAAGACGACAGCATCGCGATCACTCTCGGGTTGATCTGAGAATGATCGCGATGCCGTCAGAAATTTAGTTCTAGCTGATCTTTATAACAGTGTAATGTGCTAGTGAATAGTGTATAATCAAGAAAAAAATGGGTGGGCGCAAGCTTTTTTTTTGCGCCCACCCAAGAATTATTTTCGGTTATTTGATTTCGACCTTAGCGCCTGCTGCTTCCAGCTTCTTCTTAATTTCCTCGGCTTCTTCCTTGGATGCTCCCTCTTTAACCGGCGATGGTGCACTCTCAACGAGTTTTTTGGCATCGGCCAGGCCAAGGCCTGGAACTGCACCACGAACTTCTTTAATGACGCCGATTTTATTGCCACCGACTTCAGTTAGAATGACATCGAATTCTGTTTTCTCTTCTGCAGCCGCGGCGTCACCACCGGCGGCGGCACCGGGAGCAGCAGCTACGGCTGCAACTGGTGCTGCAGCGCTGACCCCCCATTTGTCTTCGAGTTCTTTAACCAGTTCAGCTACCTCAAGCACTGTGAGGCTGCTAAGTTTATCCACTATTTCTGCTGTATCTGCCATTTTTGTATTTTATATTTGCGGTATTGCCGCACCCAGAAGCCTCGGGGCGTTTATCGTCCTGCAGCTGCAGGACTCGGCAAGGAACCTGATTATGTTTGTTTGTTTCTGGATGCCGGCGGCTTCTAACCGGTGTCCAAATTCTTATATTCTGCTACTCTGATAGCTCGCTTTTTGCTTTTAATAATCGGGCAAATGCCGATGCCGGTTCGTTGAGGATGCGCGCCAGCTTCGATGCGGGTGCCTGCAACACACCGAGCAACTGGGCCAGCAGTACTTCGCGGGTTGGCAACTCGGCCAGTGCCTTAACTTCGCTTTCGTCGAGGGTACGGCCCTCCAGTACGCCAATCTTGAGCGTCGGTTTATCAAATTCTGAAGCAAATGTCTTGATAACTTTGGCTGCAGCACAGACATCGCTTTCACCGTGAATCATCGCGGTCTGGCCGACCAGGAACTCGGAAATGTCCGGTAAACCTGCTTCTTTTGCCGCACGCTTCACAAAGCTGTTTTTGACTACCTGACACTTGGCTTCGGCCTTGTGCAGCCGGTCACGCAACTCGCCAAACTGGTCGACGGTCAAGCCAGTGTATTCTACCAGCAGCATGTATGGGGAAGCATCCAGCTTCTCTTGCAGGTCAGCTACTACGATTGCTTTTTCTGGTCTCATTGTTTTATCAGGTATTAGTTTTTGGTGTAACGGGTGGCATCGATTCTGACCCCCGGGCTCATAGTCGCAGCGAGGGTCATGGAATGAATATAAGTGCCTTTGGCAGTTGCTGGTTTGGCACGATTAAGCGAATCAATGATCGCCTGGCCATTTTCGACCAGACTAACCGGCTCGAAGGAAAATTTGCCGATTGGCACTGCAACATTACCGCTTTTATCAAGTTTGTACTCGACCCGACCGGCCTTGACTGCCTTGACTGCTTCAGCAGTATCATCAGTAACAGTACCGGTTTTAGGGTTGGGCATCAGCCCGCGCGGACCCAGAACGCGACCCAGCTTGCGTACTTCCGCCATGGCGTCAGGAGTTGCTATTGCAACGTCAAAATCCTGGAAACCATCTTTGACCATTTTTAAATACTTTTCGTAACCGACGTGCTCGGCCCCGGCATTCTCAGCCGCTACTGCTGCCTCGCCTTCGGCAAAGACCAGCACCCGCACCGTCTTACCACTACCATGTGGCAATGGACATGTGCCACGGACCATCTGATCGGATTGCTTGGGGTCGACTCCCAGTCGGAATTGCAGAGTAACCGTCTGGTCAAATTTTGTAGGCGGAAACTTTTTGAGCTCTTCGACTGCGTCTTCGAGAGAATACTGTTTTTTTGCGTCTGCCTTTTCCAGCGCTGCCCGGAACCGTTTGCTGTGTTTTGATATTTTACTCATTTTATTATGCAGTACATGCGAACGTGACGGTGGTTATTCACCGCAGCGGCTCTCCTGCCTCCAATATTCAGTGGGAAGCGGAGTAACCTATATATTGCCGAGCAATGCAAGTAAAAAATTATAATTTTTGCCTTGAGCTTGCCAGCAGGGCGGTTGCTTCTTTAGTTTTACAGGTTCATGAGTGAAGGATCTCTACAGCTTTATGACACAACATTGCGGGATGGCACGCAAGGTGAAGGCGTCTCATTCAGTGTAATTGATAAACTGCGGATTGCCGAAAAATTGGATATCTTCGGTGTCGACCTGATCGAAGGCGGGTGGCCGGGATCAAATCCCAAAGATATCGCATTTTTTGAAGAAGCAGCCAAACGCAACTGGCAACATGCCCGCATAGCAGCCTTCGGCAGCACTCGACGGGCCGGCATCAGCGCTGATCAGGATCCGCAAATCCACACATTGGTCGAAGCACAGACACCAGTAGTAACTATCTTCGGCAAAAGCTGGCGCCTGCATGTCGATGAAGTATTAAAAGTCAGCACCGAAGAAAACCGGGCGATGATCCAGGATTCGGTCAGCTATCTCAAACGACTGGGACGTGAAGTCATGTATGATGCCGAGCACTTTTTTGACGGTTTTAAAGATGACAGCGAGCATGCTCTGGCAACTTTGCGGGCAGCCTTGGATGGCGGAGCGGACATCCTGGTCTTGTGCGACACCAATGGCGGCACCATGCCATGGGAGATCAGTGAGATTGTTCGCAAGGTGATTGATACCTTCCAATGCAGGGTCGGCATTCATACCCATAACGATTGCGGTCTGGGAGTTGCTACGGCGCTCGAGGCTGTACGTGCCGGAGCCAGCCAGGTACAGGGGACGATCAATGGCTATGGCGAGCGCACCGGTAATTGCAACCTGACCAGTTTGATGCCCGCGCTCCAATTAAAAATGGGACACCATTTAGTCCCCGAGATGAAAAAGCTGACCGAGTTGTCGCTATTTGTCGATGAACTGGCCAACTGCCAGCACGATATCCGCGCTCCATTTGTAGGCTCGACCGCATTTACCCACAAAGGTGGGATGCACGTGAATGCGGTGCAGAAACTGGCCAGATCCTACGAACATATTGAGCCGGCGGCAGTCGGCAACTCTCAGCATATCCTGGTATCTGAACTTTCCGGGCAAAGTAATGTCCTACTGAAGGCCCGCGAGTTGGGTTATCAGTTGGATAAAGGGTCACCGGAAGTCAAGGAGATCCTCAAGCGGGTCAAAGATCTGGAGAGTAGGGGGTATGAATTTGAAGCAGCTGAGGGCAGCTTCGAGTTATTGATGCGCAAAGTACTAAGCCACCACAAACCGGTTTTTCAATTGCTGGAGTATCATACCACCTTCCGGCGCTCTGACACTGGTTCCTGCGATACTTGTGAGGCAACCGTGAAAGTTATGGTCGAAGGCAAGCGCGAATACACTGTTGCTGAAGGAGACGGCCCGGTGCATGCGCTAGACAAGGCCTTGCGCAAAGCCCTGCGCCCGTTTTATCCGGTGATCGATGACGTCGCCCTGCTGGATTACAAGGTTCGCATATTGGATGGTGCCAATGCGACAGCTGCACGTACCAGGGTGCTCATTGTTTCTACGGACAGGCAACGCAGTTGGAGTACCGTCGGGGTCTCTGACAATATCATTGAGGCCAGTTGGCGCGCGTTGGCAGACAGTATGGAATACGCCTTG
>CAZHRP010000205.1:0-4640 GCA_964535055.1 uncultured Chthoniobacteraceae bacterium
TCGAAAATCCTCCCAAAGTCCCCTTATCTTAGCGCCATTCAGGACTGACCCCTTACCCTTATGTGGAAGGAACGCACTCCTTTGCGATTGGCAAGAAACCGGCACCAGAAGAAGTGCTAAAGAAATTGCATCGCTATCGCGGCCGTTTACCTGCTGATTTCCATTTTGATCGTCTGGAGGCCAATGAGCGTGGCTAAAGTCTTTTTTGATACTAATATTCTGCTATATCTGCTATCGGAAGATGATCTAAAGGCCGACAAGACAGAGCAGCTGGTTGCTGGAGGAGGTATAATCAGTGTTCAGGTAATGAATGAATTTGCATCGGTAGCCAAACGCAAGCTTCAGATGAACTGGCCTGAAATAAGCGACGTGTTAACGTCCTTGCGCTCAATCTGCGATTTCGTTCCATTGACAGAAAAGCTCCATCGAGATGCAATTACTATTGCCGAGCGGTATGGATTTACCTTTTACGACAGCTTAATTGTGGCTGCAGCTATCAATGTAGAATGCGATATGCTTTATGCAGAAGATCTTCAATCAGGGCAGCAGATTGAAAAATTGCTCATCAAAAATCCCTACGATAGTTGAGTAATAGCGGTGGAACGTAGGGTCCACCGCCAGGATCTGTTACTTTTTACCCGATGGAACTCTAAGGGTAATCCTACCCAAATGCAGTGGCAAAACTTGTTACGCGGGCAAAATGTATTTACTTACAGAAGTGTTGCCGACTGATATCAGCATTGCTGTTCCATGTAGCAACGTAAACCACGGCATTGGCTGGTGTTAATGCATGCAGGTAAGCAGGGCGGCTTAAGCGATCGGGATAGACCTCGAACGACTGCTGGTCGGTGGCGTCGCCGGCATCGAATGAACTGAGATCGACGCGCAAGCCGGTGCCGAGCAATTTGAGGGTAGCTTCTTTGGCTGACCAGATGCGGAGGAAGTTCAGGCGTTGCCGGTCCGGGTCTGATGCGCTGGCAACCAGGTCATATTCACGGGGGCAAAAAAAGCGTTGTGCCATAGCCAGTGGCTCCAACTGGCGGTTGCACATCTCGACGTCGATGCCGACTGCTTCGCTGGCGACGGCGATCATCGCGAGGTCGTAACTATGGGCGAGGTTGAAATGAAGGGAACTTTCTTCGGCTATGGCCGGCTTGCCATGCTGATCGGGAGTAATTTTCAGCTGGCCCGGTGGTAGTTCCACGTACTGTGACAGGATTTGGCGCAAGCTGGTACGGGTGGCCAGAAACCGGTCGGCGTGCAGGGGTTTTGCGAAGCGGCGGGAGCGTTCCAGCTCGTCTGAGGATATGATTTCGTGATCAATCGACACTTGAGCCAGACTGACTTCGATGACGTCAACCTGACCGGATGTGAGAGGTTTCATCCGCGGGATTGCCTCAGTGTGTGGTTCTGCTGATGCTATCCCAGGGAGGAGTGGGAGCCATCACAGAATGGAGTGTTGCCGGTGTGCTTGCACTGGCATAGGAAGGCAGGGCCTGATTTCTCTGCAGTAAATTTTTGTGGTTTAAAATCGGAGCCGGCATGGGAGCCATCACAGAACGGTTGGCCGGATGATTCGCCGCAAGTGCAGAAGAAATAATCTTTGCCTTCTTCCAACTCAACTTTAGCGGGTTGTTTAGCGGCAATTTTAGGCGTACTCATAAGTATTGATAGTAGCCACTAAGTGACGAACAAGGCAAGGCTACGGTGAAGTAATTGATTCAGGATGACGGTGCGTCAGAGACCACGATGTCATCCTCTTCGGAAGCAATACTGCCCTCTGGAGTAGCTCCGGAGCTGGAAATGATTGCTTTGGCCCGGCGCAGCGCATGAGCAGTGGACAGGGTGTGATTGCTGGCGACGTCCGGGAAAACATTTTCGCGGCCCAGCACCTTGAGCAGGCCGCTACGCTTAAAGATACGGATCACATCACGCCTGGCCTCACTGACCAGCAGGTGTCGATTGCGTGAGCGCATGAACCGGATCAGTTCTTCGAGGGCCAGAACGCTGCTGGCATCAAGCAAGTGGGCGTTGCGCATTTTCAGAATGACAACTTTGAGTTGGGGATCTTCGAAGACGCGCCTGATCTGGTCGCGGAACAAATCAGAGGCCCCAAAGAACAAGTTGCCCTCGACGTGGACGATCGAAATTTCTTCACTGACGCGTACCCGCAGGTTATCCAGCTCGATTAGTTCGCCGCCATCGGTGAACGTGTATTCGACAAGTTCCGGTTCGGCCGCCTTGCGCAGGAACAAGACAATCGAGGCACCTACGCCATAATAGATGGCGGTGTTCAGCGGCAGAATCATGCCGCCGATAAAAGTAACCAGGAACACGATGCTATCTGATCGGGTTGCCTTGAGCACCACCCTGATAGCATGCCGATTGATCAGTGAAATACCGATAGCTACGACCAGGACGGCCAGCGACGGCATTGGAATATATGTGATAAGCGGACCCACCAATAGTAAGCCCAGCGCACAGATGGTGCCATTGATGATACTGGCCAATGGCGAGGTTGCACCACTGGTCCAGTTCAGCACCGAACGGGTCAGGGAGCCGGACGCCGGCATGCCCGACAGGAAACCGCAGCCGATATTCGCTATGCCGGTACTGAACATTTCCTGGTTGGCATCGAGTCGCTCGCCGGCGCGGGCAGCCAGAGATTTACCAATCGACATGGATTCGAGTATACACAGCAGAGTAATTGCCAGTGCCGGGCTGGCGAGCACGCCAATCGTATCGAGATTGATGACCGGTAGTGTCAGTTGCCAACTACCTGCCGAAACAGCCGCCAGCGTCTCAAATTCCAAGTGCGCGAATCGTTGCAACAAGAATCCCAGCAGCGACATCACCAGCAGTGTAACACCGACATTCGGTAGCCATTTGAACCACTTAGCCAAGCTTAGATACACACCGGCTGTGATGGCTGCCATCGCCAGGGCCTCCCATTGTGTGTCTCCCAGCTGCACGATCGTCTGGTGGATTACCTGGAGTAATGTGATTGCCTGTTGATCCAGGCCATACCCCAGAATGTTGTGGACCTGGTTGGTAATAATCAGCAATGCGGCGGCTGTGATGTAGCCGGTAATTACCGTGCGCGAAATATACTGAATCAGATTGGCAATTTTCAGGAAGGCGCCAACCACCAGCAACAGGCCGACCATCAGCAATAGCAGTGGCAACATGGCGGCTTTTTCTGTCGCCCCGGCCCCAAGCATCGCAAATGAGCTTAACAGCATTACCGAAGTTGCATTGGTCGGGCCAAGAGTAACGAAATGAGAGCCGGCAAAAAGCGCGCCAAGAATAGCGGCAACCACTGAGCCGTAGATGCCATATTGGATGGGTAAGCCCGCGATGAAGGCGTACGCCATGCCTTGAGGGAATGCCAGCAATGCCACATTGAGGCCGGCCCTGAGATCGTTTTGGAAACGGGTCTTGGAGTAGCCGCGCAAATTTCCCGGCAATGGAAACAGCCTGATATGATTGGCTTGCAGCAGCTGTCTGATGCCGTGTCGCGCTTTGTTCAGCAGGCTCGCCATAAAACCTAAGCTACTAAACTCTGCTTGGCGGAAGCAAGCAGCTATGAAAAATCAGAATCCACCGGTTGTCCGGAAGCCGCCGCCGCCAAAGCCGCCTGAACGGCCGCCACCGCCGCCAAAGCCACCGGACCAAACTGTGCCGCGACCGAATCCGCCTGAGCCGAAATTGGGACGCGATTTGCGGGTCGACATTTGGGTTTGTCTGAGTACATCCCATAATGCGCCGCTGTTGATGGCGCCACGCATGAATTCACCCATCATCGACTCTACGGAGTTGCCGTCTTTGAAGGTCGAGCCAGGTGCGTCGTAGCGATTGCGCCGGTAACGTGAACGTAATTTTCTGACCTCTTTGAGCCGATCATTCTCTGCCTGCAAGGCGGCTTGAAAAGCCTCGCGTGACTCGAGTAGCTGTTGCTTATGGTCAGCCAGGCCAATTAAGCTGGCGACCAGCGCATCGTCATCGGGAAAAGGGGTGAGGCGTGCTTCCGCTTCCAATTCGGCTATTTCTTCACGCGCCATGGCGTCTGCCAGAATGGTGATCGCTTCCAGAGAGTGGACGTCTTTGCCGGCGCTGACCAACAACTGTTCGTCACGTACGGCCTGTTCGTCTGCGTCACATTTATCAATAGCGGCAGTGACCTCAGTTAGTTCGTTCTGTAACTGCTCGATTTGTTTGGTGTCCTGGTCTAAGCCGGCAGCCGTGCGGGCTTGCATATCAGCCTCCTCGAGTTTTTTAAATTTCTCATCGGCATTAGCTACCAAAGCATCAGCGTGTTCCTGCAAGCGTAGCGGCAGTTCGTTCAGGCGGGCATAGTTAACGCGTGCTTCGTCATAACTGATGAGTTTCGCTACCTTGCCATCCAGCCATCGAAATAGACCGCCTGCTGAATAGCTGGCTTGCCCGTAGTTGCGTTGCCACAAATACATGAAAAGTATGTCATCGCGGTAGGCTCTGCCTTTTTCCTCTAATTCATCATTGCTCTGGCCGGCCTTATGCAGGGCGTGGTCGGCTTGCGAGCGGGCCGCTTTAGCTGCATCGCGCAGCCACGGTCTCGTCGCGGGTCGGCCCGCCCTTGACCCCCGGCCGGCGCGCCGCCG
>CAZHRP010000206.1:0-4637 GCA_964535055.1 uncultured Chthoniobacteraceae bacterium
AAGCACCTCACGCTGCGTCTCGCTACGAAGTTTGTGATTGATCCGGGCTAGCGCAGCAGCGCGCTCGAAACCCTCCGAGCTCTCATCCCTTTACATTTACTAGGGTACTAATGGGAAATAAGTCGATCCAACGGAACGTTGGTGGTCGGGCTACCGGGATTTGAACCCGGGGCCTCTTCGTCCCGAACGAAGCGCGCTACCAGGCTGCGCTATAACCCGAATGGATATACTTTTTCACTGAGGATGGCAGCTGTCAATCAAGCTTGGTAACTTAAATATTGAAGTCATCCATAGCTTTTGCTTTCCAGCGTGAGACGAGATCCGGTCGTTGCTGGCGGAAGACATTATGCACATGGTTGGCGAAGCCTGATCCGGCTTCGTTGTAGAGGTTGAATGCGGTATCGAGCCCAAGTTCACGCAGTTGTTTCACCTCATCATCGAACTTGCCGGTTGATGCGACTACCCCCTGGAAATCGTGGCGTTTCAAGGCCTCGGCAGCATGGACATTAGCGATGTGCTTAGGCATAGCAAGGACCACCAGATCGAGATTTTTCGTCACTCCGACGCGTTCCCAAAAGTCACTATCGGTTGCATCGGCCAGCATCACATTGCGCTCGGCCTGCAAGTGATCTTCAACAGCTTGCGGGTCACGATCGAACCCGATCACCTTACCCGGGTATTGATTTTCCAATGCCCGGTACGCAGCAACCCCGACCCTTCCCATGCCAAAGATAGCAATCCGCTCACCTTGCAACTTGATCGGCAGATCATCCGGGTGTGTGCCTTTGGTTTCAAGCCTTTGCAAATGATGGCTAGTCGGGTCATAGATAGCTTCGGACCGCCGGTTGAGCGGTGCTGCCACCAGGTAACTCAATGACAGTGCCACCGCCATGGCTACCATCCATTCCGGAGGAATCCAGCCATTGGCCACCCCGATCGACATCACGATCAAACCAAATTCACTGTAAGTAAATAACGTCAGTCCAGAAAGGAACGACGTACGCGCACGCAGGTGAAACCGCGTCAGCAGTCCCAAAAAGGCCACCCCTTTGATCGGCAGGAGCAACAGTAAGAGCAGCGCCCACAAGACTCCTTCGAGCGAGAGCCCGCCATCCAACCCGATCATTAGGAAAAACCCGATCAGGAATAAATCAGTAATCCCGAGGATCGACTTGTTGATCTCTTTGGCTTTCGGGTGCGAACCGACCAGGACGCCGACAAACAATGCACCGAGGTCGGCTTTCAACCCAACAGCATCAAACCCTTTTGCCCCTAGGAAGAGCGCCAGAAATAATCCGCACAAGGCCACCATCTCACCATGCCCGGATTTAGTAATCAATTTAGACAAAATTGGCCGCCCGAACAGCAATGCTGCCAGCAAAGCCAGCGCCCAGAGAGAAGGAATCTTGCCGGTCGAAAAGGTCAAAAACAGGACCGCCAGGATATCCTGCATGATTAATATGCCGATCGCAATACGCCCATGCATCGCGCCCATATCACCGCTCTCTTCAAGGCTCTTGACCGCAAATACCGTACTCGAAAAACTCACCGCAAACGAAATCAACAGCGCAGTCTGCCAGTCCAGGCCGGCCCCACGCCCGATGAGTGCGCCCACACCAACCAGTACCGGAGTAAACAAGCCCACCACAATCAGCGTGTGCAAGGATGTGCCCAGCCAGATCTCCGCCCTGGCCAGTGTCCGCAGCCGCAGTTTCAGCCCGATCGAGAATAGCATTAGGATGACTCCCAAATCTGCTACTGCCTTGAGCGTATCCCCACCCTCTTGCCCCATCGCATTCAGTACAAATCCGGCAATTAAAAACCCCACCAGTGGCGGCAGCCGGATCTGCTGCGCCAGCAAGCCACAAAAAAATGCAATCGCTAAGAACAAAGCATCCATATACGCGACGCCAAATGCAGCAGCTTTTATGCGAATTGTCTAATTGAAACAGAATCACCGCTGATATGAGTCAACCTACGCCAAGGCTACTCAGGATAAGAAAGTCAAAAAACTCCAGTTTTAGCTCTGTGACTTTTCGTTAAAGCACTAGTGTCAGGCAAGCAGCCGCTCACGATCTTGCTTCGGCTGCAATTTAGCGAAGGCACACTTGTAAAACATATTTCGGGAATCCAGTCAAAGCTCAGTCTCAATGTCGGCCAAACCATTATGAACTTATTTTAATAACTAATATATTATTGCTTAAATTTATAATAATGTTTTAATAACTAAAATGTTGTCACTTAAGACAAACGATGAATACCTTACAGAGATAGGTTCGCGAGTGCGCAAGCGCCGACTGGAAAAACAACTCACCCAGCAGGAGGTAGCGGATCGTGCCGGAGTCCACGTCAATTCGGTGCGGATGCTGGAACGCAAAGCTGATGTCAAGTTAATCACACTCATCCAGGTCCTGCGTGCGCTCGGGAGCGTTCAGGATATCGAAAAAATCCTCTCACAGCCACTCCCAAAAAAGCTCGAGGACATTTCATCGGCACCGCTGCCAAAGCGAATCCGTAAAAAGAAGAAAAGATGATCGTTGAAGTGTATATAGGATCGGAGAAGGTAGGAGTTCTCTCCGACGAATCGCCACTTGCCGGAATTGCCTTTCAGTATTCAGCGAGTTGGCTGGAAAGCGGCTGGAATATTTCGCCCTTTGCCTTGGAGGCAAATACGGAAATCCAGTGGAACGCGGAGAATCGTGTCTTCGACGGCCTCTACGGCGTATTTGCGGACAGCCTGCCGGATTCGTGGGGTCGAATGCTGATGGATGAACGATTCCGCAGACTGGGACGAAATCCGGAGACCGTTTCACTTTTGGAGCGACTGTGTTTCATCGGTGACCGATCCTGGGGTGCCTTGGTTTACCAGCCAGACCAAGCGGAATCGACACAGGAACTCCAGAATCAGCTGAACCTGCTTGAGGCTGAGCGCTCGGCTAAAGCCGCCATCGAAGGAAGAATGGAAGATGTTCTGCCTACGGTGATTGAATCTGGCGCCTCCACTGGTGGTGCACGCCCGAAACAGCGAATTGCCATTTCGGAAGATAACCCGGATCAGATTTGGTATGGGAAGGGACTACCACCCGATGGCTATTCGGCGTGGATCCTCAAGATTGAAACCGACCGGGCCCGCCAATACGGGCGCGTAGAAAAAGCGTATTATGAAATGGCGGAAGCTGCCGGAATCCGCGTGCCCGAAACCCGACTCCTCGTCACTACCGATCCAGATACGGGTGAGGAAATTGCCCATTTTGCTATCAAACGCTTCGACTGGACATCTAAGCGACGGCTTCACTGCCATACCCTGGCTGGATTGCTGACCAAACATTGGCATCAGGGAGACACCGATTATGACGAGTTTTTTCGGGCAGTCCTTGCGCTAACCGGCTCTCAGCCGATGGTTGAAGAGGCCGTCCGCCGGATGCTTTTCAATGTCTGGCTTGGCGTGCGTGACGATCATGCAAAAAACCATGCCTTCATCTGCCGGGACTCGGGCGATTGGGAACTGAGCCCAGCCTACGATGTCATGTATGCCAAACCGGGCATTGGCAATGGCTTGCACCGTCAAATGCCGCTCCTTGGCAATCGAAAACACATCGACCGTGCTCTCGTTCTTCAGGTGACAAATAAGCATCAGATCAAAGCAACAAAAGTTGATGATCAAATCGATCAGACCCGGACAGCAGCCGACAACTGGCCAACTATCTCAGAGTCGCTCAAAATCTCTCCTGCCCGCACCACCGAAATCCAGGCGACTTGGGAACCGGTCGTTTAGCTTAAGCTTACCTGTCAGGATTTTTAATACTCAAAGATCTTTGCACCTTCGGGGATAGCAAAGTCAACTTTCTATCGATCGACAAATTTGACTTCGCTCACCTCGGTGGAGCGCATTTCATCGCCGATGACTCCATCGCTCATGCTGTAAGTGGTATGTTCACCGGCGAGCAGCAGTCCGTTGACCTCTTGCAGGTCATCCAGAGTAATAAATTTTTTAACCAGTTCCCCACCCTGATACACAATCGGGCTGGTGACCGTGTTGTACGTCCCTTTCACCAGCTTCGTCTGATCATCGATAAGCAGGACATAGACATCATCCGGCGAGTCGCCGGCCCCGGCGTTATAGCAAATTTCGACTTGCGTGTACTCTTTTCCCTGAAATTCCTTCTTGTCCGGCAGGAGCTTATAGTTGACCTGGTCGTCATCAAAAACAAATGGGATGCCGATTAAATAGATCGGGGTCAACGTCCAGAAGGGAACCGGCGGCGTGAATGATGCGTCCGCAGGTGCAATCCAGTATTTGCCTTCCGCATTGCGACCGAAGGTCGTCGAACTCCCGGGAACCGAATGAACCGCCTCAAAGCTGACGGTATCAACGGTTTGGACAGAATCGATAACCACAACTTTATCGGTCATATGGTATTTTCAACGGAAGTGAAGCGCGCCGCCAGAGCACCATTTTTTGATCCCGCCATTGGCTTCAATCGCCTCCATGACCAGCGCTTTCCCGGGATTGGCCTCAGCTTGCGCATGGAGTGATGCCTGATATGAAAGCAATGCGAGAACCATCCCTAACAGGCCAGCAGTGGGTACGTATGTTTTTGATACGTAGTTCAATTTTGAGTCTCCACATCATCCAT
>CAZHRP010000207.1:0-4392 GCA_964535055.1 uncultured Chthoniobacteraceae bacterium
GTAGACAAGTGCCTCCCGCCAGTCGCAGCAGATGGATTGTGATTGATTCGGGCTAAAACGGTTTACTGGTAGCCAATGATCAAATTTGCCAATAAATAAACGCGACATTAGCTAATTAATAAGCTAAACTACCATAATGAAAGTTAATACCCCCGCTGCCCAATTGCTGGCCGAAAAGAATTCTTCAGAACTCCATCACATCAGTCCGGAAGAAACGGTTTTTTCAGCAATTGAAAAAATGGCTGAACAGAATGTTGGAGCGCTACTGGTTTTTGATGCACACCAGCTAGTGGGCATCCTGACCGAACGTGATTATACCCGCAAAGTCATCCTGCAGGGACGCGCATCCAAAACATCCAAAGTATCTGAAATCATGACCAGCCCGGTCATCAGCGTCGGGCCTGACTCCCCGGTTAATCATTGCATGAGCCTGATGACCGAAAAACGGATTCGCTACTTACCGGTCATAGATACGGAAGCTGTGATCGGTATTCTCTCGATTGGAGATATCATTAAACACGTAATCTTCGCGCAATCGTCGATGATTAATCAGCTCGAAAGCTACGTTACCGGTGAGTACCCTGGATAGCTTTTTTGTAACAGACTGCCAACCTGCACTAGACACTGCTTGATTGGCAAAATTATTTGCAAAAGGGCAGAGCTGAGCTACCTAATCAATCTATGAAACATAACATCCAATTCATAAAGACTTTGGGCTGCGCTACTGTCGCAATTATAGCGTTTTCCAGTGCGCAGGCAGAAGACTCGTTAGCAGACCATATTGGTAAGTTGCCGGAAGGGCCTGATATCACGCTGGAGGATGTCAAGGCTGCCCAAAAAATGTGGGGAGATGCCGTAGTCAAGATCGGGGCTGCCGGTGATAAAGCACCTGAAGTAGCCAAAGCTGCTGCAGAAGCTGCTTACGCTTTTGAGCTGGGGCCAATTCTGTTCAAGCCCACACTGGCTGCTGAACAGCCGTTTCGACCGGACCTCGAAGGTACTTTGTCCTATTTCGTTTCCGGCAATTCAAAATACCCCGAAGATAAGGGATTTGCTTTGAAGCCGTGGACAAATGTGCGATTTGATAACTTCAATATCAAGACGTTCGGAAATGTAGCTATTGCCATGGGACATTATTACTTTACCGACAAAGCTACCGGTAAGGAAACGAAGGTTGAGTACACAAAAGGTTATGTGAAAATGCCCGATGGACGTGTGCTCTTGTTCCTCCAGGACTCTTCGGAGCCGTACGACGAATAGCCAATCCCGCACATTTAATGCAAACTGAAAACTGGCCAGCCTCTCGGGGCTCGCCAGTTTTTTTGCTGCCACAAAAATCCCGGTGATTTAGCTCACAATCAGGAAACTCTCACACCCCACCCGCACATCACTTCACAAATCTTTTCAAAACAGCGACCAGTTCACTGATCATTTCCCGTCCGCTTGCAGGGTCCGCACTTTCAATACAATGCACAAGGTGCTCCTCCATGATTTTCTCGGAAAGCGATTGAATCGCTTTTTTGGCCGCCAGTAGTTGCGTTAAGACTTCCGAACATTCCCGTTCCTCACTGATCATTCGCTCAATCGCCTGGAGTTGCCCGACAATCCGCCTAAGCCTTGAGATTTGTGCCTTCCTGTTCGGCTCCTCATGATGCTGCATAACCAAACCCTATCCCACTCCCATGAATACAGCAATTAAAGATACCCTATTGGGGTATTAATATTTTTCCTTGCAATATACCCATTGGGGGTATACTTTAGTTCTGAAAGGAATTAAAAATGCTCAAATGTAACGAACTCATAGAAGGTAAAAACTACACCTGTAAAGACTGCGGACTGACTATTCAGATCGTAAAACCTTGCTCACACGGCAGTGATAGCAATTGTAACTGCGAATCGGAAAACGACTGCTGCGACTTCACCTGCTGCGGCGAGCCCCTGACAATCACATCATAATTAGCTGGTAGAGTTAACGGCAGCACCTTGCCTGTATACACTCATGGGCAAGGTGCCTGCCGCAATTTGCAGTTTCACTCACCTGCTTGAATTTAGCGGTCACAGTCCCGACACGCACCATAAATTATCACTTCATGCGAATGCATCCGGAAGCCTGGTGGCAATAGCTCATCCATGCCGCCTGAACAACCACGCAGGTCAAACATCCGGTGGCAGTCTTCACAGACAAAGAAATGGTGGTGTTCGTCTTGCTCCCGCTCATAGTGCGGCGCCAGTCCTGCCACTTCAATCTTGCGAACTGCTCCAGAGTCAACTAACTTCTTCAGTAGTCGATAGACCGTTGCCAACCCCAAGCCTGGTGACTTGATCGCAGCTTCCTCCAACAATTCCTGCGGCGTTACCGGCCTCCCAAGGTCGTCCATCGCACTCAAAATTGCGCTTTGCTGATGAGTCCTGATTTCCACTATATAATCATCGCAAACTTTGTCTGAGAATCAATTCTCAAAAAAATGTTGAACAGTTGACCCCTTAGTGATAATACATTCTCACTTAGTTTGCTTCTTGGGTAAATGTTTCTATCTGCTTTGAGGCAAGTTAAGCAGAGGATTAGATATGAAGGTTGCTTATATTTTTACAACAAACAATGCGAGTACCTATAAGCTCGCTACAATGATCCTGCCTCAGCTTGAGCAGAATACTCACGGGGTCAATGTGGCTGGAATGATGTTTTTTGATGATAACATATTCATGCTTAAAAAAGGGGATCCTATTGGGGAGCGTCTTGCTAAAGTTGCTTTGGATCAGAATATACTATTAATGATTTGTGATCAGTGTGCCGTGCTGCGAGGAATGGCTGAGGGCGAACTCCAGCAATGCGGCAGTGGAGAAGTAAAAGCCAAGGGTACCGTTGACGGGGTCGTAGCAGGGTGTTTTCCGCAGTTGTATGAAACTCTGGCAGTAAACCCGCCCGATCAGGTCATATCATTATGACAGTAAATTTTGTTCCCCGTAGATCAATACGGCAAGTCGAAGAAGGCCAGGAGCTGGCCCCGAAATTTGACAATAATGGTGTCATTCCGGTAGTCACCACTGACTTTACAAGTGGCGAGTTACTGATGCATGCCTACATGAACGAAGAGGCATTACGCCTGACGATTGCGACAGGCGAAGCTTATTATTGGAGCCGCAGCCGCCAGACTCTGTGGCACAAAGGGGCTACCAGCGGCTTGATTCAGCAGATTCGTGAGATCCGCATTGATGATGATCAAGACTGTGTTTGGTTACGTGTCGATGTTGCCGCTAGTAGAGCGAGTTGCCATGTAGGTTACCGAAGTTGTTTTTACCGTGCGATTCCTTACGGAACATCTGCTGGAAAGCCGCTGGAATTTCTCGAAAAAAACAAAACCTTTGACCCTGACGAAGTCTACGGTGATGCCCCTAACCCGACTCAGTTATGATGAAGCCTGCTCCTCTGGTGATCGTTGTCGGCTTTCTCGGTGCCGGTAAAACTACGTTTTTGCGCGATATTCTGCCCCGTCTAGAGGCGTACGGGCTGGAACCATATGTACTGATTAATGATTATGCGAATGCCAGGGTGGATGCTTCTTCGCTTCAAAAAGACGGGCGGGTAGTAAGCCCGATCAATGGCAACTGTATCTGCTGTGATTCACTTTCTGAATTACTCAATGTGCTATTGGAGATTCCACCGTCTGATAACCGAATTGTCCTTGTCGAGGCCAATGGCACAACAGAGCCAGCAACATTAATTGAGCATTTACTGGTTAACGCAACTTTACGTGAGCGCTTTGACCCCCTGGTTCAAGCAACCATTATCGACCTCGAGCGCTGGCAGACGCGGCACTGGCACAATGAATTAGAACGCTTGCAGGTTGAGTACGCCAGTCACATCTTGTTTACGCGCACGGATGAAGTGAGCAGAGAGCGTGCCGCCGAAGTACACAGTGACATCGATTGGCTTAACCCTAAAGGGCAGTGGGTTAAAGTAGAACCCTTTGCCGAAAATTTGCGCGACTTGCTGCGGCAACCGTCTTCGCGTGAGGAACGCATGGTAGCAGATTCACAAGAATCGCAGCCAGGCTGTAAGCATCACCATCACCATTCTCATACAGAAAAAAGCGACCATCATCAGCTTGCTCACGCCTTTGTTGGCATCGAACTCAAGCTCCCTGATCCCATGCCTGCCGAACAATTGCAGATGTGGTTAAATTCGCTGCCCGGCGATGTTTTGCGAGTGAAGGGAGTGGTCAGACTCAGTGAAGAGCTGGACAAATGGTATCAATTCCAATGTGTCGAAAAGTTCGGAGGTGATGCAAGTCTTTATGAATTACCACGGAACCCAATAGTTCCAGCATGCGCTGTCTTGATTGGTGTTCACCTGGACGAGCAGGCCATACGCGAATCACTTGTAAAACATAC
>CAZHRP010000207.1:4402-4632 GCA_964535055.1 uncultured Chthoniobacteraceae bacterium
TGATTGGTCTTCAACCTGGCATAAAACATACACAAGGAACTATGACAGATGCAGCATGATGTAATTATCGTCGGTGCAGGAGCTGCCGGCATCGGGATGGGCGCTACACTCATAGACTTCGGTATCAATAATTTTAAAGTCATTGACCGGCATGAAGCTGGTTCCAGCTTTTCACGTTGGCCTGCCGAGATGCGGCTGATTACCCCATCTTTTAATACCACTCCTTTCGG
>CAZHRP010000208.1:0-4627 GCA_964535055.1 uncultured Chthoniobacteraceae bacterium
CAGCAACAGAATCGGTTTGGCTGTTCGCAGCTGGCTGGCCTCATCGGCAGTCGCTACCCCGAACAATGTGACAAATTTTTCCAGTACTGGCACTACCAGTCCCGCACCATGACCATAGGCATCCGCTTTAACGATAGCCAGTAATCCTGCCGGGGCCGCCATTTCGATTGCCTTTTCGGCATTGTAATGCAAAGCACCACAATCGATTTCGGCCCAGCAACGCAAGTTTGCATCAATGTGATTACTCATTGCTTACCGGCTCCTGAGTATCTTTCTTTTGCCATAGAAAGATGGCAGCAACTACCAGCCCCAGCAAGACGGTATTCCGGCCAAGCGCCAGGATTAAGTCACCGCTCGCATCCTCCGACGCCTCAGAGCCAAAACAACCACAGGCAATATCAATTCCACGCCACAAGGCCGAAAACAGAACTGCCGAGAAAAACAATAGCAGCAATCCGGAAGCAACAAGTGCCAGCGTGCGCTGCCAGGGAACCAGTAACCACACCCCAAGTGCTATCTCAATCCATGGCAAAACCATCGCTACCCATTTTGAAGCCTTCATGGAAAGAAGCTCGAAGTTCCAGACAGCCAGCACAAAATCACCGCCCGACAGTAATTTGGCAATTCCGGCTGTCAGAAACACCGCCGCCAGCAGCCAGCAGCAAAGCCGTACTGTCCAAGTACTTATAGCTGCCGCCATGTCTTTCTTTAGGTATACTTCAGCACTTCTTCAATGGTAGTCGCACCATCATAGATGTTGCGCAGACCGTCTTCGCGCAAGGTCACCATCCCGAGTTCGATTGCCTTGCGTTTCATGACAATACTGGGCCGCCGTTCATTGATCAATTCACGGATCGGATCACTGATATCCAGCAATTCATAAATACCTTTGCGGCCACTGTACCCGGTATCATTACATTCATTACAACCCTGCCCATAATAAAACTGTTTGTCGCCAATCTCATGCACCGAAAGCCCCATTTGCTCTAGTACCGATTCTGTGGGCTCGTAAGGAACCCGGCATTTTTCACAGATTTTGCGGATCAGGCGCTGGGCCAAAACCGCCTCGAGGGCTGCAGAGATCAGGAATGGCTCAACCCCCATATCAATCATTCGGGTCACTGCGCCCGCCGAATCATTCGTGTGCAAGGTAGTGAAGACAAGGTGGCCGGTTAACGATGCTTGCACTGCTATCTGCGCGGTTTCCAGATCACGGGTCTCACCGACCATGATACGATCCGGATCCTGGCGCAGGAAGGCCCGTAATACCCGCGCAAAATTGAGCCCGATGGAATCGTGAACGGGAACTTGCTGGATACCTTCAATATCATACTCGACCGGATCTTCTGCAGTCAGCAATTTGGAATCGATGGTATTGATTTTATGTAAACAGGAGTAAAGCGTGGTTGTTTTGCCGGAGCCGGTAGGTCCGGTGACAATGAAGATACCATTCGGTTTTTTTATCGTGCTGATGATGTAATTATAGATCGCATCGGGCATGCCCAGCGCTTCCAGCTCAAGCTTGACAGTGGTCCGGTCGAGGACACGCAATACCACACTTTCACCAAATTGCGTTGGCAATGTGGAAACACGTAAATCCACCGGCCGACCCGCTATGGACTTTTGGATTCTGCCATCCTGTGGCAAGCGGCGTTCGGCAATATTCAGGTTGGCCATCACTTTGATACGGGAGATCACCGGCAATGCCAGGCGCCGGGGCGGTGGCGACATTTCATACAATGCCCCATCCACCCGGTAGCGGATTTTGAATTCATCTTCAAATGGTTCAAAGTGAATATCGCTGGCTCGATCCTGAATCGCCTGATAAAGAATTAAATCAACAAACCGGATAACCGGGGTGGTGTTAGCCTCAGCTTCCACCTCCTCGACCGAAGAGTCGTCATCACTGGCCAGTGTCAGCTCGGCACCATCTCCCAGTTGGGCCAGGATTTCATCCATGGTTGCTGTGTCTGTACCATAACTAAGCTTGATCAGATGCTCGATCTGGTAGGTAGGAGCTACCGCAACTTCAATCTGCTTGCCCAAAGCAAAGCGCAGGTCTTCGGCAATTTGCGGGTTAAGCGGATCGACCAGAGCCACTACCACAGCATCCTCCCGGACTTCTATTGGCAATGCTTCATGTAGGCGCGCAAGGCCACTTGGAATTTCATGCAAAACATCCTCCGGAGGTTCAAAGTCCTTAAGGTCGAAATAGGTGGCCCCAAGCGCGGTCGCGATAGTACTATAAAATTGGCTCTCGTCCACAAAACCAAAATCGATCAATACTTGAGCGATACTGTAGCCGGTGCGCGAAAGTTCCTGCATGATATCTTCCACCTGTTCGCTCTGTACGATTCCCTGTTCTATAAATATGTCGAGTACTTGCTTGGGGTTCATAATTTTTCCTTACCTGAATTATAGCCTGTAGCGGTCTCGCATGACAACCGATCAACTCTCATTCTCCTCCAATAGTTGCCGGGCAACTTCCGGATCCTGGGCGCGCCCGAGTACGTTTGCCTGCGAAATCAAGCCGCGTTTAAAGAGTGCCACCAGACTCGCCTCCAGCGCTACCATGCCATAGTTCGATCCGGTCAGGATATCATTGGCAATCCGAAACGACTTATTATCTCTGATATAATTGGCGATCGACGAAGTATTGATCATTACCTCGAATGCTGCGACCCTGCCCTGCTGGTCATCACGCTCGACCAGTATTTGTGAGATGACCGCCTTCAGATTGCCGGCCAACTGCATGCGAATCTGCTCCTGCTTGCCTATGGGAAAAGAATCGATGATCCGGTCGACCGTACGAGCAGCACCCGTAGTATGTAAAGTTGATAGCACCAAGTGACCAGTCTCCGCTGCAGTGACCGCAGTTTCCATGGTCTCCAGGTCACGCATTTCTCCGACCAGGATAACATCCGGGTCCTGGCGGAGTGCCCGCTTGAGAGCTTCCGCAAATTCGGGGACATCCACTCCAACCTCACGTTGGTTAACCAACCCGCGTTGATGTCGGTGCTCGAATTCAATCGGGTCTTCGATTGTCACAATATGCTTGGAATGCGCCGAGATAATCGCATCTATCATCGATGCCAGAGTAGTCGATTTACCGGATCCAGTGGGCCCGGTAACCAGTACCAGACCACGCGATAACTCGATTAACTTGCGCACTACCGGCGGCAATCCGATCTCTTCAAATGACAGGATCCGCGGGGCAATCGCACGAATGGCCAGTGCGAGTTGACCACGTTGTCGGAATGCACTTACCCGGAAACGTGAAGATGTGCCTAATCCCCGCGGCAATGGAAGCTTTGGCATTCTGTACTTCCCGGATGTCCTTCTGGGTGAGGAGAATCGCATCCCCGTGGGACGATGTGTCCGCGGGTACGAGGGTAAAGGCTGAAACTCCGTTCTCCTTCAGGAGATTTACCGCGGCCTTTTTACCCGCCTCGCCGGAGATCTCCTCTTTTTCCAGCATCCGTCCCGTTTCATCGACGATCCCCATAAAGAGGAGGGTGGATAGGGCGTCTACGATTCCCGATCCGCAGATCCCCAGCGGCTTTTCGTTCCTGATCGTCGTGTAGCGGATCGAACCGCCGTCCGCCGAAACGGTATTGATCGCCCCGGCGATACCTCCGACGCCGTCCCGGATCGTCGCCCCTTCGAAGGCGGGGCCCGCCGCCGTGGAACAGGAGAGCAGCCCGTCCTTATTTCCTAAAACGATCTCTCCGTTCGTTCCGATGTCGATGAGGAGGCTCAGCGGCTCTTCGTTCGCCATATTGCTTGCCAGGATTGCCGCGGTGATATCGGCCCCTATGTAGGCGGATATACCGGGCATGAGATAGATCCAGCCGCTCGCAGCGATTTCGATGCCGATGTCCCGGGCGGGGACCCGGAGAGGCTCCAGGACAACGGGAATAAACGGAGAGGCGGCGATGTTCTTCGGGGGCAGCCCCGTAAAGAGATGCATCATCGTCGTGTTTCCGGCGACAGTCATGCTGTAGATGCTGTTTCTGCCGATTTTGTTCCGCGCTGCTATTGTGTCGATCAGGTCGTTCAGCTGGTCGACGATCGCCTTCTGAAGGATCGAAAGGCCGTTTTCATGGGTCATCGTGTGGTTGATCCGGGAAATGACGTCCTGGCCGTAGCTCTTCTGGACGTTCAGCCCCGAGGCGACGTCGATTTTTTTCCCCGAAACGAGGTCGAGGAGGTAGACCACCACTGTCGTTGTGCCGATATCCACAGCGAGTCCGTAGTTGGATCCGGTGGTGTCACCCGGTTCCACGGAGATAATGCTCAGATCGTTGAAGACCGCCGTTACGGAGTAGTCGTTGTTCCGCAGCGCCTCCGGCAGATGTTTCAGCTGATCGAAGGTGATGTTCCGGTCGTGGATACCCGCCGCGTCCTTTAATCGCGAGAGGTCGTCCCTCTGGTCCTCCAGGTCAGGTTTATCCATAACGGCGTACTTCTTCTGAACGCAGGGATTGAGGGGGCCTAAGTAGTCGATCCCCTTTTCGAGTATTTCGATGTGGGAAGATCTGCTCGGAATGGCGACGGTGAGGTCTCCGGTTATCCGGGCGACACAGGCCAGTCGGAACCCTTCGTCCAGTTCCCGGGGCGTGAGTTT
>CAZHRP010000209.1:0-4579 GCA_964535055.1 uncultured Chthoniobacteraceae bacterium
ACTGTAATTTGTTTGCTCCCGCTAATCGTTAATAGCCAGACTTGCTCCAGTAGCGGCAGCTTGAGGTCTGCGCTCAAGCAGAATTTCTCCAAACCCGTCCGCCTGAACAACCCGCACATGCTTCAGGCGAATTAATTCCAGCAAAGCTAGAAATGTTACCACAATCTCCGTGCGTGAAGCAGCACTGCGAAACAAAGCGTCAAATTTCAAGCTTTCTGCTGCAGCTGTAGCTGAGAGAATAACTTCTATCTTGTCACCGACCGTATAGTTTTCCTCAAAAATTTCACGCAGGTCTTCCTGTTTATCATCCAGTCTGCGCAAGACTTTTTGAAATGCGCTAATCAAGTCAAATATGCCGACATCTCCAGCACTGCGGGTTACTTCAGCGTCCGCTTCCGGTTTTTCCGGCAAACGGGAGTATAGCAACGCCCGCTGTTGTTCTCTGATCTGTAACTGGCCAGCCGCATCTTTGAACTTTTTATACTCGATCAGTTGCCGGATCAGCTCCCAGCGCGGGTCATCGTCTTCGGCATCCTCTTCGGGTGGCTGCTGGGCGACCGGCAATAAGGTCCTGCTCTTAATGTAAATAAGGTTGGCCGCCATGACCATAAATTCACCGGCAACCTCAATGTCCAGCATTTTAAAAGCCTCAAGATATTCAAGATATTCCTTGGTAATGAGTTCGAGTGAGATACTGTAGATGTCTACCTCCTGCTTTTTCACCAAATAAAGCAGTAAATCCAAAGGCCCTTCAAATACCTCCAGCTTGACCTTGAATTCCGAATCCATGAAGAGTTTCACAGTATATGACTGCCGGTCTTTGACAAGCCTCCACTACTCAATATAAGGCAATCCAATGGTTGATTTTCATAGCAGCAAAAAAAGCAAAGGACAACGCAAGACGCATCGCCTGCCTGACGCCAAAAGCAAAAAATCCAGTCAGAAGAATAAAGGCGCTACTGCCAGAAAAAAATTACTGCCGAACCCAGACGGCAGCAGCAAACACAAAGATAAAGATGCGCTGGCTAAAGCAATCTTCCAGCTGCTCTCAGAGCAATCCTACCAGCCGCTGGAACGCCGGGAAATTGCCAGGGCACTCAATGCCAGTGGCGGTGCCGTTAAAAAAGTTTATACCATATTGGATGAACTCGAGCGCACCGGTAAGCTGGCTCGAGTCCGCAAATCGCGTTACATCATCCCGCGGCAGGCGAACCTGCTGAGCGGGATCATTCAAATGCATTCGAAAGGTTTTGGCCATTTGCTCAGCTCAGAACCTGGCCAACCTGACCTGTTCATCGCACCCGCCAATACCGGCACCGCAATGCATGGTGACAGGGTGCTGGTCAGGGAAGTCCCAAAGGCATTGCGCAAGCGACGCTTCCGTGACGACGATGACCGCAGTGAAGGCGAAGTTGTCAGAATCCTGGAACGGGCCAACCAGACGATAGTCGGCACCCTCGAGCAAACCTCCAAATTTTATTATGTCATCCCCGACGACCCGCGCCTGCCGCAGAATATTTATATCCAGCAGCTGGACGAAAAAAATGCCATGCCAGCGCAGGTCGATGACAAGGTGGTCGTGCGCATGCGCGAGTGGCAATCACGCCATGTAAACCCCGAAGGTGAGATTGTAGAAAAGCTGGGCAAGGCAGGTGCCCCGGGGGTCGATATCCTCTCGATCCTGCGCAAGTATGACCTGCCGACAGAGTTTCCACAGCCAGTTCATACTGCCGCCGACAACATCGCTGACCGGGTTTCCAAGGCAGACTTACACGACAGGGACGACTGGCGCGAGCGTTTCGTATTCACAATTGATCCCAGCGATGCGCGGGATTTTGATGATGCCATCCACGTCGAAAAATTGGCTACCGGCTGGCGCCTGGCCGTCCATATTGCTGATGTCTCGCATTACGTCACCCCCGGTTCAGAATTGGATAAGGAGGCACGGCGTCGTGGCAACAGCGTTTACCTGCCCGACAGAGTTATCCCGATGCTGCCGGAAAAGCTGAGTAACGGAATCTGTAGCCTGGTGCCAGATGCCGAACGGCTTACCCGGCTGGCCCTGATCGATCTGGATTCTACAGGTAAAATAACTAAAGCCACTTTTGCTCGTGCTGTCATTCGCAGCGCCAAACGGCTAACCTACGAAGAAGCCATGCAATTGCTTGCTGCCCCGGCCAATGATCATCTGGGCAAGTTATTGCAGACCGCCTGGGAACTGGCCTCGCTACTGCGCAAAAACCGCTTTGCCAAAGGCTCACTGGAACTCGACTTTCCAGAGGTAAAAGTAGAGGTCGATCAGTCCGGCACACCTGTCGCCATCCATAAGCTGGATAATGACATCTCCCATCAGTTGATTGAGGAGTTCATGCTCGTTGCCAACGAAGCCGTGGCCAGGGAATTACTTCACCGCAAGCTGCCGGCAATTTATCGGGTACACGAGGACCCTGATCCCGTGCGCCTGCAGGATTACGCAGAGTTTATTCAAAGTCATGGCTTGCGTACCGGTGATCTTACCCAGCGCGCCAGTATCCAGCGCTTGCTCAATGATATCAAAGGTACTCATGAGGAATACGCACTCAAACTGGGATTGCTCAAGTCACTGCAAAAAGCCCGCTACGATGCTTCGCCGCTCGGCCACTACGGGCTGTACAAATCAAATTACTGCCATTTTACCAGCCCGATCCGCCGCTACGCAGATTTGGTGGTGCACCGGGCGATGCTGCCCCTGCTGGACAATCCGCCGCCAAAATCAAAATCCCGCATCCTGCCTGCCGCCACCTCAATGCAGGAAACTGCGGACTACATCTCCGCTACCGAACGCAATGCTCAAGAAGCTGAGCGTGATGCTACAAAACTCAAAAAGCTGGAGTTCTTTGCCCTCCAGCTTGATCAGCGCAAGCCAACTCACTTCCCGGCAATCGTCACTGAAATACGTCCCCACGGTATGTTTGTCGAATTACCCGATTACATGCAAACCGGATTTATTCGCGTCTCATCACTACGCAATGACTTTTTCGTCTATGACGCTGGCCACCAGAAATTGATCGGCCGCCGAACCCGTAAGAGCTACCAAATAGGCGATCAATTAAAAGTTCTGGTCGAGGCAGTCAATATGTTTAAACAACACGTCGATTTCCGACCGGCAAAAAAATAATTGCCAATACCGTAACCTATAATAATTTAAAAAGTTGCTTGTTTTAGCTTATTATCTAATAATGAAGACGCTAGATCTGCAGTGCTATGGAAAATGTTTTAGCTAGCAAAGATGTTCAAATAGAGCGTAAGCATTTCTTTATTGAGTTTAGAGAGAACGAACGCGGCCAGTTCTTACGCATCACAGAAGAAGCTCACGGCCGGCGCAACACGGTTATCATTCCAAGCACTGGACTGCACGAATTTAACCAGGCACTCCAGCAGGTACTTGGCAAGGTCGACAGTAAATCCTAACCCGATGCGCAAAAAAGTCTCATCCACGGCATGCCTTGGCAGCAAGTTCAGGATCAGCGGTAAATTAGGTGATTTTAGTGCAGAAGTCGACCAGCCGGTAAATTCCGGAGGCGATGGATCAGCACCTTCGCCACTGGACTATATGTTATTTTCCATCGCCGCCTGCCAAGCCACACTGGCACGGATAATTGCCATGCAAAACAAGATCGACTTGAGGGACTATACCGTCACTGTAGAGGGTGAGCTGGATACTGATGTTCTTTTGGGTAAATCAACCGAGATGCGCTGTGGCTTTGCTTCCATCCGCACACTGGTAACAATTGATGCTGACCTGAATGCAGAGGAAAAACTCCGATTCGCTCAAGAAGTGGAACACCGCTGTCCTGTCTCGGAAAATATTCGAAACTCTACCCCAACTACGCTCGAAATCATCGAATAGTTAGCACTCGCAAACTATCCGGAAGCCAACATCATTGTAAGAGTAATCCGGGTCATTAAACCCGCGACATGTTGTCCGCAGGGAAGCCAACCGTGAACGCCAACTGCCCCCGCGATAAACTCGCTTAGTACCCTTATTGTTACCTCGAGGATCAATCTGTTCGGCACTCGAGTAACTGCCGTAAAAATCCAGACACCACTCCCAGACATTCCCAGACATATCTAAAAGGCCAAACGGACTTGCGCCCTGCGGATAGTGGCCTACCGGCGAGGTCTGCGCATAGCCGTCATCGATCCGCTTATCACTCCAGCTGAAATTGGTATTGCGATCAGCTAAATTAGCTAAATTGCCACGAATAACAGTGTTACCCCAGGGAAACATCCTGCTTTGCGAGCCGCGCGCTGCGTACTCCCACTCGGCTTCAGTTGGCAGCCGGAAGACCCGGTTTTCGAGGTTGCTCAACCAGTCACAAAACTTGATAGCATCGTTGCTACTAACGTATACAGCCGGGTGGTCATCCCCTGACCAGGGTGGGCGTTTGTGCCGGTGATCCGGGTCAAATTTTTCGTAGTCCCGATTAGTTATTGGCAAGCGTGAGATATAATAACGGCTCAGATGCACTTGGTGTACCGGGGCTTCGGCGGGCGTAGCAGGTGCAGTAGCGCTGCCCATCTGAAACTCACTGCCAGG
>CAZHRP010000210.1:0-4563 GCA_964535055.1 uncultured Chthoniobacteraceae bacterium
AGACAAGTGCCTCGCGCTGGTCGCAGTAGATGGCTTGTGATTGATCCGGGCTAGAACGCACTGAAGATTATCTGATGGTGCTGTGCCTGTAACTTAAGCTTGCACTACTATGGTGATTATCGATTGAATTGTCAGGATGAGTACCAGCAACCTCCACTTGCAGCAATTGATCGCTAATTATCCTGAGCTGGAGTTTTTGCGCAGTAATATTCAGCGAGCTGTGGGCATACTAAGCGGCGCGTTGCGTAGCGATGGGAAAGTGATGCTCTGTGGTAATGGTGGCAGTGCAGCGGACTGCGAGCATTGGGCTGGAGAACTCATGAAAGGGTTCAAGAAGCAACGACCTCTGGCAGCTGGAGAACGCGCCGGGTTGTCGCCGGAACTGGCTCAACAACTGCAGGGTGGACTGGCTGTCATTCCATTGACTGGTTTTCCCGGACTGTCTACGGCATTTGCTAATGACATTGCCCCCCATCTGACATTTGCCCAGCTGGTGCACGTGCTTGGACGGGCCGGTGATGTGCTGGTGGCTATTAGCACTTCAGGCAATTCGAAGAATATCCTGGCCGCAATTGAGGTTGCCCGGGCGCGGGATATCCAGGTAATCGGACTGAGTGGCCAGGATGGCGGCGCTATGCGTGATCAGTGTTATCAGTGCCTGTGTGTGCCGGCGGTAGAGACCTACCGGATCCAGGAGTACCACTTACCGGTTTACCATTGTATTAGCCTGATGCTGGAGGATGACTTTTTCCCTGAGTAGCAGGCTCCGTCTGGGGGCTACTTAATTGCTGGAGTCAGCAAGCCGTTGCGGCTGCTTGTAGCCATGGATGCGCATGGTCAGGGCCAATTGCTCAACATCCATCGGCTTCTTAAGGATCATAACCGGACCATCCTGGAGGACCCGGTCGATCATATCGCTATCCGGGTAACCGGTAATGACCACGATCGGCAAGTCTGGGTCAATAGCTTTCGTTTCCCTGAAGACCTCATCGCCATCCATATCCGGCAATTTCAAATCGAGGAAGAACATTTGGAACGACTGTTTTCGCAGTGCAGCGAGAGCTTCTTTGGCCGTGCCACAGATTACCCTGCTGAATCCATACTTTTTCAAAAACCTAAGAAAGAACTCCTGCATCGCTTTATCGTCATCGAGGATCAGTACAGTTGGTTGACCTTCTGCTCCTTTGCGCAGGATATCGCGATCAAGTGAATCTTTTTTGACCCGCCAGCGACCTCCGATTTGTACCGCCGGCAGCTGGCCACGCTGAACCAGGTAGTAAACCGTTGGGAGAGGGATGCGAAGGTATTCAGCAGTTTCTTTAACTGTTATTAACTCAGGGTTGGCACCGGCGGGACTAGCGTTGCTTTCAACGGAGGAGGGGGAACTATCTTTCACTATTAAACAGCCTAGATTTTTGTCTTTCTGACGTCAACGATGAATTGTGAGCAGTGCAACTCGACGATTAGTGCTTACCAGTCAGCTCGAGTGACTTGCGATAAGCATCCAGGTAAGCTGCTATTATTGGTTGCCAGGCAAATGAAGAATGAGCCCAGTCGGCAAGGCGCTGGCGTTGCTTAGTTGACCACTCGCGGTTGCGGATAAAACGCATCAAACCCTGCTGGATCGCTTGCACTTCGGGGTCGACAAATATTGCTGCTTGCTGATCGCTGATCAGCCGTGGCCACGGGGTACCATGGGTTGTCATCACGCGGGTGCCAACCTGCAGGGCTTCCAGTACTGCCAGCCCGAAGTTTTCGGAATGGGTTGGCAGGCAGAATAAATCAGCTGCTTGCAGGTATTGCCATTTTTCATCACCCCATTTGGGGCCGAGCCAACTGATTTCCGGCAACACTGACGCATGTTCTGCAGCGAATTCATGTAGCCGGTTGACATAATCAGGCTCTCCATCGCCGACAACTAATAGTCTGCAGAATTTTTTCAGGTTCATATCGGCGATAGCTTTCAGCAGCAGGTCGGCACCTTTTTTGACATGTAATCGCGAGAAATAAAGTAACGTCGATATTTCTCCGGTAATGCCAAGGTTTGAGCGTGCACTCTCATAATCAGGTCGTGCGGTACCGGTCAGACCGAGTGGAATCGTGTGTATGCATTGCTGCGGGAATCGATCTTTCAGATTGTCAGCTTCGGGCGGTGCGGTAGCCAGCAAGCCTGCTGCATTACTTAGGTAGCGCTGCTCGCGCAGTACGTAATACGGCAATTTTTTCCATAACTTGTGTCGCCAGGCCCACGGTTCGAGCATGCCATGGGTGGAGACTAGGTAAGGCTTTCCGGCAGTCTTCAGCTGGTTGGCAATCTGCGAATGCCACGGCAGCCAAAGGCCATGAAAATGGTGGATATCAGCGTCCTGTACAGGCGTAGCAACCGGCGACTGAATAGACGTAACCTGACAACCTGCCTCGAGTAAGTGAAGCGATAAGCTGTCAATGGCTGCGTCCAAGCCACCGGTTCCCTTGCTGCCGTCGGGTCTGTAGAAAGCAATATTCATACAGTCTTTTTTGGAAATTTAAGGGTTTCCTGTTGATAAACGCCCAGTGTTGATTTGGCCATCTCGGCAACCGAATACTTGCTACATACCAATGCGCGTGCCTTTGTCGCGATTGTGTTCAGCAATTTTTTATCATTTAGCTGGTCGAGCCACTTATCACCGTCTGCTACCAGATTGGTTGTCGCATTCAGGAATGGCATATCCTCATGCAGGTTAGGGGTGATAATACAGGGAACTCCAGCGGCCATAGCTTCAAACAACGCAAGCGGCATGCCTTCGTAGCTGGCGGTGTGAAGAAAGTAATCGGCCGCTGCCAGGTAACTTAGCACATCCCTGGTCCAGTCAATCCGTCGGACACAATCATGGAGGTCGCGCGCGTTGACCCAGTCGTCCCAGTGCGAATCCAGTTGGCCGCTGCCCAGCCACAAAAACTGTGCTGTTGGCAACTGACTTCTGATCCGGCAAGCCAGATCGAGAAAGAGTTCCGGGCGTTTCTGCGACATGACTCTTCCGACTCCGAGGAATAATCTATTATTATCATGTAACTGCAAGTTGCGCCGATGCTCACAGCGCATTCTGGCAAGCTCAGGAGCAGCTGGGATAGGCACCCCATTATAGACAGTTTGCACAGGCCGCTGCTGCTCCAGAAAATTGCTCAGATCGTCAGCCCGTTGCTGCTGTACGCTGATGAATGTCCCGCTAAATTTATTGAGATAATACCTGGCTGTCCAATCGCGTAACCAGCCGGCCCGGGCTTTCAAGTAGCTGGCAGATTGTGTCAGGTGTATCGTACAGACTGCGGGTATGGCACTGTAATTAGCCGCTGCGACCAAGTCGAGCCCATCCTCCAGGTTCTGCTTATTAAGGTGAATGACATCCGGGTTTAACGACTGCCAGTGTGCACTGATCTGACGTGCTTTGCGGTCGTTCCAGAAGGTTGCCAGTGACCGGAATTTGTGTTGATAGGTATTGGTGTACCGGGTGCGCTCGACTTGTCCGAAGCAGCTGAACTCTTGGCATAGCGGATCCATAGCCTGAGCATCGGATGCCCACAGCACTGGAGCATGCCCGAGTGCTGCTAATTCCTTGCCGAGGTAAAGTAAATAAATTTCGCCACCGCCTTGCGAGCCACTACTGCTGGATGCCAGGAGGATTCTCATGACCCGATTACTGGCGATCCTGCTTGCTGAATAGCTGTTGCCCATTTAGCAGCACCAGCCTGTGGTGACCATGCCGCTGACATCTGCCCGGACCTGATTCCCATGGTTTGCAGAAGTTGCCGGTCTCGACAGAGTTCACTGATTGCTGACTCCAGTGCTGAACTGCTGCCGGCACTTATGATCCGGCCATTGTGACTATCAATGACCAAGTCGTGTGCAGCTCCGACAGCATCACTGCAAATAATCGGCAAGCCGCTGGCCAATGCCTGATTCACGACTACCCCCCAGCCATCGTGGCGGCTGGGCAGGACGAATAAGTCACCGCGGGCAAACTCTTGAGGTAATTGCTCAGGTGGTATAAAGCCGCGGTAGTCGATGCGTGAAGCCACGCTGGCAGGTAATCCGGCAGTCAATGTAGTCAGCTTTGCCTCACGCCCAATCAGGACCAGCTCAATTTTTTGATGGGAGGCACAAATTTTGGCAAACGCCTTCAGCAGCAAGTCGATTCCCTTGCGTTCAACCATTTGGCCACAGAACAGAATACGTAACTGCCCGTTGGTTTGTCCCGGCATGGCAGGCAGCATTGAAAAACCTGATAAGTCGCAATAATAGGGAATATTAATCACTGAAGTGCGTGGAAAAGTATGTTGGTACTTGCGGCTAGCCAAGTTGCCGATCGCAGCGATAAAACTGGCATTGCGCAGCGGCAATGTCAGGAGTTTTTGAACGAGCATCTTGATGGGGTTGTGTTGTCGGCGCAAACGTTCGCCCCAAAAGGCCCAGGGCACCGAGCTTTGACGCATGAGTTGTTGGGCAGTAGAAGACATATAAGAATTAACAATCAAAAAGTCGTAGATGTTAAGCCCAGCCAGTCGCTCACACTGATGCCAGCGGGT
>CAZHRP010000211.1:0-4506 GCA_964535055.1 uncultured Chthoniobacteraceae bacterium
AGCCCAACGCTGTAGACAAGTGCCTCCCGCCAGTCGCAGCAGATGGCTTGTGATTGATTCGGGCTAGCTTGAGTTCGAGTATCGCTGGGTACTTCCAGTTGACAGCAAACTCGTTGGTGGCCAGTTCGTAAAAATTGTCCCCGGCGGGAATCGAACCCACATTTAGGCTTTAGGAGAGCCCCGTTCTATCCGTTGAACTACAGGGACGAATAGAAATATTCATAATGTGATGAGGTGGGCTTGGAAAGTCCAAATATTGCCTGCACCTACTAGTCAATTTTGATTGGGCCCGGGTGATTGATAGTGGTGGCGTTTTTTGAGGTGCCGGGGAATTCGGCATGGGGGTTTTGGCGGCCGTGTTTTTTGCCCATCGGGATGATTTTTCCATTGGCGATCCGGGGTGGATCACGGCGGTTTGGAGTCGGGTTTTCCGGGATGGTATCGCCGGTCTGTTCGGTCCAGTCTGCGATCAGGCTGCGCGCCTGATCAAGAATCTCAGAGTAGGCTGGTTGTGCGGCAACATTCCAGAGTTGATAGGGGTCGCGGCTCACTTGAAATAGCTGCTCGGGTGGGCACGGAACAGCAAAGATCTGTTGCTGATGCCACTGCGTCTTGCCGGCTGCATGGGCCAACCACAGTTCTTTGCCTGCCGGGTAGAGCATATCCGACTCATGACCAAGGTTAGCCAGTTCAGGGTAATTGTTCTTAATGTAAAGGTAATCGCCGAATCGCACCATGCGCTCATGGCTTTGGTAGACATGCCAGTTGTGCTCGGCAAAGACGACTTCGCGCACGACAGCACCTGGGTCTTTGAGGATGGGGAGAAAGCTGCGACCCTGGATGGACTCGGGCTTTTCTACCGCTGCGAGGTCGAGGCAGGTGGCGCTTAAGTCAATAACGCTGACAAGACTGTCAGTGGCAGCCGGTTTTTTAATCAAGCTTGGGAAGTGGACGACCCAGGGAGTTTTTATACCGCTGTCATAGAGGTAGGTTTTATCGCGTGGGAATGGTCTGCCATTATCTGCGGCTATGACGATGAGGGTATTATCGAGCACTCCCTGACGTTCCAACTCTTCTGCAACCAAGCCGATATAATGGTCGAAACGGCTGACCTCATGATAATATTTCGCCAGGTCTTCGCGCACCGCTTTGGTATCTACCAGATAAGGTGGCACGATAACCTCATCCAAATCGTAAGTTGGAGCCTCGTCGGTGATGGTCCAGCCACGATGTCCGTCGTAGGAAGCAAACCAGAAGAAGAAGGGCTGGTCTTGCGGGCGGTTTTTCAGGTAATCCAGCCAGTCTTCAGAGCCGCTGGGGCCCTGGCCGCGGCCCATCTTATCGAAAGCGCGGTCCTGATAACCTTCGAACATGTGGTTTTTGCCCGAAAGGGCGGTGTAGTAGCCGACTTTGCGTAACAGTTCGGGGAAGCGGAGCTGATCGTCCGGCAATTTAGAGTGGAGTTCGGGGGCGCCGGTGTTGTGCGGATAGCGGCCGGTAATAATGCTACACCGGGTGGGACTGCAACTGCTGGTGGTCAGGTAGGCATTATCAAATCTCATCCCACCAGCAGCCAGCGCATCCACATTCGGGGTCTTGATCGTCGGGTGACCGTAGCAGCCAAAATCCTCCTGCGACATATCGTCGGCAATGAAGAAAATGAAGTTGGGTTTCTCTGCCGCTGGAGCTGTTAAGGTGAGGGTGACCGATGAGGCGAGGAACACAGCTATGTAGCTGCGGATTCGTGCTGAGGAGAAAGTATGGGATCGGATCATAGTTGAACTGCGGAGGGGAAATTAGGGTAGTTTAGCTGCTGCCACATCCGGGCATTGCAAGTAGCATCAACTCGATTGTCATGGCGGCTTGCTTATCGGATGCCCGTGGTTAAAGTGTCGGTTCTTATTCTAACTGAAGCTTAATTTATCAGATCAGTAAAGCTATGCTAGTTTATATTCGGTACTTTTTGTTATTGGCATGCCTGCATGTCATGCTGCTGCCAGCGGTAGCCGCTATGGAACAGCGCAAATGCGGAATGGATCGCGACTATTGGCTGTATACCCCCGAGACAGTGGCAGCCGATCGAACCTACTGGCTGGTTGTGGGGGTTCATGGCGCCAAAGGAAAAGGGGCTGGCGCGGCAGGTCTTGCCGACTGGGTGAATAAGTACGATAACGTGATAGTGGTCGGCCCTTCTTTTCCCATCGACGGGCCGTTTTACCAAGTGCTTGGTGGTAATGCTGACCGTCAACTACTCGATATCCATAAAGACCTTGGTAAGGAATTTCAGCTACACGATAAGATGTTCATTTACGGATTTTCGGGAGGCGCACAATTTGCCCATCGCTTCACGTTAAAGCATCCTGATCATGTGATCGGTGTTTCTGCCCATAGTGGCGGTACCTGGGAGAGCAGGCCGAATTTCAGATCATCCGAAGTCATCTGGACGATTTCCTGCGGTCTTAAGGATACCAATCACAGCGCCGGTGCGCCACTGACCCGCATCGAATATTTCCGGAATTTCTGCCAGGCCATGCTGCGCAAAAGCTTTACGGTGAAACCGTTCGTCACCAATGCGGGGCACCGCCGGACCGCTGAAGTCCGCGCTGCTACCGAAGAATGTTTCCGGGTTGCCACATCCGGGATGTTTGACTTTCAACGGTCTGCTACAGCTGAGATGGCATCGATGGAGCGCGAGCAGTATATCAGGAACACCAACGCGGAATTAAAGACTGTTGAATTCGATGACGGGGCGAAAGTCCATGAGGTCGAAGTCAACGAAGATGGTTGGATGCTCGGTGAAAAAGCACTGCGAGCCATGGAAAATATCCGGCGAAACAACCTTCAACTCAACCGTTAGTAGCTACCGGCTGCTCAAAATCGAACTTTGGCTGTGATTCCGAAACTGCGTCCGGTGCCATCCACTCCACTGCCCGGAATGCGGTAGGTTGTGTTGGCAAGGTTCTCGACGAAGATACCTACACGGTAGTTGCCATCGTCGCTTTGCCAGCCACCCGAAAGGTCAACAGCGGCGTAGCCGGGCATGCTACCATTCGGGTTGCCGGCCACGGTCAGGCGAACATCATCGGCGTCGGAATCACTGGGATCGGTGGCTACTTTGCTGTAGTCGTCATGCCAGCGAACTTCCAGCAGCCCCCACCAGTTGCGGCCGTATTCATATTTCAGGCCACAGCGACCAAAGAGCCGGTTAGCGCGTGATATATTATCGGTAAAAACCCCGCCGCCCGGTTGCGGAATATCGCGGGTAGCATCGACAAGAGACACCGAGCCGACCAGCGCCAGCCGGTGCTCGGTTGCCAGATAGACTCCATATTCCCAGGCGGCCTCAAACCCGTAGAGGTCGGCGCCCTCCACATTGGTAAACTCTCCCGAGCTAGAGAAATCACGTTGAATCAATTCTTCGATGTCAGTGATAAAGCCAGTCAGGGCAAAAAAGTTGCGATCCTGCTGCCATTTCCAACCGGCTTCGTAGGTGTAGCTGATTTCAGGCTTGAGGTTAGGATTGCCAACTGCAGGGTTGCCGCTGGAACCTCGATCGACGGCACCTGCCAGGTTGTTTAAGTTTGGCGCGCGGAATCCTCTGGAAAAACCAACAAAAAGATTGTGATCATCTGCAACCAACCAATTGCCGCGAATGCTGCCGGTAAAGTTATCAACGCTACCATCAACCTCGTCGAACGACCAGCTGTACCGGCTGTAGCGCAAGCCCGCCAGGATGCTGATGTGTTCGGTGACTTGCCAGTCGTCCTGGATAAATAAACCGAGTGTCTGATAGCTGCTGGCGTCGGGGATGGTGGTATTATTGGACCAATCCTCGCGGTCAAATGGAGCGAGCAGACTGAGATCTGTAGATCCTCCCGGGGTCCGGAGTTCACGGTAGCTGTTATTAGTCCTTTCATAGATGTAAGTTCCGCCCCAGGTTAGTTCATGCTGGTCGTTGCTGCCGAGCAGGGTAGTAGCCTGCAAGTCGATGCCAAAGACGTTGATGGTATCATCAAATTCCCGGCGACGTATGCGTTCATCTGCCGTTCCGAGGTCACGAATCGAGGAGCGAAACTGATCTTCGGCGAACTGGTGCCACCACAGGGTTGTTTGCAAGCGCTCGATGGCAGGGCTTTCGATTTGCCATTGATCGCGCAGGTGAATGTAGGTGAATTGTTGCGGATCAAAGAACCGGAACAAGCGGTCGGCCTTGCCGGTATTAGCAAAGTAGCCGTCCGGGCGGGGAGCATCAATCTGCCTGCTGTGGCCGGCATTCAACTCGATGACATGATCGGTAAGCCCAAAATAGGCCAGCCGCAGACCAGCAGACAATTCATCATAACCGGTGTTCGGGATATCATCGTTACGGCCTCGGCCTGGATTAAACAGGCGGTCATCGTGATCTTTTCCGCCTATTAGGTCATAGTAGCTACTGCCGGAGAACTCGATAGAATAGGCCCAGTCACTGCTGACACCATCGAGTCCAAGACTGACCGTCCCGCCATT
>CAZHRP010000212.1:0-4503 GCA_964535055.1 uncultured Chthoniobacteraceae bacterium
CGCCGCCTTCGTCAAATTTGCCGCCAATACCGCCGATGAAATCTCGTTCAAACGCTGCGTGTTGCTGCTCCCCGGAGTTGGCGACAAGTCGGCTGCGAAGCTGTGGCAGGCGACCTGCGCCACCCTCCAAGGCGATAACGCGCGGATGCCGGAGCTGTTCGAGCAGGTGAAGCCGCCGACCAAAGCCCAGGCCGACTGGCAGCAGTACGTTCAGACCTGGGCGGAAATTGTCCCTGACGGTGAACCACTGCTGCCCGCCGAAATGTTCGAGGCGGTGCTCGAGGCGCACTACGGCGATTACGCCCGCGCCAACTTCACCAATGCCGAACAACGCCTCGAAGACCTGCATACCCTGATCGCCTTTGCCCGCCAGTTCGATGAGATCTCTGAGCTGCTCGCCCAACTGGCCCTGCTGACCAATGTCGACGGCGAAAATGATCAACGCCCAGTAGAGCCCGGCGGCGCAGTCTCACTGAGCACCATCCACCAGGCCAAAGGCCTCGAGTGGAAAGTCGTGTTTCTGATCAGCCTGGCCGAAAACCTCTTCCCGACCTCCCGCTCACAGGACGACCCCGAGGCGATCGAAGAGGAACGCCGCCTGTTCTATGTCGGCGTGACCCGCGCGATGGACCAACTCATCCTGACCTGGCCGGGCGTCGTCACCGCCGGCAGCCAGCCGGAAACATTCCTCCAAGCCTCACGCTTCCTGCGCAACCTGCCCGAAGATACCTACGAAGACTGGCGCGTCGAACGCGAATGGTAATTGTATCTCTCACGGAGTCACAGAGAGCACAGAGGATGTAAACAGAACGGCTTAACCTTTTTTTAAGATGAGTCTCGCGCAGAGACGCGGAGAACTTCTTCTTTGGTAGCTGAGGGAGAGACGCTGGCTGGTGCTGCGTAGCCTCGTGCGATGGAGTACCTCAACGCCCGAACGTGTTTCACATTAGCATAGTCTCCTGTTAATCCTGCTCTTCCTGAAACCCTGTTTAGTTTTATTCAGATTTTCTTACTCCAAGATTATGATTTACATCTTTAACCGTTTTGGTTTTAATTTAATTGGTTACAATTTAGTCAAAAAATAACCAACCCTAATATTATGAAAAAACTACTCCTATTCCCGATCCTGACAATTGCTGCCATCAGCCTGATCTCCTGCGAACAAAAATCCGAGACCGAGAAGGCTGCTGAAGAAGTCGGCGATGCCGTCGAAGAAGTCGGTGATAGCGTGGCCGAATCAGTCGAGGAAGTCAAAGAAGCTGCCGAGGATAACTGATCTCAGCTGGAGCTGGATCATTTCTTTGACAGGTTCCGATAGCCGGGGTTACTGCGCGCCGGTTGTGTCGGACATTGTGTAGTTTATCCGCGCCCGATTGGGTGTCGGGATAGCGTGCTGGTGTATATTTGAAGACGTCAGAGCGGTTTGCTGCTACATTTCGCGTGGCGGTAACTACCGGTGTTTACCAGAATGTCTTTGCTAATGGATGAAACAGAAAGAGTTACTGGCTGCCGGAATCCCGGAGAAGGTCGATGAAAACTTTTACCTGCCGTTGCGGTCAGCGCCTGTACTTTGAGGATAGTCAGTGCCCGCAGTGTAAGTCGCGGCTCGGCTGGTGCCCGCAATGCTCGAAGTTGTCGGCGCTTGATGAAATCGACCAGGGGTTATTTGCTTGCAGTGACCAGGGCTGTCAGAGGCAGCTGCGATTGTGCTTCAATTACAGTGAGTATGCAGCCTGCAACCGCTGCATCCCTACTGAGGATCAGGGGATCTACTGCGATATGTGCCAGTTTGATGACACGATTCCCGACCTCTCGCTGCCGCTCAATCTGGATTTCTTTCGCCGTTTGCAAATAGCTAAACGGCGCGTGTTGCACCAATTCGAGATGCTCGGTATGCCGCCATACGGTGACGCGCCGGTTCAGCCTGCCTTAAGTTTTGATTTCAAAGCGGACTCGATTAAAACTGATCAGGGTTGGCGACCGATGGGTGGCGAAACCGTCTATACCGGTCACGCCAATGGAAAAATAACGATCAATATCAGGGAGGCGGACAGCGTCGAGCGCGAGCGCCTGCGGGTGCGTTTCGGTGAATCCTATCGCACCCTGATCGGACATTTTCGCCATGAACTCGGACACTATCTCTGGGAAGCGTGGATCAAGGGCAGCGAGCACGAGCCTGGATTCATAACTACGTTTGGCGATCACAATATACCCACTTACGCGGAGGCGATGACTGCCTACTATCAGAATGGGCCGAAGCAAAATTGGGAGCAGGAATTCATCAGTGCCTATGCCTCGATGCATCCATTTGAAGACTGGGCGGAAACCACGGCAGTCATCCTGAATGCTCACGCTACCCTCGAGACTGCTGAACACTATGGCTTCATTGCTCGGCACCAGGAAAATGCTCTGCCGGGAGAAAAACTCGATCAATTCATCTTCCTCGGTGACTTTTTGAATGAAATCAGCCGCGAGTTGGGATTGCTCGATGCCATGCCGGCTGTCATCGTGGAACCTGTGCGCAAAAAAATGGACTTTATCCGCAGGGTGGTCCAAAAGGAACAACACTAGATGCGTACCGCAAAACAACAGGACTACGATGCGATCCTCGACGAGATCATCGCCACTGTAAAGTCGCACGAACCGTCAGGCGCAGTTGCCGACTACATCCCGGCCTTGGCTCGGGTCGACCCCGACCAGTACGCAGTCTGTATTTGCACGGTTGGCGGTGATTCCTACTGCCGCGGCAGTGTAGACACCGAATTTTCCCTCCAAAGCATCTCGAAAGTTCTGACCGCCATTATGGTGCTTAAAGAAGTCGATATCCTGCTGTGGAAACGGGTCGGGGTCGAGCCCAGTGGCAATGCTTTCGATTCGCTGGTCCAACTCGAGTACGAAGAGGGCATTCCACGTAACCCGTTCATCAATGCCGGTGCGCTCGTGGTGACCGATGAATTGCTCGAATTGTACGACGATCCGAAACAGTTCCTGCTCCATGCAGTGCGCGGGTTGGCAGGGAACCAATCAATCGACTACGATCCCGAAGTGGCGCGCAGCGAATACGAAACCAGCGACCGTAACCGTGCCCTGGCCCATTACCTGAAATCACGTGGCAATCTGAAAAATAGCGTCGAAGACGTGCTCGATCTCTATTGCCACCAGTGCGCCCTCGCTATGAGCACCCGTTGCCTGGCCCAGGCATTTCTATTTCTGGCCAATGATGGCGTAGTTCCTAGTGACTACAGACGAGTAATGAGCTCCAGCCAGAGCCGACGCATCAATAGCATTATGCTCACCTGCGGGTTCTATGACCAGGCTGGCGAGTTTGCCTACCGTGTCGGCTTGCCCGGCAAAAGCGGGGTTGGCGGTGGCATTGTCGCCGTAATTCCCGGGCACTTGAGCATTGCTGTCTGGAGCCCGCGCCTCAACCGCCATGGCAACCCGGTGCTCGGCATCGAGACCCTGCGCCTGTTCAGCGAACTTAGCGGGCTGGCGATTTTTTAACTTAACTGGAGTGTATTCACAGACTCACAAATGGAACAGGTATTGAATTCTGCGGCGCTGTTGCTGATCCTGCTCAATCCGTTTTTGGTGATCGTATATCTAGTCGATATCATCCAGAAGCTGACGGCCGATGAATTTGCCAGGATGCTTAGCCGGGCTGGCATCATCGCGACCGCGGTATTCTGTGCATTTGCCGTGCTAGGGGATGCAATTTTTTCAAATTTAATGCAGGTGGAGTTTGCTTCCTTCCAGATCTTTGGCGGCATCATCTTTTTATTGATCGGCTTGCAATTTGTCTTTCAAGGGCCGCGGGCGATCGAAATTTTGCGTGGCGAGTCACGGCAGCTTGCCGGGGCGATAGCCATGCCGGTACTCATCGGCCCGGGCACGATTAGCGCCAGTGTGGTGATTGGCAAGCGGCATGACCCGTTGATTGCCTGTGTGATTGTGGCTGTGGCCGTGGCTATTTGTCTGGCAACCATTGTCGCACTCAAGCTGGTCCATGATTATGTGAAACCAAGGTTCGAACCGCTGGTTGAGCGCTACATCGAGATCACCGGGCGCATCACCGCATTGTTTGTCGGCTCCGTAGCCGTGCAAATGATCATGCAAGGCCTACAGGCCTGGGTGAAGAAGTTCTGAGCTACTATCTACTCTTGCTCTGCAGTTATTCCTAAATTAATCAAGAATCATGCTTCAACCACAAATCGTACAGCCGGGAGCAGGTGAAACAATCGAAGCATTCGGTGAATCCGTGCAAGTGCTGCTGAATGGCCAACAGACCGGTGGCCAATTCGCAGAAATGCTGGAGACCGCACCTCCTGATGGCGGCCCGCGCCAGCAACAGATCCTCGAGATCGGCCAGCAACATGGGATCGAGTTCTTTATCTAGCCTGCCGGTAAGCCAGCACCGCAAAAACGGCGGCGGCCAGTAGATCAGCTAACCCGGATCAATCACAAGCCATCTACTGCGACCAGCGCGAGGCACTTGTCTACGGC
>CAZHRP010000213.1:0-4495 GCA_964535055.1 uncultured Chthoniobacteraceae bacterium
TCGTAGGCATAGCATTTACCAGCTCAGCGTCCGGCTGGAATGGGGGAGGTGCGGCAATATTCAATTGCAGGCCGAGGTGATGGGCAGCCCAAATCCACGAGCGGGCGACATTGCAGGCGCCATCACCGATGAAAGCTATCTTTTTATCCTGCAGGTTCCCGAGGAGTTCCTCAATTGTCATCAAGTCGGCCAGAATCTGGCATGGGTGTTCATCGTCAGTCAGGGCGTTGATGGTGGGGATGCCGCTAAACTCTGCGAATTCGACGACATCGCTTTGCAGGTAAGTGCGGATCACAGCACCACCCAGCATACGGCCCATGACACGGGCGGTGTCGCGGATCGGTTCGCCACGGCCCAGTTGGATGTCGCCGGCCGCCAGGAACATCGGTGAGCCTCCGAGTTCGCGGATACCAACTTCGAAACTGATGCGGGTACGGGTGGATGATTTGCTGAAGATCATACCCCAGCAACTATCCTGTAGCGGTTTGGTGGCATTATTGTCGCGTTGCTTTTTTAATTCGTGAGCCAGCTTGATGACTTCATGAATGGTTGTGGCATCGAGTGACTGGATATCCAGTAAATGGTTCATTTTTTTAGCTCTTTGAGAGTAGCACTTATGATGGAGACGACAGTTTCTATTTCCTCGCGTTTGACATTGAGCGGTGGGAGCAAGCGGATCACCTGGGGGCCGGCAGGTACAGTTAGTAGCCCTCTGGCATGCAGCCGATGAACCAGGTCCAGACTCGGCGTTTGGTCCTGGGCGAGCTTGGCATATTCGGTATATTTGCTGGAAAGCTCGACCCCGATCATCAGGCCGACGCCACGGACATCGGCGAACATGCCGGAGTCAGCGTGGCGTAAGGCGTCAACGGCGAACTCACCCAGAGTAGCGGCCTGCACCAGCAGTCCGTCGCGTTCGATGATATCCAACACCGTTAATGCGACCTGACAGGCGAGCGGATTGCCACCGTAGGTGGTGCCGTGGGAGCCAGGTCCGAGCAGGTCGCAAAGTGAGGTCTCATCAACGCTCGGTGCGCCCAGGTCGCGTGCCCAGAAAGAACCCAAAGGAAAGCCGCCGGCGATTCCTTTGGCCCAACTGATACCATCTGGCATGACATCATCAGCGCCGATCGATCGCCAGCCGCACCAGTCGCCGGTACGGCCCAGGCCACACTGGACTTCATCAAAGAGCAACAGCATATTGTGCTTATCGCAGTGCTCGCGTAACTGGCGTAAAAATTCCGAGCTGGCGATGTTAATTCCGCCCTCGCCCTGGATCGGTTCGATCAGGATGGCACAGGTTTTTTCGCTGGTAGCATTCACCACCGCATCGATGTCATTAAATGGCAGGGTGGTGAAGCCGTCCAGCAGGGGTCCGAACCCCTGTTTGACTTTATCCTGTCCGGTCGCCGAGATGCCCGCCAGGGTGCGGCCATGAAAGGAACCTGCAAAGGTGAGGATCTCGTAGCGTTCTCCGGTCAGGTGGCCGAAGCGGCGGGCCAATTTCATCAAGCCCTCATTGGCTTCAGCGCCACTATTGCAAAAGAAGATCTTGCCGTGGGCACCGACACAATCGACCAGCTTGGCAGCGAGTGTGGCTTGGGCGGGAGTGTAGTAAAGATTGGAGGTGTGCATCAGCAATGCCGCCTGCAGGACCATGGCTTCGCGGATTGCCGGGTGAGCATGGCCGAGTGCGCATACCGCGATTCCGGCACCAAAATCCAGGTATTCATTGCCTTCAGTGTCCCAGACCTTGCAGCCATCCCCGCGTTCCATGGCAATGGGGAAGCGTCCGTAGCTGGGAACTACGTACTTATCATAAAGCTCGCAGACCTCGGTCAAACTGTCCGGCAGGGAAATCATAAAGAATGAAAATACTAGTTCTGATCATGCGATCTGGCAACCCGAATGAAGGTGCCTCATGAGTTTTCGTCAGCATCGAGTTGCTGCAGAATGCATTCCTGTAAAAAGCCATAGTAATGGACTTGAAAGATAGCCAGCTGCCGCGCGCTGGCGAATTTCAGTTTGATATCGTTATCAATATCTGACTGATCGAGGTTATGCTGGGCAGCCAGAGCCAGGCGCGCGCGGTTGAGGCAGTTGAGCCAGTCATCAGCGTGGGCCAACGGTATCTCAACTGACCTGTTCTCTGCAGATGGACTATGGTTGGCTAGTGCGGCTTCGATATCCTGGAGCGTCGTTTGTGATGTCTGCTGGAACATGCGATCTAGTTCCGGGTGAACAAATTGCCGCCAATCATCATTTTGCTGCTCATCGCTACTGGGCTGCTGGAACAACCGTTGACTGACATTCGGGTCATCAGTATTGTCTGCGACTTGCGGGGCCATGCGTAGTAGTTGAAACAGAAATTCGTCCAACTCGCAGACACGCAGAGTCGCATCGTCCAGGCGTATGACTTTCAAAATGGATCAGGATTCCTGGTTGGATTGTTCGAGGGTGGCCAGCAGCAGGTAGCCATGCAGTTGCTGGACGTAGAGTTCTGCTTTTTCGCGGCTGCCTGACCAGACGATCGAGCGGCCATTATTGTGGACTTCGAGCATATGGCGTTCTGCGGTGGCTCGCGGCATGTTGAATACTTTTTGAAAGACGCGTGTGACGTAAGTCATGAGGTTGACCGGGTCGTTATGAACGATAACCAGCCATGGCGAGGCAGTTGCGGGCCGGGATTTTTCAACGACAACGGTATCGGGATTTGGCATGCGGGGTTACTTGAGACTTGTCTGGAAAGTAGATTCTTCTGGTGCCAGATGGTGAGCAACTTTCGGGGTGCAGCCGAGCGGGCGATTTCCTTCAAATCCGCAATGCCATTCTTTATAGAGCAGGGCGATGGTAACCTGTGACAGGGGCAAGTTAAACACACCACAGCGAGTAGCAAAGACGGTATGGAAATGCAGGCTGCGACCTTCACTGATTGACCATTCGCGGAGTTTGCCCAGTGCGCGGGCCCCTCGCGGTGGTAAAAAGTCGTGGATTAGCTTCCAGCCGAGAATTCGACTCCGCACGGCAGCTGCGGGCGGGAGTAGATCGTCGATCTGGCTATCCAGCGTCAGCAGATCATGGGCGTGCTCGATAACTGCTGCGGCTAGCAGTTCTGTCAGAATATCATGTAATCCGGCATAAAAAACCTGATCCAGCCAGGCCAGCCAGTCGGCATCCGGGTCGAGGTCGCCGGGCGCGAAAGTGAGTTGGCTGGTCGTGTCCAGCAGCGGGTCGGCAAAGCGCAGAGTTCGCAGTACCTCCAGCACACCACCACCGGTATCCGGTAGCTGTTCATTTTTGCTGAAGCTGTGAAACAAAACGCTCATTGATAGAATCAGATTAACATAGCTGCCGGGTGACTCAATAAGGACCGCGAATTTCTGCGGCAATTTGTTGGTGGTAAAATTCTCGCAATTGAGAATGTATTTCCTGAGATAATGGCGGCAAAGTGGCAGCCCTGCAATTGGCCTTGCTTTGGGCGGCTGACTTGGAACCGGGGATCACCGTGCTGACCTCAGGAAAATCCAGGATCCAACGGATGGCGAATGCGGCGAGTGCCTCTGGCTCGTGAGTACCGGCAATTGTTGCTACTGTAGCCGCCAAATCAACGCCTTTGGCAAAGGGGATCCCGGCGAAAGTCTCGCCGACATTGAAGCATTCGCCATTGGCGTTAAAGTTGCGATGATCGTTTTCCGGAAACGTGTCAGTTGCTGAGTATTTGCCGGTCAATAGGCCGCTGGCCAGTGGCAGCCGCACGATGATCCCGATTCCTGAGCTGCGCACCGCAGGGAACAAGTCATCAATCAACTTCTGACGGAAAATATTAAAGATGACTTGCAGGCTGCTGCAACCGGAGTTGTTGATGCAGAACAATGCCTCCTCGACAGTTTCGACGCTGGCCCCATAATGCTTGATCAGTCCGATAGACTTAAGCTTCTCGAGGTTATCGAAGGAAATTCCAGCCTGCAGAGTGGCAAACTGAACACAGTGTAATTGGACCAGATCGAGGGCGTCGACACCCAGTCGCTTGCACGAGGCCTGTGCCGCGGCAGCCATGCTGTCGTAGCTGTCATCCCAATCGCTAAAGCGTCCCATCTTGGTGGCAACAAACATTTCTTCGCGACGTTCCTGCAATAGTTGAGCGATCAACATTTCTGAGCGACCGCTGCCATAAACATCTGCAGTGTCGATGAAGTTGACCCCGGCATCGACTGCGGCATGCAATGCCTCCATCGCCTGATCGTCAGACACATCACCCCAGTCAGCACCGATCGCCCAAGCGCCAAAACCTACCTCCGAGACCTTGACCCCGGTCTTACCAAGTTGTCGATATTCCATGCCCTGAAGCCTAGCGGATCATGGAAGTTTGTCGATAAGTTGCAGTATACTTTACGGATACGCGCTTCGGTGCAGAGTCGGTATTTGCGAATAGTTGCTTGCAGGAAGCCTAGCCCGGATAAATCACAAGCCATCTATCGTAGTGAGGCGCAGACCC
>CAZHRP010000214.1:0-466 GCA_964535055.1 uncultured Chthoniobacteraceae bacterium
TTTATGATGCCTGCAGAGAGTGATCATGCGCGACTGGCGGCTGAGGCCTGCGGGGTAGTCCGGCGGCTTGCCGCAGCCGGGCATCAGGCTTACTACGCTGGTGGCTGTGTGCGCGATCAGCTGCTGGGAATTCCACCAGGCGATTACGATATCGCGACCAGTGCATTGCCCGGACAAGTGCTTGAGTTATTTGAGCGAACAGTCGAAGTAGGAGTCCAGTTTGGCGTTGTGCGGGTGATGATCGACGACCTGCAATTCGAGGTGGCGACCTTTCGCTCGGATGGTGCCTACCTGGACGGGCGTCGGCCTGAGCAGGTGGAATTTACCGATGCAGAGTGCGATGCTCGACGGCGTGACTTTACGATCAATGGCATGTTCTATGACCCGCTCGAGGATCGGCTCATCGATTATGTTGGCGGGCGTGAGGACCTTGAGAAAAAGCTGATCCGGGCGATTGGCGATCCGG
>CAZHRP010000214.1:476-970 GCA_964535055.1 uncultured Chthoniobacteraceae bacterium
TGTGCGAGGACCGCTTGCGTTTGTTGCGGGCGGTGCGCTTTGCCGCGCGCTTTGACTTTCAGATCGATCCGGCCACGTACTTGGCATTGCAACAAACTGCCAGTACAATCAACAGTGTCAGCCCCGAGCGGATTCGCGATGAGCTGGTAAAAATCCTATGCCATCCGAGCCGGGCCAAGGGGCTGGATTTGCTCGAGCGTAGCGGGCTGCTGGTCGAGGTCTTGCCGGAAGTGGCAGCACTCAAAGGGTGCGAACAGCCACCGCAGTTTCATCCGGAGGGTGACGTTTATATCCACACCAGGATTATGCTCGATCAGCTACCCGCGCAAGTATCACCCGAACTGGCATTGGCCGTACTGCTGCACGATATTGGCAAGCCGCCAACATATGGGATTCAACTTTGGTGACGGACGCAAATCTTGGGGTAAAAACCGCAGAGGACGCAGCGCCGCGAGATTTTCACCGATGTCGAGTTTCATTACGACATCCTGGCG
>CAZHRP010000214.1:980-4272 GCA_964535055.1 uncultured Chthoniobacteraceae bacterium
TCGATGAATCCGGCAGAATTCGCTTCAACGGTCACGACCGGGTAGGGGCCGCGATGGCTGCCGCGATTATGAAACGGCTCAAGTTTTCCAACTCGGCTACTGAGCAAGTTGTGGAAATGGTGCAACACCACATGACGTTCAAAGACGTGACGAAAATGCGTACCGCCAAGCTGAAACGCTTTATGGCACGGCCGACATTTATAGACGAGCTGGAATTGCATCGAGTTGATTGCTCGAGTAGCCATGGCTTGCTCGACAATTACCAGTTTCTGCTCGATAAGCAGCAGGAGTTTGCCAATCAACCGCTGATCCCGGAGCCGCTGGTTAGAGGGGATGATCTGATTGCGCTCGGACTACAGCCGTCACCCGAATTTGGCAAAATCCTCGAGTCGGTGCAGAGCATGCAGCTGGAAGGGGAACTGACCACACGCGAGCAAGCATTGGCTTATATCCGCAAATATGCACCCAAGTAGTACGTGCCAGCTTACTACTTTTTGATGAAGCGATAGCCGATCAGCAGCAACAGAGCACCACCCGTGGCTATCAAAATGCCGCCCAAATTAAAGTTTTCCACGGTTCCCAGCCCGAGCAGGCTGGCAATGAATCCGCCGAGCATGGCACCGACGATACCAATGATAATCGTCACCAGACAACCTCCGGGATCTTTGCCCGGCATGATGAATTTAGCCAACGCACCTGCTACCAGACCGAGTAATATCCATGAGAGTATGCCCATGCTGGTCTTATGCCCTATTGTGCCGCGACAGGCAAGGGAGATTTGCCTTTGCTTTTAGTTTTTTTAGCTGGCTGTTCGGTAAATGGAGGGAACTCGCGCAACTCCATGCGACCATCCATATGCTCTACAATCGCGGTACAACTTTCCACCCAGTCACCGGAATTGTAGTAGCGGGTTTGTTCGATCATGTGGTTGGCAGCCCGATGGATGTGCCCGCAGAGGACGCTATCAACATTATGATCCTGGGCGTAACGCACTACCGCCTCCTCAAATTGACCGATAAAGCTGACCACATTCTTGACCTCATTTTTGACGTAGGCACTCAATGACCAGTAACCCAGCCCGAACTTACGCCGCATCAGGTTTACTATGCCATTCGCTTGCATGAGCAGTTTATAGCCGATGTCACCGACGTGGGCCAGCCAGCCAAGGTTCTGGACAACGGTGTCCAACTCATGCCCATGGATCACCAGGATGCGCTCGCCGCTGGCAGTCGTATGGACGGCATTTTGCTGAATCGTAACCGCACCGTAAGTGCCCTGAAACCCGCTGATGAATTCGTCATGGTTACCCGGGATATAAATCAATTCCGTACCTTTGCGTCCGGCGCGCAGGATTTTCTGGATCACGTCATTGTGTTCCTGCGGCCAGTAAGTACTGCGGCGCAGAGCCCAAATGTCGATAATGTCGCCGACCAGATACAGTCGTTCAAATTCGTGATTACGCAGGAAATCGAGAAACTGTTCGGCCTTGCTGCCACGGGTACCAAGGTGGAGATCGGAAACCCAGCCTGCTCGGAACTTTTCCATATATTGTATGCTAATAACAAATTAACACTACCTGTGCTAGTTTTTATTAGTGACAATTTTGTAACGTAGCACCCGTGCGGGTGCAATGATGGTCTGAGTTTTAACAGTCTGCACGTCCGGACTTTGTACGCAGTGTCAAAATTCTAATGGCGCTGCTTGATTCGCGGCCTACTGATTGGCAAAGTGTCCATTTAGGAATGGAATACAAAGACTACTACAAGTCACTTGGTGTTGAGAAAAATGCATCACAGGATGATATCCGCAGGGCTTTCCGCAAACTCGCCCGCAAGTATCATCCGGATGTTGCTGAGGACAAGGCGTCGGCCGAGAACAAGTTTAAGGAAATCAACGAAGCTTACGAGGTACTTGGGGACGAGGAAAAACGAGCCAAGTACGACAGGTTGGGGGCCAACTGGCAGCAGGCCGAAGGGTTTGCGGGGGCCGGAGGATTTCCCGGCGGTATGGGTGGCTTTAGCAGTGCCGGTGGCAGGCCCGGTGGCGAATACGAATTCCATTTTGGCGGTACCGGTTTCAGTGATTTCTTTGAGGCCTTCTTTGGTGGCGGGGGGCGTACCGCCGAACAGCCGTATGGTGGCATGGGGTTTGGCGGTGCAACTGTTGCGGCACGTGGCCGCGACGTGGAAGCAGATCTGGCGCTGACCTTAGACGAGGTTTTCAACGGTGGCAGTCGTACGATTTCACTGAGCAAACCGGGCTCCTCAGAATCCCCTCAAAAATACACCGTCAAAATTCCGGCAGGCATTCGGGAAGGACAAAAAATCCGGCTACAGGGGCGTGGCGAAGCAGGTGCAGATCCGGCTCAACCTGGCGATTTATATTTGCGTATCCGCTATCAGAAGCACCCGTTCTTTGCGGTCGATGCAGATGATTTGCTTTGCGATGTGCCGCTGGCGCCATGGCAGGCAGTCCTCGGTCACGAAGTTGAAATGGATACTTTTGACGGCCGCTTGCGCCTGAAAATTCCTGCCGGTACACAGCCCGGACAAAAATTTCGTTTTCGCGGCAAAGGCATGCGTCGCAAAGATGGTGATCGAGGGGACCTATATGCGGTTGCTGACATTGAAATGCCGCGCAGCCTGAATGCCGAACAACGCAAACTCTGGCAGCAATTACAGGACACTGCCTGAGCGGCCTGCTGTCTGTTGGCCACTACCGTCATTCCTGAGATTGACCCACTCTGACGCACCCGGTTAAATACCAAAATGACATCCGATAACCCTTATCTTGCTGCACTGGTAGCCGAACAAAATGGTGACTGGGAACAAGCCCACCAGATCGTCCAGGATATCGATACCCCGGAGGCAGCTTGGATCCATGCCTTCCTGCATCGCGTCGAAGGCGATACCGGTAACGCCGCCTACTGGTATGCCCGCGCCGGTAAACCCACCTGCAGCGATAGCCTCGACGCCGAACGCGACCACCTCAAGCAGGCATTCGAAACTTCTGACTGAACCGCAGGTGACTGACGGGCCTCCATCATTCTACCAGTCGTAAAAAAGAACAGCACGATGGCTCTTTATTGGTTGCGTGCGGTTCCGATACCGTCTAGCCAAATCGCGGCAATTGGACCATAGCCAGTAAGCAGCTCTGTCACTTGGGCATTCATGAAGTCGACATATTCCTGGTAATCGACGTTCTTTGCGGGTGCCATGCTGCCGGGAGCGTGCGGATGCCGCCAATCTCGACTGTGGGAGTAATAAAGACAGAGCCCCAGTCCTTTGTTACT
>CAZHRP010000215.1:0-4271 GCA_964535055.1 uncultured Chthoniobacteraceae bacterium
GCCGCAAGAATGCCTTTGTGGTGAATAATTCGCGGGCCCTGCGGCGCGATATCGACCTCAATGAAACTGCCAATAAACAAGCCCTGGCACGCAATATCTTCCTGTTTGGTCAATGTATGGAGGGCACCCAATTTTACGGCTTATTCGGCATGGTGCTGAGCCTCTACCGCCAGAATAAATTCCCCGGGATCGGTCAGATGTTCCGCTACACTTTGCGCGATGAAAGCAACCACATCGAGTTGTTCCGCAACCTCTTAATGGATCTAGTCGAGGAAAACCAGGACATCTGGACCGACGAATTCCGCGAGGAGCTAAGGCAGTTGATGCAGCAGGCGATTGAACTCGAGAAAGAATTCATCTGTGACTGCCTGCCGGTCAATGCAGTTGGACTGAGCGCCGATGAGTTCTGCCAATACATCGATTACATTGCCGACCGGCGGCTCGAAGGGGTCGGCCTGAAAGCGTTCAACCAGGGCCTGCAGAACCCATTCCCGTGGCTGGCCGAGATGATGGATATCCGCAAGGAACAGAATTTCTTTGAAGGTCGTGTCACCGAATACCAGAAAGCTTCATCGCTGACTATGGTCGATGACGACGAATTATAATAACTCCGAACACAAGCACCCCCTGTAACAGCCCGCCGCCGCAAACAAATAACGAAAGAAAGTCCCTGCCATGCGCAACCGAATCTCACCAGATGAAGATCTGGCCCTGAAACGCCTCACCCTGACCCCGGATGAACAGAAACCCGGCTTCGCCTGGCGCGAGCTGGTACCACCGGATTATCGCGGCCAGGTCAATGATGTCTTCCTGAGTGCCGATGGCAGCGACGAAGGCTCGCAGCTGGATATTGCCGATGTCGCAGAAATGATCGGGCGTGCACTGACCGACCTGATGCTGGCGCGCGAGGAAGAGGACATCTTCACCGACCGCAACCGCGAGTTGGTCGCTACCGCATCGCAGGCGGTTGCCGACAAGTTGCGCCAGCTCAGCGAAGCCGGTAAATCACTCAAGCTGTCCAAAAACGATCTGTTCCTGCTGATCGAGAAAGCCCTGATCGACCGTCGCGCTTATGATGTTGCCAAGAGCCTGGTCTTCTTCCGTGAAAAAAGCTCCAACGATGCCGACGCCGCTGCCGTGCCGACCGGACAGCCCGGCTTCCTGCGCCTGATTCGTCGCAATGGTAAAGTCGTACCATGGAATACCACCAAGGTGGAAATCGCCGTCCGCAAGGCATTTTTGTCGCTTGATCTGGATTCCGAGCCGTCGGTGGAAATTGCCAAAGCAGTAACCGCGCGGCTCGAACTTGCCGGCCAGGCATTCGTCCAAATCGAAGATGTCCAGGACGTGGTGCAGGAAGAATTGATGCGCCAGGGGCATTACAAAGCGGCTGAGGCCTACATTCTCTACCGGGCGCACCGGGCCCGCCAGCGCGATGAACGGGAAGCCGAAGAGGCTACCAGCGGCCACCAGGAAATGATGCTGGTGATCAAGGATGCCGAAGGTGCCAATATTTTCTGGAGTGGTGATGACCTGAAAAAGCGCATCCAGTTTGCCATGATCGGGCTCGACCTTTGCCTCGATGAACTGGAAATCGAAAAGGAATTACGCCGTTCCCTTTACCCGGAAATGACCCGCAAGGATCTCGACCGGACGATTATCCTGAATGCCAAATCGCTGATCGAGCGTGACGCCGACTTTGCCAAGTTCGCCGGACGCATCCTCCTGACTTATATTTACGAGGAAGTCCTCGGCTGGGATATTGTCGCGGATGGCATGGAAGGCCTGCGCGAAGCCCATCGCAAAGGGTTCTTCGAATACATCGAACGGGCCATCAAAATCGGTCGGCTAAACCCGCACCTCAGCAACTATAATCTCAACGATTTGGCGGAGGCCCTCGACCCCAGCGCCGACCTGGAATTCGATTACCTCGGGATCCAGACACTCTACGACCGCTACCTGATCGTCGATAAAAAGGCTAAACAACAGCGCCGCCTGGAAGTACCGCAATTTTTCTGGATGCGGGTAGCCATGGGCTTGTTCCTGCTCGAAGAGGGCGACCGCGAACAACCGGTCAAGGAACTCTACGCACTGTACAAAGGCCGGCGGTTTTGCTCGTCGACTCCTACCTTGTTTAATTCCGGTACCCTGCATAGCCAGCTATCATCCTGCTACCTCTACAAAGTCGATGATTCGATCGAGTCGATCATGCAGCGTGGCATCGCCGAGAATGCCTACCTGTCCAAGTGGGCCGGCGGACTCGGCGGCTCGTGGACCGCTGTGCGCGGCACCGGCTCGCATATCCATGGCACCAATGGTGAATCGCAGGGCGTGATTCCATTCCTTAAGATGCATAACGACCAGCTGGTCGCAGTCAACCAGGGCGGCAAACGCCGTGGCTCGGGCTGCGCCTACCTCGAAAGCTGGCACAACGACATCCACGACTTCCTCGAGCTGCGCAAAAACACCGGCGACGACCGCCGCCGGGCGCATGATATGAATACAGCTAACTGGATTCCGGATTTGTTCATGCAACGGATGGAGGCACGTCAGGACTGGACGTTGTTCCGCGCCAACGAGACGCCGGATCTGCACAACCTGTACGGTTGGAAGTTTGCCGAAAAATATCTCGAGTATGAGGCGATGGCAGAACGCGGCGAAATCTTCGGCCGCAAAATCCCGGCAATTGATCTATGGAAGCAGATGCTCAAAATGATCTTCGAGACCGGCCACCCTTGGATCACTTTCAAAGATCCGTGCAATGTCCGCAGCCCGCAAGACCATGCTGGCGTGATCCACAGCTCGAACCTGTGCACCGAAATCACCCTGAATACTTCAGACGAGGAGACCGCCGTCTGCAACCTCGGCTCGATCGTCCTCGATAACCACTTGCAGGCCGACGGCTCGCTCGACCATTACAAACTGCGGGAGACTATTCGGATCGCCGTGCGGGCACTCGATAACGTGATCGATATCAACTACTATCCGACCGATGCCGCACGCACCGCCAATATGCGCCATCGCCCGGTCGGCCTCGGGGTCATGGGCCTGCAGAATGCCTTGTTCCGTCGCGGCCTGTCGTTCGCCTCACCGGAAGCGCTTGAATTCAACGATGAAATGATGGAGGCGATTGCTTTCTATGCTTACGAGGCGTCATCTGACCTTGCCGCCGAGCGCGGCCAGTACTCGACCTATACCGGCTCCAAATGGGATCGCGGGTTATTGCCCCAGGACACCCTCGATTTGCTCGAACAGGAACGCGGTGAAAATATCGATGTCCCGCGCACTGGTAAGATGGACTGGTCTCCACTGCGCGAAAAAATTGCCCGCCAGGGAATGCGCAATTCCAACGTGCTGGCGATCGCACCGACCGCCACGATCTCGAATATCATGGGCACTACCCCGTGCATCGAGCCGAATTACAAGAACCTGTTTGTTAAATCCAACCTGTCCGGCGAGTTCATCGTCCTCAACGGTCACCTGGTCCGCGACCTCAAAGCCCGTGGGCTGTGGACCCGCGAAATGCTCGATCAGTTGAAATACTTCGATGGCGAACTGGAAAATATCGCAGAAATCCCTGACGACCTGAAGCGCAAACATCTGACGGTTTTCGCCGTACCTTACGAATTTGTGATCGATGCTGCAGCCCGCCGCCAGAAATGGATCGACCAGTCACAGAGCGTCAACTTGTTCCTTGCCGAGCCGGAGTTGAAGGCGCTCTCGCACATGTACCGCCGGGCCTGGCGCAGCGGTTTGAAAACCACTTACTACCTCCGCACGCTCGGCGCCACCAACATCGAAAAGGCCACCGTCGCCGTCAAAAAAGATGTCCGTAACTCAACTCCCGGCGAACCCGAGTCTGCCACCAGCACGGAACCAAAACCACAGCAATACACCGAGGAACAAAAACTCGCCTGCTCGATCGAAGCCATGAAAAATGGCGAAGAATGCGAAGCCTGCCAGTAACCAACGTGCCGTTGGATCTACTTGATGCACAGAGCTCGTAATCATGCTCGCAATCTACTCCGCTAACCCGACTTCCGCTGTTTTTTTGAAAAAACAACTTTTTTCCACCTTTTTTGGCCCTCCGAGCCGCTAATTTACAGGGGGGTGGATCCGAAAGGGGCTGTGGTGGAGACCTACCCCATAGACAAGCCGCTGATGCTGGCGGTATTCTTGAGGTTGGAAGATGTTTTTGCGGGCCAACAAAAGATTTAAAGACGGCAAGGAACACCGTTACTGGAGCGTGGTGGAAAACCGGCGGGTTTCGG
>CAZHRP010000216.1:0-4214 GCA_964535055.1 uncultured Chthoniobacteraceae bacterium
GCCGCGCCATTGCCATGTCCGCCGGGCATTGGCGCAGTCAATTTCAGTGCCTCACGGACCCGCCCCAGTATTTTTTCTTTTTCGCTCATAACAACTCAACTAGTTGCTGCTTCGGTTGCGCCAGTAATCATGAAAGCTCTGTTTGGCAATTTTGGGCAGCTCACGTGACTCGGTCCAGGATCGCGCCGGATCCAACGGCCCGGAGTTGACCAATTTATGCAAACCTTGAAAGGTCGAACCCAGCTTGTGACTCATTTTCCACAGGAATGGCGAATTGGCCAGCACGGCAAACCCCTGGAAGGCAATGCGCTCCCACCACACCGGCTTACCGTGGATGGCATTGCGCCGATTGCGTAGCAGATGGTGATGGAGGTCGATCTTGACCGGACAGGTCTCCGTACACGCGCCACACAACGAGCTGGCTGACGATAGGTGCTTCCAGCTCTGCAAGCCGCGTAAATGCGGCGTGATCACTGAGCCAATCGGCCCGGAGTAAGTTGTGCCATAACTATGGCCGCCAATGTTCTTGAAGATCGGACACACATTCAGGCAGGCACCGCAGCGGATACAATGCAAGGCATCCCGCTGCTCGGGGTCGGCCAGCAGTTGGGTGCGCCCGTTATCCAGCAAGACCACGTGAAATTCTTCCGGCCCATCGGCTTCACCTGGTTGCTTAGGGCCGCTATACATCGAATTGTAGCCGGTCAACGCCTGGCCGGCTCCAGCTGTCGCCAGCATCGGCAGGAACAAAGCCAGATCAGATAGCCGTGGCACAATTTTCTCAATCCCCATGATCGCAATGTGAACTTTCGGCAAGGCACAGGTGAGACGCGCATTGCCCTCGTTCTCGGTGATCGAGATCATGCCGGTTTCAGCCACCGCAAAGTTGGCACCGCTGATGCCAATATCTGCTGCGCAGTATTTGCGGCGTAAGGCGCGCCGGGCAATCATGGTCAGTTCCTCAGGGTCATCGGTCTCAGCGCTGCCCAATTCCCGGTGAAACAAATCACTAATCTCCTCACGCGTCAGATGCATCGCTGGGAAGACAATATGGTAAGGCGCTTCCTTGCGCAGCTGAACGATAAATTCACCCAGATCCGACTCGACGACTTCATAGCCATCTTCCTCGAGAGCTTCGTTCAGGTGAATTTCCTCAGCGGTCATCGCCTTCGACTTGACGATGGATTTCGCCTGATGCTGACGACAGATCTCCATAATGGTATCGCGCGCCTGCCCGGCGGTGCTGGCCCAATGCACTTTAGTGCCATGCTGTTCCAAATTGTCGGTCAATTGCTCCAGGTATTGGTCGAGGTGGTTAACTGCCTCATACTTCACCTCGGCGGCAGCCTGGCGGGCTTCCTGCCAGTCGCGAAACTTATCCTTATTCTGATCACGCTTGGTGTAATATCCGCCCAGCGCTTTCTGGATCAGCCCCCGGTGACGCAAGTCGCCACTCAGCTTGCGGGACTGCTTACTGAATTCTTTTGCTTCTGTCATCATATGCTCTGATTTACGCTTTGCTATTTAAGATTGTTGCCAGGTGAATGGTTTTGATCGGGTGTTGCTGGCGATCGATCAGCCCCTGCACATGCATCAGGCAACTGGAATCACTGGATACAATATAATCCGCACCAGTCCCGAGTGCGGAATCGCATTTAACCTCACCCATCGCTGTCGAAATCATCGGAAACTTGGCCGCGAATGTCCCGCCAAACCCACAGCACTCCTGCGACTTATCCATCTCGACCAACTCGATCCCCTCGACCGTAGCCAGTAGTTGCCGCGGCTGATCCTGCACCCCCAATTCCCGCAAGCCATGACAGCCATCATGGTAAGTAACTTTGGCATGAAACTTAGCCCCCAACTCGGTCACGCCAAGCTTATCAACCAGAAACTGTGAAAACTCATAAACCTTGGGACTCAATGCCGTCACCGCAGCTTCTTCGGCAGTGCCGTGAAAAAGCTCCTGGTAAAACACCCTCAACATCGCGCCGCAGGACCCGGAAGCAACAACTACCACCTCGGCATCAGCTAATTCCTCTACTACCGGAGCAGCTACCTGGCGGGCTTCGTCCCAATAGCCACTGTTGAATGCGGGCTGTCCGCAACAGGCAATCTTTTCTTTAAACTCAACCTGATGGCCAAGGCGCTCGAGAATCTCCACCATGGCGATCCCAACGTCCGGATAACACTGGTCAATAAAACAGGGGATAAAAAGTGTCACTTTCATGATCGATTCAATAGTTCTTCAAACCGCCGGGAAGCCTCAGCCCAAGTATCGCGGTCCTGCGGAATGTAGCTGGCAGTCTGTGTCGAGGTGCGGACAAATTGGCGAGCCTCCCAAATCGAGCCAAGTTTACCATCCGCCAATGCCTGCACCAGGATATTACCCATCGCAGTCGCCTCGTCCGGGCCGGCCAGGATTTCCAGCCCGGTCGCATTAGCCGCAAACTGGTTGAGCAATTCGTTTTTACTACCCCCTCCCAGAATATGCAGGGTTTCTATTTTTACCTCTGCCAGTCGCTCCATGCTGTGCACACAGCGGCTGTAGGAAAGTGCCAGACTCTCCAGTACAGTGCGTACCAGTTCGCCGTGTGAGTGCGGTTCGGTCTGGCCGGTTTCCCTGCAGTAAGAACGAACTTTCTCAGGCATGTCACCAGGGGCAAAAAACCTTTCGTCATCAGGATTAATCAGGGATTGCAGGGGCTCTGATTCAGCGGCCAGCGCAGTCAATGCCGCATATCCGAATTCCTCTCCCTCCGACAGCCAGTGGCGGCGACATTCCTGGACAATCCAGAGCCCGACGATATTTTTAAGGAATCTCACGGTTCGGCCATAACCAATTTCATTGGTGAAGCTGGCATGCCTGACTTCATCATTGAGCGGCGGATGCTCAAGTTCCAGGCCAATCAGTGACCAGGTGCCACTGCTTAAAAATGCCCAACTGCTGTCTTCAGCAGCCGGCACAGCTGCTACTGCCGCACCCGTATCATGCGAGCAGGTGGCCACCACCTGCACCTCATCCAAGCCAGTTTGCTCAGCTACCTCGGGTAGTAACGGCCCCAACTGTGTGCCGCTATCAATCAGCTCTGGAAACAAATCACGCTGCAGGCCGACCCGGTCGATTAAATCCCAAGCCCAGTCATGCTCAACCGGGCAATAAAGCTGCGTGGTACTCGCCAGGCTCCGCTCGGCAGCAACAACCCCACTGAACAAATAATTCATGTAATCGCCGACGTTAAGGAACGTTTCTGCCAGATCAAGCAAGCCCGGACTTTCATGCATGTCAGCATAAAGCTGGTAGATCGTATTGATCGGCATGCATTCCAGGCCGGTATATTCAAAAATCTCTTTGGGGGATAATTGTTCATGCAGCTTATCGGCATATTTCCGGTTGCGGGGGTCACGGTAATTACGAGGTTGACTAAGCATCGGTTGCCCACCGCCGATTAGCACATAGTCGACTCCCCAGGAGTCAACGCTCAAACTGCGCAGCGATATCCCGCGTTTAGCAATTTGCGCCAGCCCGATTTTAAGTTGTTCAAAAATCCGCAGCAAATCCCAACGGATACTGCCATTTACGTAAATTAATTCATTTGGAAATCGATGAATTTCCTCGATCCGGAGTTCACCGTCGCCAATTGTACCCAACATCACTCTGCCACTCTCGGCACCAAGGTCACAGGCTGCATAATAAGCTTTGCTCATAAATTCAACTCCCTGCCGCAGCAATTTTTTTGATCTCCGGTGAAATCACTTTTAGATGATTCAGTTTTACTCCAATCCTGTCAAAGTCGTTCTTGCCGGCATCAGTCACCAGTTCAGGCATCTCCTGCCAATGGATCAGCTTTGCAGGCGCCGTATGGCCAAACTTGCTGCGATCTACACAAAGTACCACCCGCTGCGCACGCTTCATTGCCGCCTTCTGGAAAGCAACTATTTCTTCTGTGCTATTCCATACCCCAGCCTCATCCAGTCCCTCAGAACCCAAAAACAACAGGTCAAATTGCCAGCTGCTCAGCGCCTTCAATGCCCTTCTGCCCAGTAGCACCGACTGCCGCGCCAGATACTGGCCACCCAAAAGATGGACTTCACAATGCTTCGCTGATGACATCCGCTCGGCCACCGGCAAGTTGTTGGTCACTAATTCCAGCCGCTCCCAGCGCCTGCCGCCCAACTCTAATGCGATCTCATGCACCGTTGTGCCACTATCC
>CAZHRP010000217.1:0-4159 GCA_964535055.1 uncultured Chthoniobacteraceae bacterium
CCGCCGCGGCGGCGATGTCTACACATCAATCGGGGAAGAGGGGCAGGAGAAAGTGGTCGAGGATCAATGGTACGCACTGGTCCGGCTCGATCAGCACCCCGATTTTCTGCGCATCGGGGTGACCGGCACCGTGCGCATCGATTGCGGCTGGCAAACGATCGGCGAAAAAATTACCCAAAATGTACTCGACTTCTTTAAAGTCGATTACCGAATCTAAGCAACCTAACACATTTATTTAACCAAGGAAATAACATGGAAAACCAAACTGATAATGCAACCAAACTTGCGGCCCAGGAGGTGGGCGAAACCAGCTACGACCGCATCCCGTACACCGAATCCAGCTTTCCGCAGCTGGACCCGGCCAACCTCGGGGTAATCGGACGACTGAGCGGCGGTCAGCCGGTCGACCCACAGCAATGCCGGGTACTCGAACTGGGCTGCGGCCATGGCGTGAGCATGGTCGCCCTGGCCCAGAAATACCCCAACAGTGAATTTGTCGGCATCGACCTGTCACGACGCCAGATCGAGAACGGTACGAACATGGCCACAGCCGCCGGACTCAAGAATGTGAAGCTCGAGACGCTGAGCATCGACGACCCGGCGGTCAATGAGCTTGGTGAGTTCGATTATGTCGTCTGCCACGGCGTGTTCTCATGGGTGCCACCGGCCGTGCAGGATGCAATCCTGGAAATTTGTGGCCGGCAACTGACCGCCAACGGCCTGGCTTACATCAGCTTCAATTCGCTCCCGGGATGGAATTCGATGCTCGGCTTCCGGCAAATTGCCCTGGACATGGCAGCGCGGCGTGAACAGCCGGAGCAGAAAGTGAAATTAGCTGCAGGTTTCATGGCTACCATGGCCGACCTGCTCGAGAAGGCGGAAAAACGACCTGACCGGATCATGACCCAGCGCATGGCACAGCGTTTCCGTCGCGGCCCGGCGAGCTACTTGCTGCACGAGTATATGGAAGAGAATAACCAGCCCTGTTACTTCCGCGAGTTCATCGAGCGGGCCAACACGCACGGGCTCGAGTACGCCGGCGAGAACGGGCTGCGCTTAAACTTTCCGTTGCTGGCTGCCGGCAAGCGGGCCGGTGATGTGATCCGGCGCCTGGCCAGGGACCGGATCGATGCCCATCAGCTACTCGACTATTTCATGAATACCCAATTCCATTCGTCGATCCTGGCGCGCAATGGTGCTCTGGGCGAGCGTCAGCCATTTGAAAAGTTACTGGAGAGTTGTGCCCTCAGCCATAACTACACGCTGCCTGCCGGTTTGACCCTGGCCGAAGGTGTCGAGCAGCAGTTTGGTTCCGGCGGGAACGAAATCCGCCCGAAGAGCGCGCTGATGAAAGCCATGCTGGCTGAGATCTGCGACGAGCGGGCACCCATCCACTGGCCGGAACTGGGCACCCGGGCGCGCCAACGACTAGCCGAGCATAACATCAAGATGCCGGCCGACAGCGATAGCGAGCAGGCGCAACGGGATGTTGCTGTGTCCTTCCAGCGACTGGCTTTCTCGGCGCGGGTGGCGCTGACGATACCGGTTCTGGGAGCCTTGCGCCCGGCGACCAAATTGCCTGCCAAACCGGTCGCAACACGGCTGGCCCGCTCACTGACAGCGGATAATAAGCAGCCGGTGAACCTGCGCCTGAGCCGACGACCCGTTACCCCGCTGACCATGTGGCTACTACCCCGCTGCGATGGCACCCGCACAATCGAGCAACTGGTAGCTGAAGCCAGCGATGCCACCATGCGCGGCGAGTTGGAAGCCCCCAAGCAGGGACCTGACAAGCCGCCGCTCAAAAGCCGCGAGGAAATCCAAAAGAATTACCTGCGGCACTTTGATCACCTGCTGGACCGCTACTTCTTTGTACATGAAGATGCTGCTGCAGACCATCTCGGATAGCCTTCTACCCACGGCGAATTACCTGCTATGACTGATCGTAGGATCTGCTTTATTTGTGATGCCTTATTTCCGTTCGAGTGGACGGACCATGCCTTGAACATGGCATTCCGGGCACTGGCTGCAGCGGCAGCCGGTGACGAGGTCGTGCTACTGCACCAGGTCGTGCAACCGTTGCCCCGCTCAATCTACCAGCAGGCTACCAGCTATTACCAGCAGCGCGGCGTCAGCTTGATGATCTCGCAACGGATCGGCAGCGGGTTACCGCGGGATCTCAAAGTGATGCCTCGGCAGCCAAGTGCCCCGGGGGTAATCCTGCACCACCGCCTGCTCAAGCAACAGGCCGGAAATCCCTACGCTGAACTGCACGTCAGCGCCCATAGCGGCCTGGCATTGCGCTTGCTCCAGGCCCAACAGGCGGGCCTCGGGTTTGAAGATTGCAAGCTGTCGCTACATCTCGATCAGCTGGAAACTGCGGATTGTTATTTTGGGCGCCGGCGCCAGTTGCGGGAGCGCGATTTGACTATCCAGTTCTACGAGGCGGAATGCCTGCGTCTGGCCACGGATGTCATTTGCCTCGACGATAACTTTTCCGGCTTCTTGGAGCACCAGTTTGCGCTGCCAATTCCACGGGTAAATTGCCAGCCGCTGGAGTATCCGACAGACACCCAGGAGCCATTTGAAGAAATCGCTTCACGTGCGGTGTTGCTGGTCAATCAAAACGAGGGGCCGCTGCTAGCCGATTACACGCAGCTTGCCACAGCCGCCAGACGGCGCGGTGTCTTTTCGGTACTGGCCCCGGCCAGCCGTCGCCGGGCGCTGGACGAGGTGGCTAAGCAGGAGAAATTGGCGGCACATTTTGCCGCCAGTGCGATCCAGGTAATCAACCAACTGCGGGCAAACCGCGCGGTCGTCATAGCCCCCACCCCATGGTACTCGCCGACCATCCACTGGCTGACATCGCACGGCATCCCGGTAGTATTTGCCAGATCCGGTGAATTCTGCGCCATTAAAACTAAGGCTACGGAGCAGAACCGGTCCTTTACCGAGGGCCGCAATAATGAATTGCTCGCTGCCCTGCAGCACTGCTGGTCAGGCGACAGCCCGCAACCAGAGTGGTCAAGTGGTAAACGCAAAAACAAGAAGCGGGCGACCACTAAAGCAAGCAGGATCCAGACCGGTGAGCAACTGGATACACCAGTCACCGTGGCTGTGTCACACTACAACCTGGGAACTTTAATGCAGGAAACACTCGATTGCCTGCAGGCCCAGGATTACCCGCACCAGAATGTGGTAGTGGTCGATGATGGCTCGACGGATGCTGAGGCACTCGAGGCATTCCACGCCTACATAGAGCGCTATCCGCAATTTACTTTTGTTGAGCTACCCCACGAGGGCTACTGGAGCCCGCGCAACCATGTAGTGGAAACTACCGCCGACCCATTCATTATTATCGTTGACGGTGACAATCTACCAGTCCCGGAGATGACTTCTGACTTCTGTCGTGCGCTGCAGCGCAACCCGCGTGCCGATGCGTTCTCCTGCTATATCACATCGTTCGCGGACGGCCAACAAGACGCTGATGGTGAGCTGGTTTTCAAGGCCACCAACTACCCTTCAGGCAGCGATCTGCTGGGCGGGCTGCGCCGCAATGTTTTCGGTGATACCAATGCGATTTTCCGGACCAAGGTGATCCGCAAACTCGGTGGCTATCGCGCCAACTTCGATAACCCATACGCCGATTGGGACATCTTCATGCGACTGGCCGCTGCAGGCTACCGCCACGAGGTACTACCCAAAGTCCTGCTGCACTACCGCAGCCACACCAAAAGCATGATCCGGCAGCGTAATACTTATCTGTCAGAGACCGAGTTACTCAGCCTGCATGACCCTACCACCTGGAAAACCGATCCGGCAACCCGCCGTCGATTGGCTCGCGCGTTGCATAACATTCTAACCTGAGTAACCACCGATGAAAACGCATCAGGATAAACCGAAGCCAGCTACTGTGGCCGAAGCAGTTGCGGCAGGAAATGAGCCGGATGCAGTCGCACAGATTCGCTCGCCACGCGAACCGCGTCTGGCCCTGAGCAGCAAACAGAATGAAATGCTGGTCGAATTTCATGGCTCCGGAAATGGCAACAAGAGCCAGGCCGAGCGTTGTGCACAGCTCATTTCTGCTTTTTTACCCTACCGGCGAATGCTCTGCTGGAGCTATCTGCCATCGATTAAATCGTTGCGCGTCGATATTGTT
>CAZHRP010000218.1:0-3652 GCA_964535055.1 uncultured Chthoniobacteraceae bacterium
GCCGGCGCGCACCATCATCTCCGAGATGATGATCCTGGCCAACACCGAGGCCGCCATCAAAGCAATTCTTGAATTCAGGTGTATTGATACTAATAGCACCACCCATAGTGATGAAATCATCACCGGAACCGCCTTTAGCGTAGGTACTGCCATCGGCATCAAAAAGAATGTCTGAAGCGGAACCGCCATCGAGCGTGTCAGGGTCATCGTCTAATGAGATAATGACATCATACTGCTGTTGGCCGTACAGTTTGTCGGAACCTCTTTCATCAATGATCGTATCAGCGCCATAGCCACCGAATACAGTATCATTACCTGCCGCTATGTCAGTGCTGTAGCCAAGGAAGATGAAGTCAGGATCGTAGCCGCCAATAACACTGTTATTGCCGTCGGTATCCCACAAAGTATCATTATCGTCACCAGCGCCATAGGCATCAGGGCCGAGGCGAACCGAGTCATTGCCATATCCTGAGAATACCAGGTCATCACCTTTACCGGCATCGATGGTGTCGTTGCCGGTACCACTGATGATCTCGTCGTTGCCTTCACCACCTTCGATGACATCATTGCCTTCGTAGGTAACGATCAGGTCGTCGCCGGTATCGCCATCACCGGCGATCACTTTATCGTTACCGCCGTCAGTGAAGATCGAGTCGTTGCCGTCACCACCGGTTACCGTGTCGTTACCGTCAAAGTCGTAATCATTAATTTTGCCATCTTCCAGGCATTCGCCCCCATCACCAAACTGGTCATCACCTTCGCCGAGGTCGGCAATCACATCCGAGTCGATGTCATTGTTGTTGCCATAGCCATCATAGATATAAACCTTGTCGTCGCCCGTACCGGTTTTGATGTCGAATGCTTCGACGTCGTTTTTACCGCCAACGCCGGCATAGTTAAAGTTGACCGAGTCATTGCCATCATTGGCAACATTGGTATCCGAGGTATCGATATAGATGGTTTCATTGGTACTGCTGTTGCTGTCGATGACATTAAAGATAAGAACATAATCATCACCCTGGCCGGTATTGATATCCAGGGAACCATTATCGATGTCGACAACGTCATCAGGGAAATCGCCTAAGAACACTGTATCATCATCGAGTCCAGTATCGATATCCATATCGATAGCATCCAGCTCCGTGTCAGAATTAATACCGATACCAACTGCATCTTCACCGGCGCCGGTGTTTAGCGATACCTGTGCATCAGCTCCACTATTATATAAGTCAAGCACTACGGTGTCATCACCGCCATCGGTATCGATGAACAGGTCGACCCCACCCAGATCAAGGTTAGTTTCGGTGGTAATAGAATCATCACCATCACCGGATGTAATGTAGATCTTCTCCAGTGATTTGAACTCACTCAGGAACTCGTCAGTCAGCTTGAGATAATTATCCCCGTCGCCAAGGTCGATTTTGATGGTTTCAATCGACTGCAGCTGTGTAATGTTTGCCGAGAATTTTGCAGTGAACTGGAAGCCAAACGGAGCCTGGCTTGGTGTCGTAGTACCACCTAGCACTCCGGCGTAACCCAGTTTGGTAGTGGCCAACTGTGTGGCATTTGCCAGATTACTGAGGGTACCGGTCGTATCGGTAATACCATCGTTGCCATCATCGAAAACGACGGAGAGCACGCCCTGATCGAGCGAGCTGCCGTTGACGACGACGGCCGGGGTGCGGCGGTCTTCTAATTTTTCGATGTCACTCAGCTGCTGCAGCAGCTCTTTATCCCAGTTGTAGCTATTGTCGTTATTCATATTGATATTCTCGTTAGTTGAGTTGTGGTTATTGGTGTAATTGTTTGGATCGGTATTCATAATTTTCCTCCGTGAATGGTGTTTGTTCTGGTTTGTTGTTAGTTACTTTCTTTTTCCTTGGTTTTTTAATACAACTTGCGTGTGCCTGTTTTATACAAGCACATACTTTATGTCCAGAACAACATTCACTGGTGTTCTGACTGATGGACACAGAGTAGTGAAGTCTTGCAACTTTGTAAATAGGCCCTGGGGGTTAATTTGTATTTTTTTTTCCTGCAAGCATTCTCCCTTAATTACCGCCTGAAGCATTGAATTTACTTAGTATCATACAGATTCAGCAATTCGACCTGCGCAAATTTTGTGCTTGCATTTTTAGCCCTCTGAAAAAAAATGCCTGCCACACATGCAAATTATCAGTCAATTCGAGACATACGTGGAAGTAACTGTCGGTGAATTCTTTGCCGGATGGATTACCGGTTACACGCGGCCCGACGGTGCCAGGCAGTGGCGGCAGCCAGTATTACCAGGGTACTTATCATGACCAGCGCAAACACGACTGAGCAGCAACCCAAGGCCGGCGGGCCGCAAGGCCCGATTCTGATGCAACCGCTACGGGCCGACCTGCGGGTCGTCAAGCACTACTATGATGGCGAGCCATTTGCGATCATCCGCGACCCGGTGTCCTCGGAGTTTTCGCGGCTGCCGTGGCGGGATTACGAATTGGCGGCGCTGGTGGTGACGCCGACCAGGTTGCGCGAGCTGCCGGATTTGTGGTTGCGCAGCTATCCGCAACTGGCGCTGGAATTTTCCGAGAATGAATTGCTGACCAAGGCGATGGCGATCAACCGGCAGCTGCTCAACCAGCGACTGTGCCGGGTGGATGGCAGGAAGCAACTGGTGCTGAAAAAGAACAAGGAACAGCAACAGGCCAAGATGCGGATGGTGAAAGGCCTGACCGGCTGGATGCGCATCTACCGCTCGCTCAGTGATCCGGACACATTTTTGCGCTGGCTGACACCCAAGCTGGGTTTTGTCTTCACGCCGTGGTTCAACCTGGCGGCGGCAGCGCTGGGGGTAAATGCATTGATCCTGGTTTTCACCAATGCCGACCAGATGGTTATGCACAGTGGCTGGTTCAGCAGCTTCACCAACCTGGTGATGCTGATCGGAACATTCTTCGTACTCAAGATCATCCACGAGATCGGCCATGGAGTAGCCTGCAAACACTATGGCGGCGAGGTCCACGAAGCCGGCTTCATGTTCCTGTTTTTCATGCCGCTACTGTATATTAATACCTCGGATGCCTGGTTGTTTAAAAACAAGTACCACCGGATGCTGGTATCGGCGGCGGGGATTTATGTTGAGTTATTATTTGCGGCGCTGTTGGTGCCGGTGTGGTTGGCGTTGCAACCCGGCGTGTTCAAAGACCTGGCCTTGAATGCGATCATGATCGCCAGTTTTTCGACCATCGTCTTCAATGCCAACCCGATGCTGCGCTTCGACGGCTATTACATCCTGAGCGACTGGCTCGAGATCCCCAACCTGCGAGCCAAGGCGATGAAGTATATCGGGCGCATCTTCCGGGTCTTCTTCATGGGCCGCAGTGCGGTTAAGAACAAACCGCTGTCGGTCAGCCCGCGGCAGCGCCGCACCCTGGCCATCTATGCGGTGTGCTCGTTTTTCTATATGGCCTTCCTGTTCTCGTTTCTGTTTAGCCGGTTGGACACGGCGATGGCCGCAGTCGGTTTGCGCCTGATCGCGATTGTGCTGGCCTGCATGTTTGTCACCGCTACTATTGGGCTGCCGCTGGCACGCATGTTTAATGAAATGAAAAAAGAAGGACGATTAAAAAGCTGGCGCGGGCGCTTACGCCCGCTGCTCGCAATCGCG
>CAZHRP010000218.1:3662-4148 GCA_964535055.1 uncultured Chthoniobacteraceae bacterium
GGCCGTAGTCGCCGGGCTGGGACTGCTCTCGCTGGTTCCCCTGCCCAAGACCGTGCAGCGCTCGTGCGTGATCGAGCTGAACAACGCTGATTATATTCGCAGTGTCGTCGGCGGCTTTGCCCAGTCGATCCATGTGCGCGAGGGCGATCGGGTCAGCGCCGGCCAGTTGCTGGTCGAGTTGGCCAACGCGGAAGTTGAAACCGAATACCAATCGCTAATCCTGCAGCATGACCAGCTTGAGGCCAGGATCAAGCTGGCCAATTACCATAACCTGCCGGAATCGCTGGCACCGCTACTCGCCGAGCTCGAACAAAACCGGTCGCGGCTGGCCGAAGTGCGCAGCTTGCGCGAGTCTCTAGAGCTGCGGGCTACCACTGATGGTGTCGTAGTCACCCGCAATACCAAGGACCTGGTCGGCCACTACTTCCCGTCGGGCGAAACCATCCTGACCGTGGCCCCTGCTGGTGCTTATACCGTGCTGGTACC
>CAZHRP010000219.1:0-4146 GCA_964535055.1 uncultured Chthoniobacteraceae bacterium
ATGATATCGATCATTTGGGGAGTCGTCGGGTGCGCACGGTCGGTGAGTTGCTGGCAAACCAATGTCGCGTCGGGTTAGCGCGGACCGAGCGCCTGGTCAAAGAGCGGATGACGTTATTCGATGTGAACATCGATGGCATGACGCCACAGAAGCTGATCAACCCCAAGGCACTTAGCGCTGTCATTCGTGACTTTTTCGGGCGCTCTCAGCTCAGCCAGTTTATGGATCAGACCAATCCGCTGGCTGAACTGACGCACAAGCGCAGGTTATCGGCACTCGGTCCTGGTGGCCTCAGTCGCGATCGTGCCGGTTTTGAGGTGCGTGATGTTCACCCCTCTCATTACGGACGAATTTGTCCGATTGAAACGCCGGAAGGTCCCAACATTGGCCTGATCAGTTCCATGAGTACCTACGCCCGTATTAATGAATTCGGGTTCATCGAAACTCCCTACCGCAAGGTAGAAAAAGGTCGCGTAACGACCAAGATCGACTACCTGACTGCGGATCAGGAAGAAAACTATATGGTCGCCCAGGCCAACGCTCCACTTGATGATAAGGGTAAGTTTGTCAACCCGCGGGTTTCGGTACGATATCGGGGTGACTTCCTGGAAATGGAGCCGGACAAAATCCACTACATGGATGTCTCGCCCAAACAATTGGTGTCGGTAGCAGCCGGATTGATTCCATTTCTGGAACATGATGATGCCAACCGTGCTCTTATGGGCTCCAACATGCAACGCCAGGGTGTGCCATTACTGTGCTCCGAGTCGCCATTGGTGGGTACCGGGATCGAGGGCAAAGTAGCCCGTGATTCGCGATCTGTTGTAGTGGCCGAAGAGAATGGCGTAGTGGCATCAGTGACTGCTGAAAATATCATTATCACCAATGATGGCAGCTTGCCCGACAACCGGCGTAAGCTCAAGCACGACCCGGAAAACGGTATCTATTTGTATGAATTACGAAAATTCATGCGCTCCAATGCCGGTACCTGCATGAACCAGAAGCCGATTGTCGCAAAAGGTGACAAAATCAAGAAAGGCATGGTCATAGCGGATGGCCCGAATACTCAACAAGGCGAACTGGCCTTGGGCCGCAACGTGCTGGTAGCTTTCATGCCATGGAATGGATACAACTTTGAGGATGCTATCCTGATTTCTCGCAAGGTAGTCAAAGAAGACATCTATACATCGATCCACATCGACGAATTTGAGATTGGAGCCAGGGACACCAAACTGGGCCCGGAAGAAATTACCCGCGACATCCCGAATGTCAGTGAGGATGCCTTGCGCAACCTTGGTCCCGACGGCGTTATCCGGATCGGTGCAGAGGTCAAGCCGGGTGATATCCTAGTTGGCAAGATTACCCCGAAAAGCGAGACGGAATTAGCTCCCGAGGAGCGGTTATTACGTGCGATCTTCGGTGAAAAAGCGGCAGACGTTAAGGACACATCGTTGGTTGTGCCCTCCGGCACCTATGGCATCATTATGGATGTCAAGGTTAGCTCAAGAACCGAGACCCAAAAACAAAAGTTGACTCCAGCGGAAACTAAACGCCAGACCAAGACGATTGCCGACGAGCACAAGAAGAAAAAAGACGAGTTGCACGAGCAATTAACGGAGGCACTATCCAATATTCTGTTGGGTGAAAAAATTCCACTCGACGTGGTTAATGCTGAGACTGGTGAGATCATCATCCCGGCCAACCGGAAAATCACCAAGACCTTATTGCGCAAGTTGGCGGCTGTCTATAACCATATCGAAATCGATCCCAGCCCGATCCGCAACAAGATCAACGAAATCATTAGTTCGTATGAAAGCCGTTTCCAAGATATCGACCTCGATCGCGATCGGCGCATGAATCAGATTGAAAGCGGCGACGATGTCGATCCGGGTATCATCAAGCAGGTCAAAGTTTATATTGCCAGTAAACGCAAACTCAGCGTGGGTGACAAAATGGCCGGCCGCCATGGTAACAAAGGTGTGGTTGCCAGAATAGTCGCTGAAGAGGATATGCCATTTCTGGACGATGGCACGCCAGTTGATATCTGCCTCAACCCGCTCGGTGTTCCCAGCCGCATGAATGTTGGACAGGTGCTGGAAACCCATCTCGGTGTTGCCGCCAAGGCTCTAGGCTTCAAAGTTGGTACCCCGGTCTTCGATGGCATCTCTGAAAAGAAAATCCGTGAGTACCTCGATGAAGCCTCCGAAGTTGACGGCTTTACCTGGACCAATAACCTCGGCAAGTCGTATCTGCATGATGGCCGCACCGGAGAACGCTTCGATCAGCGGGTTGTGGTAGGATACATCTATATGTTGAAGCTAGGCCACCTGGTAGCCGATAAGATTCACGCACGTGCTGTCGGACCGTACTCGCTGGTTACCCAGCAGCCACTGGGGGGCAAGGCACAATATGGCGGCCAGCGCTTCGGTGAGATGGAGGTCTGGGCGTTGGAAGCCTATGGCGCTGCCTACACCTTGCAGGAACTGTTAACCGTTAAGTCGGATGATGTTCAGGGCCGGACCCGTATCTACGAGTCGATAGTCAAGGGTGACAATACACTGGAAGCCGGCACCCCGGAATCATTCAACGTTTTGATCAAGGAAATGCAAAGCCTCGGGCTGGACGCCAAAGTTGGTGCTAGTTCGGCTAAACCCACCATGCCTGCCTTAACAGAAGAGGCCGGCTAATTAAAAAGCTACAATCTAATAGCGGGAGGAATATAGTTATGAGTGAAAATAATTTGCGCGAAATATTCGGTGAAGAGCGCTCCGTTGGATTCGACGAAGTTGCAATTACAGTTGCCTCACCTGACACGATCAGGTCATGGAGCAATGGTGAGGTAAAGAACCCCGAAACCATTAATTATCGGACCTTTAAACCGGAAAAAGGTGGCTTGTTTTGCGAGCGTATTTTTGGTCCTACTCGGGATTGGGAATGTTCCTGCGGCAAGTACAAACGCATCAAACACAAAGGGGTAATCTGCGACCGTTGTGGTGTGGAAGTGACCCTGAGTCGAGTGCGTCGCGAACGCATGGGGCACATTGAACTGGCAGTGCCGGTATCACATATCTGGTTTTATAAATGCATGCCCTCACGAATTGGACTGGTTCTTGACATGACCAGTCGCCAGCTCGAGCGGGTGATCTATTACGAGGATTTCGTCGTGATTGATCCGGGCAATACACCGCTCGAACAATGCCAGCTATTGAATGAAATTGAATACCGAGAAGCGCAAGACCAGTACGGCGAGGCATTCACAGCCGGAATTGGTGCAGAAGCGATCCGTGATTTGCTGGCCAAGTTGGACCTGGCGCAGTTACAAATCGACCTCGAGGAGGCAATGCTCAATACCAGATCCAAGCAGACCCGCAAAAAGCTGGCTAAGCGACTCAAGTTGGTGCAGGGGTTCATCTCTTCGCGATCCCGTCCTGAGTGGATGATCATGGAAGTCTTGCCGGTGATACCACCTGATCTGCGACCGTTGGTGCCACTGGAGGGTGGTCGCTTTGCTACTTCTGATCTCAACGATCTCTATCGCCGGGTAATCAACCGAAATAACCGCCTCAAAAACCTGCTGCAGCTAAAAACCCCGGATGTCATCATCCGCAACGAAAAGCGCATGCTTCAGGAAGCTGTCGACGCGCTGTTTGATAACGGGCGCCACGGACGCGCAGTCACTGGAGCTGGTAACCGTGCCCTGAAGTCACTCAGTGACATGCTCAAGGGTAAGGGCGGACGCTTCCGGCAAAACTTGCTTGGCAAGCGCGTTGACTACTCGGGCAGGTCGGTCATCGTGATCGGCCCGGAGCTGAAATTGCACCAGTGTGGCTTGCCTAAAAAGATGGCTTTGGTGCTCTTCGAACCATTCATCATTCGCAGGCTCAAGGAACTTGGGTACGTGCACACGGTTCGTAGTGCGAAAAAACTAATCGAACGCCAGACCGCTGAAGTCTGGGATATCCTCGAGGAAGTGACCAAGGGACATCCGGTTATGCTGAATCGTGCTCCGACTCTCCACCGGCTATCGATTCAGGCGTTTGAACCGGTGTTGATCGAGGGTGAAGCGATTCGTGTTCATCCGCTGGTATGTACTGCTTACAATGCTGATTTCGATGGCGATCAAATGGCGGTTCATGTGCCACTGTC
>CAZHRP010000220.1:0-4134 GCA_964535055.1 uncultured Chthoniobacteraceae bacterium
ACATCGGGGTCTGCGCCTCACTACGATAGATGGCTTGTGATTGATCCGGGCTAGTGTGATGTCCCAGAAATAGGGTTATATTTTTCTTCAAGAAGAGCTTCCCAAGCGCGGTTGATTTTGTCGAGTACAGCCTGGGGGTCAGCGGTCCACTGGTAACGGGTCGGTTTCAGGTTGTGATGATCAAGAAAGCGGTAGATGTCAGCGACAAGCTCCGGGACGCTTTGAAAGCTTCTGAGGTGGATGACCTTACGCGTTATCTCGCCGAAGAAGCGTTCTACCATGTTGAGCCAGGAGCTGGAGGTCGGGGTGAAGTGCAGGTGGAAGCGCTTGTGGCGGGCCAGCCAGGATTTGACTTTAGGATGTTTGTGGGTGACGTAATTATCGCAGATGATGTGGATTTCTTTTTCGGGGGCCACCGAAGCGTCGATCTTTTTCAGGAATGCCAACCATTCAGTGTGCCGGTGGCGCTTGGCTGTATGGGCGAGAACCTTGCCGCTGAGGTAGTCTAGCGCGGCAAAGAGCGTCACTGTCCCGTGGCGGTAATAGTCGTGAGTGCGCGTGCGGATATGGCCTTGGCCAAGCGGCAATCCGGTTTGCGTGCGTTCGAGTGCCTGGCACTGGCTCTTTTCGTCGCAACAAAGCACCACTGCGTTCTGCGGAGGGTTGAGATAAAGGCCGACCACGTCCCAGTACTTTTCCTCAAACTCCTTATCATTGGAGAGCTTGAAGCTTCGCACCCGGTGAGGGGCAATGCCGTGCCCGGCTCAGAGTCGCTGGACGCTCGATTTGCTCAGTCCGGTGTGAGCCGCCATTTCCCTCACACTCCACGCGCCGCCGTGAGCAGTGGAAGTTGCCGCCAAACTCAAGGCCTTGCCAACGGCCTGTGCCGAAACGCTCGGCTTGCGTCCCCGGCCAGACGCATCCTCAAGCCCCGCAAATCCAGCGCGGTTCCACCGCCCACGCCACTTGCTGACCGAAGGCATACTGGGGAGATCGATGTTGGGTACTGGTGGGTCCACATTGTAGGTGAATGCCGGGATGAAGGTTTGCGCAATGTGGGCACGCGCAACACTGGTAGGACCTTCAGCTTCCTGCGCCGGGTTGGCCCAATCCATACGAAAGGCTTGCGCCCGGCAATTGCAACCAGCCGAAATCCGTGGTGGCGAACAACTTTCTGGATTAATGGTGACGGTAATGAGGATACCCTAAACACTGCATCTGGTTGTGGCTCCAACTTATCCCACGCGGTCATCAATTCACGGTAACTATAATAGGTGGAGATAAAGTCCTGCTCCGGCTGAAGTCCGGAAAATTTGAGGATCTCGGCGGCCAGCAGGCTAGTCCCGCTGCCTCGGCTGCTTAGGTTAATTACTTTGCCACGCAACGCACGAACGCAATTCTCCGGATCCTCATTCCACAAATTGGGACGAACCGCAAAATGCAGTGGCTCGAGATGCAAAGCCGCAACTTGTTCTACTCCGGTAAAATCCTTATCTCGTAAGCCACCCTGGATCAGCGCTAGATCGACATGGCCCTTTGCCAATTGATTCAATGCTGCAGCAGAGCCGGCTGAGGCGGAGATTTCCAGAGTCAGTCGGCGCTGAGCAGCGTGCGTCTGCAGCGACTGGGCTATCTGATGCCGTAACCCTTTGGCACTACCAGCAGTGATGGTGAGACGTTAATTACCTGGTTGTCGGTTGTCAAAAAATAGAATGGAAAGTGAGCCACCAAGCAATAACAGGGCGGAAACAGCTATTGAAATTGACAACCAGCGGTCGCGTAAGCCGCGGCGCAGTTTAAGCAACTTGCTGGAGCGGTTCGGCTTGGTGGTCATAGGCACTGTGATGATTTCGGCTGTCATCTGACAGGCACCGGCCATCGCAGTCAAGTCTGTGGCGATAGATCTGGCATTAATCAATCAAATCCCGAGTTCGCACCGGGCCTAAACCGACTAATCAGAACCAGTCGCGGCAGCAACAACCAATTGGCGGATTGCGCGAAGGTATTTGTCCTTGCCGTGGGCCGACAGGTTGTTATGGCCGGCATGCGGGATGCGCAGGAATTTTTTGTCAGTGGACGCTGAGTTTTCATACAGCAGCTCAGAGTGGGAAATCGGCAGCAGGGTATCTTCTTCGCCGTGGATGATCAGCACCGGCATTTTGATCGAACGTATTTTTACGTCATTGCCGACCGGGTCCTGCATTTTGGCGGTGACTTCTTCCGGCAGTCCGAGCCTGCGGAAGAGGTTGGTGGCACGGCCAAAGCCGCTCTCGACGATCAGTCCGGCGAATTTTTCCGGGAACGTGTGCATGGCATGGATCGCTGGGGCACTGCCGAGTGAACGCCCCATGACAAAATACCGCTTGCTGGTAATGCCGTGGCTTTGCAATACCTCCGGCATCGCTTTCACTACCATTTCTGCGTCGCTCAGCAATGTGCTGACCGTTGGCGTTCCCGTACTCCAGCCGTAGCCGCGGTAATCGACGACCAGTAGTGACACTCCTATTTCATGGAATAAGGGCGCGACCCCATCATAGTCCGCTGCCACCTCACCATTGCCATGGAAATGCAGGATCAGCGGTGACTCTGGTTCATGCAGAAATAGCCGGTAGCCCAGGCTGACTGCTTCGTCGACTGCGATCGTGCCATCAGTCGCATTGGGGAGCCTGCTGCTACCGGATCTGGCCTCGCGCGGATAAAACAGGGTGCTCAGCACTCGCGGATGATCAAAGTCGGCTAACTCCATGGGTGTTCGATTATTTTCTGCTGCAAGCAAAACTGTTCCGCTAATAATAAAAAAAATGAAACTATGCCAGTAGACCGTCATGCGCTGAATCTATGTAACAGTCACCCAATCAGGCCAGTTCTTGTCAACCAAGTACCACTGACAGCGGCGTCGGCTACTCTTCCGGCGGTAACATAATCCAGTTGCCATCGTCGGACTGGATAAAGTTGGCCGTAACATTTTCCCCACCGATGGAATTCAGAAAATTGAATGCTGCAGGGCTATTGCCGCCGGACATCTCGAGCCGGCAGTAGTAGGTACAGACCCAGCCTGGACGGTCATGGGCTTTCTGGGTGCCAAGCAGCTTGAACTCGGCGATGTTGACCTGGAGGTCACCGACCACCGCTCCCATAAGGCGGCTCATGGCGCTCATCGGGTCACCTTCCCGTATCGGCGTACTACTCATCGCCGCAACATTCGAATTGATATTATTGAGACGGTCCTGCACTGCCTGGCGAACTTCAGCTTCACTGGGACCTTTAGCGCCACCGCAGCTACTCAATAGAAATGCGACCAGCAGAAATAATGGATAAACGATGGTTCGGCGAGCTTGCATAATCATATGATGTGATTGAGCCATAGATCCACCAACCGGGCAAGCTCAGGATTGAGGATGTCGTGTGCTCCAGATGAATCGGCACATTTCTCAAAGATATTATCTACGGTCACCGACAACAGCATAAACTCATTAGAAGGTATGGACGTGCCCGGCTTTTTTGTTAAGATACATTTATGAGCCAACTCATCGAATTCTATAGTAACGGCGACATCTGTCGCGGAAAGTTTTTTCAAGGCAATGATAATTCCCGAATTGTCGTAATAATAACTGCAGCCATCGGCCAAATTCAGGAACAGGCACCGTTCCAGTATGCCAGGCGCCTTGCCGAGAGCGGGTCCCGGCTATCACGTTTGACCACAGGTATTTTGGGCTGAGCGATGGTGCGCCGCGGCAACTGGAACATCCGGAACACAAGGCCGAGGACATCGAAGCATTAGCCAAGTATCTCAAAGAATCTGACAACTTTCCGCAAGTGAATAAGGTGATTGTTCTGGGCATTTGTAAGGGTGGTGCCTATTCATTGCATGCCGCGAGTCGCTCTGATGATATTGATGCCTTCATCGGGGTTCAGGATTTTACTTCGATGATGTCAGTCTCGAAGCCGCATCCGGCTACCAGCAACAACGCATCGATCAGGGTAAGCGTGCTCTCGATCGCTATCAGAATGAAAATATCGTCGATTATTTGCCAATCACGCATGATACCAGACAGGATGCGGCATTACCCTACCCGGCCTTGCATGCCTGGTATGCGCCATGGGAAGTGACCAGCCGCTGGCAGAACCGCTACG
>CAZHRP010000221.1:0-4134 GCA_964535055.1 uncultured Chthoniobacteraceae bacterium
CCTTGCTGCTGTTCTCAAAATTAACGATCGAACTGTGATGCGACTCAAACATGAGTTTGCCAAATTCCGCTACATCACCACTCCGCAGGGCCAGGCTGCCACGCCGTACCCGGTCGATTTCACCGACGATATGGCGCGCCCGCCGCAATAGCAGGTCAGGCAGTTCGTCGGCATTCTCTTCCAGTTGGCCGGGGGTGACATCACGCAGCGCTGTAGCGCCTAGACGGCGGGCCGCTTTCATGCATGAATGGCGCCGCTCATTATACTCGCCACCAGTCAGATTATGTCGAATATTGGTATTGGCTATCAGCAGTTGGCAATTCGCCGGCATCGGAATCATCGCCACCGATTCTTCGCGGCAATCGAGGTGCACCACATGATTGCGCCGCCCGAACACTGAGGTCGCCTGATCCAGCAATCCACAATTGACTCCGACAAAGCGGTTTTCCGCACGGCGGCATGTTTTGGTCAGCACCATTGGTTCGACGGTGAATCCGAACAGCTTCTGCAGTAACATGCCTGTTGCGACTTCCAATGCTGCCGAGCTGGAAAGCCCCGCACCCACCGGTATCGTACTGCGAAAAACCGCGTCAAAGCCGCCAACCGCAAATCCCATTTCCTTGAATTCTTTGACCACTCCAATAAGGTAGCTGGCCCAGGATTCATCCGGATCAGCAGCCAGCTCACCGAGAGTGGTCTTAGCGGTACGCCCAAAGTCTTCCGAGCGAAGAGTGATGGCATCGTCGCTGTTAGCGGTACCGTCAATAGTGACCCCGATATCCAGTGCCGCTGCCAGCACGGTACCATCATTGTAGTCGGTGTGATTACCGAGTAGCTCTACTCTGCCCGGAGCAAATGATGAATGCTTCGACATAATTCTTTCCGGTCAGAATTTCAAATTGTCGCTATCCTGTCGAGAGTGTTGCTGAGATTTTTGTTTCAAAATAAAAAACAGAATTAGTGTAACGATCGCAATTCCGACCAGCGTAGCTGAGCGTTCGGAGGTGTTAACTTTAACCCCCTGGCTCGGCCGACCCTCGATTTCTGCAGGTTGCTCCCAGATGAAATGGCGGCCGTGGTCGATCAGATCAAAGGCACCTGCTTCATTGGTGTAAACTTCCCGCCAGGTGGGATAAATAATAGCAGCCAATGCGAATAAACAGGCTATCACTATGACAATTTGTTGTGGTAAATTGAGCGATCGCCACCAGTTAATAAAATGACCAAGCATGTTACGCTGAGATTATGCCACAACCTCGTGTTCAGCAACTATTGAATGATTCAGGTACTGCCCTCGTTGCGTCCCGATCATATCGCCACTAGTAGAATAATTAGGCAAAGCAAAATTATTATGTTACAATTTTTAATTATTCAGTATGTCAGAAAATAATAACAACAATCAGGACGGGCAAAAGCCCGGCAATAACGAACCAAATTTCAACTGGCGCGGCATCATCTTATTTGCCATCGCATTTGCCCTGATCGGCGGTGCATTTATGTTTCGCGGAGGCCCTTACGCCAATGTCAAAGACATCGCCTACCCCGAATTTTTAAACCTGCTGGAAAATGGTGAAGTCATCCATACCGGCGAGCAGCCGCTTGAGCTGGTTATCGAGGAGGGTAGCAAGACCCAGTACATTCGCGGCTTTCGTGAGGCTGCCGGTGGCGAGTTGACCGGTGACGGCGAACTGACAGGCACTCCCTTCCGGACTCAAGTTTATTTGAGCTTCAACGAGGGACTGGAAAGCAAATTGAGTGAGGCCGGGATCGTACCGGTGATCAAGCGTGAGTCGAATCTGCTGGCCTCGGCCCTGATCGGCTTCCTGCCGATTGCCCTCTTTCTGGTCATCCTGTATTTCCTGTTCCGGTCGCAAATCAAGTCAGCCGGCAAGGGCGCCCTGAACTTTGGCAAGAGCAAAGCCCGCATGCTCAACCGCGAAAAAAATAAAATTACTTTCAAAGATGTTGCCGGCGTCGAAGAGGCCAAAGAAGAAGTTTCTGAGATAGTTGATTTCCTCAAAGACCCGAAAAAGTTTCAGAAGCTGGGCGGACGCATCCCCAAGGGTGTCCTGATGATTGGCCCTCCCGGTACCGGTAAGACGCTGTTGGCCCGTGGCATCGCCGGTGAAGCCGATGTACCATTCTTCAGTATCAGCGGATCTGACTTCGTAGAAATGTTTGTGGGTGTCGGTGCCTCACGGGTACGCGACATGTTCGAGCAGGGCAAGAAATCAGCACCCTGCCTGATCTTTATCGATGAAATCGACGCTGTGGGTCGTCATCGTGGCCACGGACTAGGCGGTGGCCACGATGAACGCGAGCAAACATTGAATGCATTGCTGGTCGAGATGGACGGCTTTGACACCCAGGAAGGCGTGATCATCATCGCTGCCACTAACCGGCCGGACGTGCTCGACCCGGCACTGCTGCGCCCGGGACGCTTCGACCGCCAGATCACGGTCAACCTGCCTGACGTCAAAGGCCGCGAACAAATCCTCAAGGTGCATGCCAAAAAGGTAAAAGTGGCGGAGGGGGTTGATCTGGCAGTGATCGCCCGCGGCACTCCCGGCTATTCCGGTGCCGAGTTGGCGAATGTGATCAACGAAGCCGCACTGATCGCCGCCCGCAAGGGACTCAAGGCGATTACCCTGCCCGAACTGGAAGAGGCCCGCGATAAGGTTCGTTGGGGTAAGGAGCGGCGCAGTCTGGCAATCAGCGAGAAGGAAAAAGAGAATACCGCTTACCACGAAGCCGGCCACGCACTGATCCTCGAGATGCTCGAGCACACCGAGCCATTGCACAAGGTGACCATCATCCCGCGCGGTCCATCCCTCGGCTCTACCATGTGGCTGCCGGAAGAGGACAAGTATAATACCCGCCGCAAGGAATTGCTCGACCAGCTGGTGGTGGCGATGGGCGGGCGGGTTGCCGAAGATATCGTGTTCGGTGATGTGACCAGTGGTGCATCCGGTGATATTCGTATGGCTACCGGCATGGCCCGTAAGATGGTTTGCGAATGGGGCATGAGTGATAAGCTTGGCATGGTCGAGTACGGCGAGCATGAAGACTATGTCTTCCTGGGCCGCGATATCTCCAAAGCCCGAGATTACTCGGAATCTACCGCGCAAATTATCGATGCTGAAGTCAAGGAACTGATTGATAATGCCTACGCCAGGGCACGCAAAATCCTCACCGAAAACCGGCTAAAACTGGACGCCATCGCTAAAGCCCTGATCGAATACGAGACTCTCGATGGCAGCCAGATCCGTGACATCATCCAACATGGTGAAATGAAAAACCCGCCACCGCCGCCCAACGCACCGGCTACTACAGATGATCAGACTGAGGAAAGCAACCAGCCTACAGACTCCAAGGCAGATGAAAATCCACCTGAGCTGCCGGGCGGCCTGGCCGGCCAACCTGCTTAGGCAGATCGTGGCGCTAGCTGCGCTGCTGTCTACGGTTAGCGTGCTGACGTCGTGTTCCATGTTTCTTTCCAAAGAGGAGCGAACCATGCGGGAATACCGGCGCTACGTGGAAAAATCCATGCTGCAGCGCGACCGGCGCCGGGCCCTCATCATTGCCGAAAAGCAGGCTGCCGACCAGCAGCTATTCGATCAGTCTGCCATAGCCGGCAGCCAGGTTGCCCCGCAAACCACGACAGCCCTCGAACCACAGCCACAAACCGCACAACCGGAAATCTATACCGTACCGGCAAATTAACTTCATCGCACTTGCAATCCCGCATAGTCTGCAGCATTGTCATGCCAGACCAAACGACAGCCATGAAACAATTACTATCCCGACTGCCACAACTAGTTGCCATCACTGCCGTGCTACTGGCACTGAACGCATGCGAAACAACCCGGCAATCCGCCCGCATGACGTCGTTCAATTTCGACCCGCCAGTCAAACAACCGACCAACCCCAATAATGTCAAAGTCAAGTTAAGCACTACTGCCCAGCGGCTGTACGTAGTCGAAGGCAATAATGTCCTGCTGGCAACTCCAGTCACCGTCGGCAAGTCGTCCAGCCCGACCCCAATGGGTAACTTCAAGATCTATTCGAAACAGGAAAACCGCCGCCGCTTCAGTAACCCCGGCGCCGGTTACCCGATGCCGTTCTGGATGGAAT
>CAZHRP010000222.1:0-3713 GCA_964535055.1 uncultured Chthoniobacteraceae bacterium
AGAGCGCTCGTAAGCCCAGGCGACATGCTGCTTATCACCGGCTTCGACTTTAGCCATCACAGTCGGGTTGCTGCCGCGGTTTTTATCTCTGGCTCGCCGGGTTAGTGATTCCAGCGGTGGCAGTGCCGAGAGGATTGGAGTGACCCCTTCCATCTCCGGTTGAAACCGCATGTGGTAATACCATTCATCACGAATTGTAAATGGCTTGACCCCCTGTGTGATCGGGTGCTCGGGAAAGCTATCAAAGGTCGCGTCCCAGTGCGGGTTAACCGACCAGCCGATTTCAAAGTAGCCACCAATCCAGTCGAGAAATTGCTGTCCCAATTCATCGGGATGCACCTCTACGGCAAAGTGCAGGCAGGCGACACCAACTCCGGCCGCAGTAAGCGCCTTGATTTTTTCCTGGTGTTCCTTGGCCATGTGCCCTTTAAAGCCGTCGCAATACATCACAATAGTATCCGGCTTGTCATAACCGACCCAGGGTTCCGGCCACGCACCTTCCGTAACCACCTGAGCAATGACATCAGCTTCACTTTCATGCAAACAGCGAGCCAGCAACATACAGCCGGCATGATGCTCGTGAGCACCATAACCATGACTCTTTTTGCCGGCCAGGAAGAGGATCTGCTTCTTGTCATCCTGCGCTAACTGTCGCAGCCGGATATTGCGAAATTTCACCTGCATCGGCTCTCCGGCATGGAGTTGGAAAGCAATCAATCCTGACTTTAGCCGGTCATCTGAGATTTCGGAAAATTCCGAAACAACTACACCATTAATCAGCTGGATACACTGATTACCACGGGCAATAATATGATACTCGTTCCAGCCATCCAGGTCGATTTTGGCAAGAATTTCGTCACTATCGCCGACCAGAGCCACGACTTCTGCTGAACCCTGCTTTTCCCCAACAATCGTTTTTTCTCCACGCCGCGCAAGCATACCTTTGTACTTCTCTCCATACGCAGCACCCACCCATTGTCCGGTCGCATCGATATCAGCCTGATAACCGCCAACCACCCAATTTTGGTCTTCAATCGGAAAACTGCGATACTGGATCCCGCTGTTGTGATTACGCAACCGGAACTCAACTTTCAGCTCAAAGTCGGCCACCTCGCCACCTTGCCAGATCAAGAACGTGTTGCTCTCTGTTCTCTTGTTAGCGGTAGTCTCACCAACAATCACTCCATCCTCAACCCGCCAAAATCGCGGGTCACCATCCCATCCATCAAGTGACTTGCCATCAAATAAATCTACAAAACCGGAATCTGCACGCATGGTCCCCATCAACAGAAGCACCACAAACAAAGTTCCAAGAAATTGCTTCGCTAACGGAGTATCGAGGTTACATGACATTATTTAATTCTAACTAATCCTGGAGTTTTGCAACAGCCTCTTTCTCGCGCAGAAATTTCAATCCCGTTTCTGCAAGTTGCTGCGGGCTCTCATATAATCTGCGCCAAATGCAAGTGGCCTTGGCGATCGCCTGGTTGTCAGTAGTAAAACTTTCAATCACTATATCGCCCGCATACTTAATTTCAGCAAGCGCCCGAAACACTCCGTCCCAGTCAACCTGGTCATGGCCAAGAAGCCCACGATGGCTGGCGCTGGCATGCACGTGCGCAATATGCTCAGCGGCACCCACGATAGCTGCATAGGAATCGTCTTCCTCGATATTCATGTGGAAAGTATCGATGTGGATTTTCAACGCCGGGCTGCCCACCAGCTCGATCATCTCGACGGCCTGGCCGATAGTATTCATGCAGTCGGTCTCAAACCGGTTGAGCGGTTCCAACGCCAACAGCACACCGGCAGCTTCAGCCCGGACACACAGTGACCGCAATGACTCGGCAATCTGGTCAAACTGCTCGCGGCGCGCGGCCTCAGTATGCTGCCCGATCCGCCCGGTCTCTGAATACATCGGCCCACAAACAACGGGGGCACCCAACTCCTGCGCCAGCTCAATCAATTGCGTCACATACTCGACCGACGCCGCAATTTGCCAGCTATCTCCGCGCAAATCCCGACCACCACCAAAGGCACCACAGACAACTGGCCGCTGGAGACCCGATTCCGCTAGAGCTACCCGCAATCGTTGTCCATCAACCGCCGCCGGATCAACAATCGCCAACTCGATCACATCCGCCCCCCAACTCTTAAATTGCCCGACCATTGGCAAATCGGCGTCGGTAAAACCCGCACTCATCAAAAATGTATTTAACCCGAATCGCACCACAACAATATATAGTGTTCAGGACTCATTGTGTGATATTTTTAGCACTAAGCAGCTTATTTCTGCGACATTATTGCTCTTTTTTTAGCCACGAGTATTCAGCATGGAGTTACCTTCAGCGCAAAAAATAAATTCCAGTGCGACTCCGCATCCACTTTCCCGGCAAGTCATTCTTTGTTAGCGACAGTAATTCTTGTCGTATGGCCCGGAAACTGCTAATTGTTAATTATGCAGCGCTTTCAAAGCTCAGATCACCCATCGACCGACGGCCTGGCAGGCTCCCTGCTGGTTGCCCATCCCGGCTTACTCGACCCCAGCTTCAGGAAATCAGTGATTTATATTGCTTCGCATGATGATAATGGCTCGCTCGGGTTTGTCCTGAATAAACCGCTGGGCAAGTCGGTGGCCGAAATCATCCCCGGCGAAGAAGCCTTGGGGCCGGTTGCTCAAATGCCCGTATACAAAGGTGGTCCAGTCGGTCGCAACCAACTGATCATCTGTGTCTTCCGGCAGGATCAAAGCGACGGTGCAATCACTTGCTCGCATAGCATGTCGGCCGGTGATGTGGAATCACTGGTCAATGATAATGGCTCGATCCTGCGCGCATTTGTTGGACACTCCGGCTGGGGTTCCGGACAGCTGGAAAACGAACTCAAGCATTCCAGTTGGCTCGTCAAAACTCCCGAGCGCGACCTGCTGACTTCAGGCAGCGACCAGTCACTCTGGAGTTCAATCTACAACGAAATGGGTGCCTGGGGCCGGTTTCAAGCTGCTGCTCCTGATGATCTGTCCTTGAATTAATTTCCGATACCGCCTGAAATCGGGCACTCATGGAAGCCGGTACCAACCCTGAACGCATCCGCGCAGGCGCTAAATTCCTGTTCGCTGGTGAGCGTAAGTTTTTCCTCAAAGGAGTGACATACGGTCCCTTCCGTCCACGGGAGGACGATGGGCATTACCTGCCCCTAGCCGATCGGATTAACCAGGACTTCGAGCAGATGCGGGCTGCGGGCATCAATACTATCCGCCTGTACCACGTGCCGCCCCGCTCGTTGCTGGACATCTGTGCCGAGCACGACTTGCGCACGCTGATCACCATCCCCTGGCAGCAGCACATCGAATTTCTCAACGAAGCAAAGCAACGTCGCAGCATCATCGAGACAATTGAAAAAGCCGTGGGAGCCTGCGAAGGTCATCCGGCCGTGCTGGGTCATCTGGTTGGCAACGAAATCCCGTCGTCTATGACGCGCTGGCTGGGACCGCAGGATGTTATCGATTTTGTCGAGGAATTAATCGCCCGCGCTAAGGCCATTGATCCAGACGCCCTGTACTCTTACGCCTCCTATCCGCCAACCGAGTACTTGCTGCCCACAAATGCCGATTTTGTAACTTACAATGTTTATTTGCATCGCCAGCTCGACTTCGACCGCTACCTGGCACGCCTGCAAAGTCTGGCCGGTGAAAAACCGCTGATCATGGGTGA
>CAZHRP010000222.1:3723-4117 GCA_964535055.1 uncultured Chthoniobacteraceae bacterium
ACGAGCAGGCGTCCATGCTCGACTGGCATATTGCCAGTGTCGTCCGCGGTGGTCTTGCTGGCACCATTCTCTTTTCATGGACTGACGAATGGTTTACCGGTGGCATGGAAATCGATGACTGGGCGTTTGGTCTGGTGACTCGTGAGCGCGAGCCCAAGCAAGCCTATCACACGGTTGCCAGGAGCTTCCGCGGCGAAGGCAGCATGACTGCCAATGTACCGCTGGCAAGATTCCCGAAAGTCTCGGTCATCGTTTGTTCCTACAATGGTGCCAAAACCGTGCGTGCCTGCCTCGAGTCCCTCGAACGCATGACCTACCCTGACTATGAGATCGTCTTTGTCGATGATGGATCGACCGATAATACCCAGGACATCCTGCAGGACTTTCCCGACAT
>CAZHRP010000223.1:0-4105 GCA_964535055.1 uncultured Chthoniobacteraceae bacterium
ACTCCGCCAAAGACAATCGCCGCGGACTGAACCCCAGTCGGGCCTTCGTCGACGGTATCCTCAAATACAAACGTTTGTGGCAGGAGGATACCACCGCCAATAACCACTTTCTCTATGATGAGCAGCGCGACTGGCGCAACTTTGTGCTGCCGGAGTGGGACGAACAATCAATACCCGACCCCAACCAAGTGCGCAGTATCGAGTGCCAAATCATGGACTGGGCCGACGACACCGCTTATTCTATCAATGACATCGCTGACAGTGTCCACGCAGGATTTTTAGATAGCATTAAAATTTCACAATGGGCAAAAGCCAACAAGCAGCAGTTCCCCGAATCGCAACAGCATATCGAGAAGTTGCTCGAAGCAATCGCCGCCGGTGTCATCGATGCCTGGGCCGGCAAGCGCGTCGGCAGGTTTATCAATGGCTGCAGCCTCAGCGCGCGCGATGGCTATCCAGGAGAGTACAGTAATCGTTATCGCTACCAGCTCGAGCTACAGCCTGAGATCAGCTCAGAGTCGGCCCTCTACAAAAAGCTGGCTGTCGACCTGGTCTTCAATTCTTCCAAAATTAAACAGCTCGAATTCAAAGGCGACCATATCATCGAGCGACTCTTCAATGCCTTGCAGGACGTTTACCTGACCACCGACCAGATCGGCGAGGCCGGCTTGCTACCGGCGTCCTACCACCAGCAGCTGATCAGAGAGACTGCGGTAGCTGCTAAAACCCGCCTGCTCTGCGATTACCTCGCCGGGATGACTGATGGTTTTGCCACCCGCACCTACAAACGACTCTTCGATCCAGAGTTCGGCTCGATCTCCGAGCTTACGTGACAATTTCGAAACAATCATAATTAAGCTTGATAAGCAGTGCAATGCAGTAACTAATAGCGGGGAAAGATCGCTTGTCGCTTATAAGACATGGTAGATCATCAGGTGGACAGAGAGAGTTCAGTGATGGTTCAGTGCTGGCGGCCGGTCACAAATTAAGGAAGAGTTAGCTAGTAGAGCAACCGTCACAAACGATGAATACAAAATTATATGTAGGCAATTTGTCCTACGATGCCACCGAAGCCGATTTACAGGATCTTTTCGCTCAATATGGTGAAGTTAAAGATGTCCACATTCTGATGGACCGTATGTCTGGTCGACCCCGAGGTTTCGGTTTTGTCACCATGGCGACACCTGAAGCCATGAATGATGCAACCAGTAACCTGGATAATACCGAATGGATGGGGCGTAAACTCCGAGTCAACGAAGCCAAACCACGTGATGATCGTCCTGCCGGCGGTGGCGGCGGTGGTGGCCGGAGTTTTCAGGGCCGCAGGGGCGGCGGGGGAGATTCTTCCCGACGCGATCGATAAAGCCACAAATTCCTGCAAGCTGCTACCGTAGACAGGGCTCGTGCTTGGCTTTGTAGCTTGCCGGTGCATACTAGCTGCATGATTGTACACAATCGACAGCTGGAAATTCACACTCAAGGTAAAGGCACCTATGAGTTTACGCATGAGGTGCGTTCATTGGTCAAGCAGAGTGGCGTCAGCAATGGTATGGCTACGGCATTCGTGCGGCATACCAGTGCCAGCCTGGTGATCTTCGAAAATGCGGACTCATCTGCTCGGCGTGATCTGCATGCCTATATGGAGCGCATGGTGCCCGAAGAATCCGATTATTTCGAACATACCCTGGAAGGTGCTGATGACATGCCCAGCCATATCCGGATGGCATTGACCAGAACCAGCGAATCCATCCCGATCATCGAAGGCAATCTGGCACTCGGCACTTGGCAGGGCATTTTTCTATTCGAACATCGCCGCTCAAGCCATACCAGATCGATCATTCTGACAGTACTTGGAATTTAAGAAATGCCTGCAGTGGTTGATGCAGATGAGCATGGCTGGCGAACCATTCAGGTGTTCTCCGATCTGCATTTGGGCCACGCAGGTACTAAATTGGAATCAGCCCGGCAACTGGCTGGAGCGCTGATCGACTCCGGAGTGGTAGTCTTTAACGGTGATACTCTGGAAACCCGCTACCGGGACATCGAGGAAAAGTTGAAGCGTCAGCACCAGGAACTGCAGAGACTGGCAAATCCGCATCGCCAATTGTGTTTGCTGACCGGTAACCACGATCCGGATATATCAGATCAACATGCTTTAAGTGCCTTCAATGCTAAGGTATTAGTTATGCACGGCGATGCTGTCTTCCCCGCGCTATCACCATGGGGAGAAAATGCTGCAGCTATGCGCCGACTGCACTGTTCAGCTATCGCTGAAGCCGAACAAAGTGCTCCACTGCACCTTGCAGAGCGCCTCGCATTATCGCGTGAAATATCCTCGCACGCTCCCATCAAACACTGGGTTTCAACAGCCACGCATTCTCGCGCCAAATGGCTTTTGCTGCGCAGGCTAATCCAGCCATGGCACACTCTCAGCATTCTCAAATGCTGGCTGGATGCTCCGCGACTGACAGATAATTTCCTCACCAAATATTCTCCACCAACTCAAATTGCAATCGTCGGCCATACCCATTTCCCGGGCAGCTGGCGGGTTGGCACTCGAAGAATTATTAATCTTGGTGGCTTTTTACCGGGTGCCGGCCAATGGACCGCTATCATTACTGACAGCGAATTGAGCGTCTACAAGTTGAAGCAAGCTGACGGCCATTTCATCAGAGAGAAGCTGCTGGTGAAGCTGCCAATCAATTAATGCAAGGAGCTTGGTTATCTGGAGTTACCAGCCAGCCGGTTGCTGGCTCTCTGAAGTTTGGCGAAATCCAAGTGCTGCTACGCACTATTCCTCGATTTCAATCCCCATTTGCCGGGCCGTGCCAGCGATGATCCTGAACCCTGCCTCTTCGTCACGGGCATTGAGATCAGCCATCTTCGTCCTAACGATCTCCAATACTTTGTCTTTACTGATTTTAGCGACTTTAGATTTGTTGGGTTCCTTGGAGCCGGCTGCGATCCCCGCCGCCTTCTTGAGCAGTACCGAAGCTGGCGGCGACTTGGTAATAAATGTGAATGATTTATCTTTGTAGACCGTGATGATCACAGGCAAAATATCGCCTGCCTGTTTTTGGGTGGCAGCATTGAATTCTTTACAGAATGCCATGATGTTCACACCTTGCTGACCTAATGCCGGTCCGACCGGTGGAGCTGGATTTGCCTGTCCCGCGGGAATCTGCAACTTGATTTGACCTGTTACTTCTTTAGCCATGATAAAATCTCCTACTGATTACGTCTTTTCCACTTGCCAATATTCAAGATCCACCGGTGCTGAGCGCCCGAAGATACTAACCGACACCCGCAGTTTGCCGCGCTCGGGATCAATCTCCTCGACGACTCCTGTCTGGTTCTGAAATGGCCCGTCGGCAACTTTGACCGTCTCACCAATTTCAAAGCTGACTTTTGGTTTCACTGTTTCCTCGCGTTCACGAAGTTGCATTAACATGCTTTCCACTTCTTGCCGCGGCATTGGAACCGGGTGATCTTTGGTTCCTGCAAACCCGATTACACCGGGTGTATCGCGCACAAAATACCAGGTACGCTCATTCGGTTCCCCTTTGTCATCCAGCAGGTGCATATTGACAATGATGTAGCCCGGGAAAAACTTACGCGTCGTTTCAATTTTCTTGCCGCGCCTGACTTCCGAAACACGCTCGGTCGGAATCAATACCTCGTAGACCAAATCACTCATCTCTTCGGTCTGGATACGACGTTTCAGGTTGTCATGCACTTTTTGTTCCTGACCTGACAAAACATGTACGACATACCATTGATCCTGTGGGGCAATATTCATAAACTAAGGATAATTTCCCGGATGTCTACAGACTGGTCAAAAACCCGACAATATTGACCATGATGAAATCAACAAAGCCGACGTAGCCAGCCAGCAAGATTGAGGCGATAACGACCACAATCGTAGAATCTACAAGCTCCTTGTATTTCCGAAACCCTTTTTCCTTAGAGTTCCAGGGCCAGGTAGCCTTGTGTAATTCTGCGACAGTCTCGCCAATAAATTTCTTAGTCTTGCCAATCATCAGGGCTTTCTACGCACATCTGTAAAAACAGGTCAGGAGGGACTCGAACCCCCAACCGACGGTTT
>CAZHRP010000224.1:0-4076 GCA_964535055.1 uncultured Chthoniobacteraceae bacterium
GCCAGGGCGAGGCCATACTGCTGACACCCCGTCCGGCTTCATCGAGACGGAAGTCGAGGGCACCGGTCAGTCCGTCCGAGCCATTGACTGTGGACGAAGAACCCAGGATTGCATCGATCGAGCTGACACTTACGCCGGAAATAAGGGCCGAATATTGGTTGGGACCCGGCCGCATCATAGCATGATTGAAGCGGATACCATCCAGCATTAGCAGTGTCTGCTCACCGGTTAATCCACGGATAAATGGACTCGCCTGGTTCGGGGCAGTCCGCTGAATGATGACACCCGGGCCATAGTTGAATCGGTCCAGAGCAGTACGCCCGATTCGATTGTTGAGTTCTTCTGCAGTCGTACGGTAGAAGGCATACGGTTGCTCAAACGGTGGATCCGAAAGGCGCGTGCCTGAAACTACCAGCGGTGGCAGTTCGACCGGATCAGCTGTAGTAAATGGACGATTTTCTTCGGCCGGCGCGATCAAACCGGAGGCTAAAAAAGCAATGATAATAAGAAGTAGTACGGGTTGTCTGGAGGCAGTTGGTTGGTTCATAGAATTATTGTTATTATTTCTAGTGTGGGGGCATTAAGAATTCTGAATACTGTCAGGCTATCAGTCGATTAATGGCTTGTTAGTAGTGATTACGATTAATTTCTTTTGTCATAGAACCTCGGAATAGGCTTGCTATGAAGAAAAACACAAAGCGTCCAATAATTGCAATACTTTTCTTGAGACTTGGTTGCATTAGTTCCATTGAGTGATTGCGCAGGTGCGCGCAGCACGGATCGATGATGTAGGGGGGGACGCTTGGTTTTCCGTATCTGTTACAGTGGTTTCACCTTAATATTGCGAAACCATAGCGGGCTCCCGTGATCCTGGATTCCGATGAATCCTTTTTTGGAGCTGCCATATTTTGGCGAGGTCGCCCATTTGCTCTTTTTTTTCCTGGCCTGCCAATCCTCTGACCACGGCGCGAAGCTCAGCAACAATTTGCCATTCAGCCAGTGTTCGACCCGCTGCGGGGTAAATACGATACGGGTTGAGTTCCACTCGCCGGCTGGATGTAAGACCTTACTGCTCTCGTCCGGGGCATACATGCCATAGTCGGCACCAGTTGATTGAAGGGGTTGCAGATCCTGAGGGTTATCGGTGATGCCAAGGCTCTTGTTGTACCTGGTAATATCATGGAACTTGGTGTAATTTACATCGTCGATCAGCTGGTATTCTGGTGCGATATCAGAGATCCTCTCGTGGCCTTCAACGACATGATAAAAGATGCCGCTATTGCCACCTGGCGGAATCTTCCACTCCAAATATAATTCAAATTTTTCAAATTCCTGGGCGCCATAAATGAGGTCATGACTCCCCTTGTATTCGGGATCCTGCTGTTGCGCCAATTGCTGACTGAAAGTCAACTCGCCCGCAACGATATTCCAGCCGGGAGGCATGTGCTCACCGTTGTAAGCTCTCCAGCCATCGAGCGAGCTGCCATCAAACAGCATAATCCAGCCACTATCCTGAGTAGGTTTTACTTGTCCGCAAACCGTGATAGCAAGAGCGGTGGTGAACCCTGCAATAAGAAAAAGATTTTTCATCAGGATTTAATAAATTGGTTTACCCTCACCAATCGGCAAGAACTTTTATCGGGTTGGTCTGGTGCTCTAATTGATGTGGGCCAAGCATGACTATGAGGCTTTCTTTGGTAGCTGCCGGCACCTCGATGGTGAAACCGATCATGCGGGTGCCTTGGTTGGGGATATCTATCTTGCCGGGTGGAGTTGCGGTATCATATAGCTGCAGTTGCGCGCGGCTGGGAGCGATAAGTTTGAGTGCCAGTTCCTGATTATCGCGCTGCAGTATTGCCGTGTGTGGGTCTACTATCTCGACATTTGCACGAGTTACCATGCCCCAGCGGATCGTTGTCTGCCGGTCGAGAGTTTGCAATTCATCCTGAACTTTAACTGCTTGATTAGCGTACAGAGCGAATCCGCGCCGTGCTGCTGCAAGCTGATTCTCGTAAACAGGGGACAGGTCGACAATGGTGTGCGGCAGCGGGGCAGTCTGCGAAAACTCAATGATCCTGGCATTGCCGGATACCTGCTGCTTTTTACCATCCACAACCAGGGTATTATGACTGAAGTTATTCAAGCGAAAGACATCCCAGCGTTGGCCGTCCTGCTTCCTGTCCCATAGACGGATCCCGTGAGCTTCGAGATTATGGTAAGGTTGGGCTCCCAGGTCTTCTGCCCAGCGGGTTCCCAAGGCGTCCAAAACGAATGAGCCGATATCCATCTGGCCATGGCTGGTTGCTGGTGAGCCGGCTTTTACACCAACGAACAAAGCTGACTGGTTCGACCAACTGCTGCGGTGCATAGCCACGGGAGTTTTGCCGTCAGCTTGCCAGTGCCTGGTCTTGGGTGTTGGCAAATCAGTATTTGTGTCACTCCAAAGTAGCAGCAGTGGAAGGCTGCCATTGGAGAAATCACCCGGGCTGAGTTCACTGGCCAGGAGGCGTTCGAGGTGAAATTTTTCATGCCAGAGAAGTGAGCTGTCGTTGCGTCTTGTGGCGAACCAGTACATAGCTGGAGAAACTCCGGTACGCGCGCCACCATCGGAATAATTGAATAATAAACCGGTAGGTCCGGTGGCGTGCAGGTAATAGTCGGCGGACTCGAGGAACCCTTCCGACTGCGATAATCCGAAGTCTGTGCCCAGAGCGGATTCCAGAGCTGCGATCAGCAACACGTTGTAGGTGGTACCGTAGTTCCAATACCCCGGGCCTTCCGGGTAGGCACCGTCCGGTGCGTATTCGGCCATTGCAACAGGAACATTTTTGATTGCCCGCTGGATGATTTTTGCACTGAGGTCAGGCTCTTTATCCATTACGGCCAACGCCCCCAGGGTTAGCCCGGCATGGCAAACCTGGTTCCAGTTATTCTCGGTATCAATCCACCAGGCATCCTGTAGTGAGGGGTTTAAACCATTATTGATGATAGCTGTCTCGATTGTTTGGCGTGTAGCGGGTGACAGTTGCTGGTACAGGCAATCATAGCCGATGGCCAGGGCTGCAGTCATCTCGGCGACATCCAGGAAGTGGCTCGGGTTCCAGTCAGTAAATCGGGCGGCAGCCAGCATCTCCGCCTCAGCCCGGGCTACGTAACTTTCTTTGCCTGACAAGTGGTAGGCGAGTGTCAGGTATAGGACGCGTTTCAGGCACAGCCGGGAGACGTGGAGCATGCGCCGGCCAATTTTTTCTCTCTCTACCGGTGGTATCTCCAGCAGTCTGTCAGCAACAGCCAGCACGCGGGCTGCCACCTGGCGCAATAAGGGATCAGCTGCAACCTTAGCCTGAAGTGCCTGGTCATCCGCCAATTCTTGAAAAAGAAATGGGCGATCAAGTGTGGCTTTCGCAATTAACACAGGAGCATCATTCGCTGGCACAGGAGGTTGCCCGGTTGCCCGGTCACTAACCGCAATGCTAAAGATAAACAGCCAGCAAATTATTAGCAGAGTGGATCTTGTCATGAATTCAGTTGCTCTAATATGTGGCCTGAGTCAACTGCGAGGATATCCTAATGCTTGAAAGTTTGTTGGAATCGGTACCACTTGGCGGATTTAAGGGCTCTGATAATTTTGAGCGTGCTTTTCGCTAAACATTTTATTATTAGTACTTAGATTATGAACCAAACCTGTTCACGTCGCCATTTTCTGTACACTGCCGGGACCACTACGCTGGGAGCATTGGTGCTCCCGAGACTAAGCAGCTATGCTCAACAACCATCCGGCGGCAAATTTACCCTCGGCCTATCGCAATATTCTTTGCGCGACTTGATCAAGTCAGGGAGTTTAGATCCGCTCGATTTTCCGCAGTTCACAGTCGATCAATTCGGGATTAAGGCGATCGATTACTGGGAGGGTGGTCTTCCGCAAGATAAGTTGGATGACTTTGGTTACCTGGAATCCATTCGTGGCAAAGCCGAGGCAGCCGGAACGGACCTTTTTCTGCTCATGACCGGAGCAGTTAATGGAGCTGCGGAAAATCTGGATGGAAACCAGGCGGTAGTACAAGCGATTAAGCGGG
>CAZHRP010000225.1:0-4075 GCA_964535055.1 uncultured Chthoniobacteraceae bacterium
TAGAGCGTCGGCCTCCGGAGCCGAAGGTTGTGGGTTCGAACCCCGCCGGGCGCAAAGTGACTTCTGAGGACTGAGGCCAGCATCCCTCCCGGGGGGTGATCTTGACGGGCGTAGGGTTACCAGGCGGTCAGTAACGGGTAGGAACTGAAGACTTTGTCTCCGGTAAAAAGGCTGTGCAAGGGTGTTACGCTTGCAGCGTATGTTTTAATGGTAGCATGACTGACACCAACCAGCTGCTACCGGAGCCAATTAATTTTAAAACTGTGCTAACCGGCAACTTGATTGCCGACCGCTTGTGTGAGGTGTGGGAGCATGTCGAGGCGGAAAAAATCGAGCAGGATCAATTCATGCAATTTGAGCGGGCCTTACTGGGTGCTTATAAGGCGGGGTGGGCGGAGGCGTTGAAGTTGGATGGGGCGTCGACATTACGTGACAGTCTGCTGGGTGAGTTACGTGATTATTTCATGCCGGAGGCCGGGCTCGAGGAGGTCGCTGAGCGCTGCCGGGGAGCGGTGGCGGAGATGCGGGATGAATGGAACGCGGGAGTTGATGCGACTGATGATGATTCGATTACAGAGTACTACGACAAGAGCGAGAGCTATCCGTTCGAGTTGATGTGGTGGCATACGCTGGAGGAGGATCTGTCGCCGTTAGCCTATGTCAGTGCATTGCATTTGGCCTTGCAGCATGAGGGTCGGTAGATGCTGGATTTTGGCTGCGGAGTGGGGGCGAGAAGCTTGCTGTTCCAGGCGCACGGCTTTGATACCTGTGCTGCGGATATCAGCTCGCTGATGCTTGATTTTACCAAGTCACGCCTACAGCAGCGTGGGTTGCAGCCCGCCATAACTGACCTGAAAGAGGCGCAATTGCCGGAGGATGCTTTTGATGTTGTGACAGCGATGGATGTCTTCGAGCATGTGCAGGATCCGGCTGAGACAGTTGCCCAACTGGCGCCATCGATCCGTACCGGCGGGATCCTGTTTGGTCGTTTTGCAGCTGATATCGACCCGGAGCGACCGTCGCATATCGCCACCGACTTTGAGCCGGCTTTTGAGCGGCTTGCGGAATTAGGGTTTTCGCTGCTATGGGAAGATCGCTGGCTGTGGGGCCACCGGGCTTACCAGAAGGGGTGAACTTATGGGACTAAAATTAGTCTAATCGGTTGCAAAGGCGTTAAACCACCCCATGATTGCTTAAAAATTCCAGCAAGTCGTGGTGGTGGTCGAGGTGGTAGTGGTGGGTATGGATACCGGCGTCGCGGGCGGCGCTGACATTATGTTCCATGTCGTCGATGAAGATGAGTTCGTCGGGGCGAGAACCGGTGCGTTCGATGGCAGCCTGGTAGATTTTGGGATCGGGTTTCATACAGCCGACTTCGTGGGAGTAGATACCGTGCGGGAACAACTCAAAAACGGGAAATTTTTCACGCACGAACGAGATATGTAACTCGCTGGTATTGGAGAGCAGGTAAAGCGGGTAGCGTGGTGCCAGATCTTCGGCCAGCTTCCAGGTAGCTGGTACCGGGTCAAATATATCGGCGTAGGCTTGCTGGATCTCATCATCGCTGCCCGGATGTCCGGTAATCCGGCGCAATTGCGCGGTAAACTCAGTGAGTGGCATGCGTCCGCATTCGAAGTCGTCACGCAGGGCCAGGATTTCTGACATGGCCTGATCAGCGTCAAGATCAGCATGCTGGCGGAAGGCTTGGACAGCCCTGCTGTAATCGAATGACAACAGGACATTACCGATATCGAAAATAATTGCTTGGATCATCTTGCCGCAACTTGGTCGGCGATCATGGTAGCAATGTCAAGTGCGGCGCGTGGCCGACTGAGGCGGCGGATGGCCTGCTGCCACTGGCGCAGTTGCCGGGCATCGTTAGCCAGTGCTGCGTCGATAGCTGCCGGTACTTTATCTTCGTGGCCGGCAATCACCCCGCATCCGCCACTTTCGACCAATTGGGCATTGCCTTCCTCCTGGCCGGGGACGACCTGGGTAATGACCATCGGGCAGCAGGCGGCCAGGGTTTCCTGGACGGTGGCGCCGCCGGCTTTACCGATCAGGATGTGGTGGCTGCACATCAGTCGTGGCATTTCGGTAGACCAGCCGAGAATAGTAGCTGAGCTGCCGTGGTTGGCTGCAATTTTTTCCATCTCGACTTTAAGCTGTTGGTCCTTGCCAGCAGTGACGGTCAGCTCGATATTTTTCCGTTGCAGCAAGTTTTCCACTAACCCTGGGGCATGTTTTTTACCGGAGTTGACCATGTAGAGGATTTTCCATGGCTCTTGCGCTGCGGGTTTACCGGATTGCTCGAGAAAATCAGCGAACAGAGGTGAGACCGGGAAACCGGTAACTTTTATTGAACTGCGGTCGATGCCGAGATCTTTGATGACATCGGCGGTCTCATCGTTGGCAACCAGGAACCAGTCAGTTGCACATTTAGTCCAAACCCGGTTAATCGAAATCGAGTCTGTCACAATAGTATACAGGGGGATCCGCCTGGCCGGATGCTTGCGCCAGATGCGTTCCAGCAAGTAGGCGTAGACCGGGTATGTGCTTACCACGGCGACCGGGTTAGTTTCATTGAGCAATTGATCGAGCCGGTCTGCCATCCGGCTCAGCACGCCAAGTTTACCGGAACTCATATCGGTGCGGTCGACCAGATCGTATACTTTTTGCCAGATTTTCGGGGCATGATTAATCGCGCCGAGATAGGCTTTGCGGGCAAATTCGGCCAGGCTGCCGTAGCTTTCAAGCACCAGGTCGTGGATTTCGGAATGCAGGTCGTCGGTGGTGCGCTCGAAAGCAGTATGGATACTGCGTGCGGCGGTATTATGGCCTTCGCCAAACCCTGCTGTTAATATAAGAACTTGCGCCATAAGTTAGTAAGAATGCCAATAAACTAGCGGTAGCATCAGGGGCGACGCAACTTTTGAATGGTAAATCGATAAGCTGCTGCCGGTATCTAATGGATGACACTTTGCAACTTGGCAGTAAATTGTGCATAATTAGGCGATGACAGACAGCAGTTTCAAGATGTGTAAGGTACCGGGAATTGCCGTGGTAGTGACATGTTTATTCTGTCTGGCAGGCATACAGGCAAGCGCCGAACAGGCGGCTGATCCAGCAACCGTGGCAGCGAGTGAACCGGAACTGCCCAAGAGCGAATCTGACGAACCAGCAAAGGAAGAGGCTGCGGGCGGTGCCTCGCAGCTCAGCAAGGAAGCGAGAGAAGCTGCGAAAGCCGGTATGGATGCATTTCAGCAGGGCGACTTTACCGGAGCTTCGATGAGTTTTCAGCGAATGCTGGCATTGGCGCCTGAGCACCCGGCAGCCATGGTGAATCTGGCGACGGCGCAATTTCAGCTGGGTTTCATGGATGAGGCGGAAGACTTGTTGCGGCAGGCGGTGCGGCTTGATCCTGACCGGCCTGAAGTGTGGACGCAGCTGGGGATTATCTGCCTGGAATCCGGCAAGCTGCGATCGGCGCTGGCAGCATTGTCGAGGTCGGTAGAAATTGACCCTAAAAACCCGCGCACCCGCAGTTACCTGGGAACAACATTAGCTGAGATGGGGTGGATGATGGGGGCAGAATTTGAATTGTTGCGGGCGATCGATTTGGACGACGGCTATGCCGATGCTCACTTTAATCTGGCCCTGGTTTACCTGCAGCGAAGTCCAGCTCCGCTGGCATTGGCTAAGCGCCATTACGACAGGTCATTGGAACTTGGCAGTGAACCTGATTTGCTGGTCGAGAAAAAGCTGAGTGATTTAGCCAAGAAAGCACCGGTTGGGGAGTCGGCAGATACCACGCAGCAGCCGGTCAGTGATCAGGATGCGGCCAGCGAGGAAAGTTCTGAAGCAGGTCAATGAGAAAATGTGCCGGAGTAGTGACATGCGCGACAAGCATACTGGTGAGCGTTGTCTCGGGTATTGCTAAGCCACCGGTGGATCTGCCGCCTCCCGCTACTTCGGCGGCAGCAGTGCTGGTAATGGATCCGCAAACGCAGTTGATTTATCATGAAAAGAACGCTGATGGGCGGGGGGTTCCCGCCAGCACTCAAAAACTGCTGAC
>CAZHRP010000226.1:0-2016 GCA_964535055.1 uncultured Chthoniobacteraceae bacterium
CTTGTGATTGATCCGGGCTAGCCCGGATCAATCACAAACTTCGTACTGAGACACGGCGTGAGGTGGTTGGTCAATACCTGCCATACGGACTTAATTGGCGCAGCACCATCCTTAAAAACCAAACTCACGCCGCAACTGCTTACCCAGGTATCTGGAGCGGCGCAGCTTACCCAGCAAAAAGCGTACTGATCGCGGCGTGCGGTACGAGTCAAGGCTGACTGAGTCATTATCCCCATGGTCAAATACATAAACTGCCCCCGGGAATGGCAGTGGCAATAACGGACATCCCTGTGCAGCCATAGCCGCTGCAATGCCAGTATGTCCGCAAGTAAGCATGATACACTGATCAAATTCCGCTTCCGACCGCGGCAGCGTAACACGATTGCCATTGATAATCGCATTAGTGCCACAATTGAAGTTTTCATCATAAATGACAATCCGGGAATTCTCGCGATAGCGATAGCCCGTCCTGATAATCCAGCCAGGTGCGTCCGGGTCAGTTGCGGTAGTTGCGGCAAGCCGGCAACTGATGAGGTCGTCAGCGTCAACTATCATATAGAAGCTGTCCTGACCGGCATTAGCAGCGATTAACCCGAGTCCAACTTTTCGCCACTTATCCGACATAGTCTGTGTCGTATCGGTGCTTGTCGGCGGCGGAAAAGTAGCCGCCAGCCATCTTACTTGCGGCTGTTGCAAGCGGGCACAATCAGGTTTTTCATGCCCCACGACGATCACCTGAAAATCAGCGTGAGTTTGATTGCAAATAGACCCCAGCGTGCGCTCAAATAACTGCTGTACTTTCTGCCAATTGCTGGATACTGCGCGGGATTTCAGAGGAACGATAAAAGTAAGCATAAGTGCCAACTCGTTCTAAAAGCTACAACTGGCAATAGCAAGCAAGCTAATGTTCCGGCGCTGTTTCAATATCAACCGCACCGGCCGCGCCTTCCGGCTCACGCACCGCGTCAATCATATCAATAGTAGCTTGGCTGGGTGCCCGGAACCAGGGAGTCAGTGCCAGAGTCACCGTAAAATTCAGCAGCATCCCCAGGGTACCCACTCCTTGCGGGTTGATCCCCTCGGTCGCCATCCCAAACGTCCAGGGTTGCATATCAAAAAAGACGCAAGCCACAATGTAGCCGCCAGTAAATATCAACCCGGCCAGCATGCCGGCAATCGCCGGAACCGTGCCCACCCGCTTACTGAAAATACCCAGCACAATCGCCGGAAAGAAACTGGCTGCCGCCAGCCCAAAGGCAAAGGCTACCACCTGGCCGACAAAGCCCGGCGGATAAATCCCAAAAATACCCGCAACTACCACCGCCAGCCCAATCACTGCACGTCCGACTAGCAGGCGTTGCTTTTCCGTAGCATCCGGCTTGAGGACACGGTAATACAAATCGTGGGCAACACTCGAAGATATCACCAGCAACAAACCACTGGCCGTCGACAACGCCGCTGCCAGACCACCCGCAGCAACCAGAGCGATAATCCAGTTGGCTAACTCCGCCATTTCGGGAGTCGCCAACACGATTATGTCTCGGTCCGGACCGGACAGACCTAGCTCGCGCAACTCCGGCCGGGCGTCAGTACCGCGTGCCCCATCAGTATCCAACCACCTTTGATGCTCAACCCGCAAAGTTGACAGCTCGGTAGCTCCCAAACTGCCACTGCGGAAAATCTCATTGTCGTCACCGGCCGAATATCGAACGACTTCATCGCCATCATCAACCCACAGGATCAGCCCGGTCTGCTCCCAGTTTTTGAACCATTGGGGCAATGCTTCACCGGGAACACCATTGAGACTTTGGATCATGTAATACCGGGCAAATCCAGCTACAGTCGGTGCAGTCAGATAGAGCATCGAAATAAACAACAGCGCCCAAAACCCGCTCCAGCGCGCTGCTTTAACCGATTTAACCGTGTAAAAGCGCACGATCACGTGCGGCAACCCGGCTGTCCCGGCCATTAGCGTTAGCGCTACCAACAACACGTTTATCTTATCCCAGCCACCCG
>CAZHRP010000226.1:2026-4032 GCA_964535055.1 uncultured Chthoniobacteraceae bacterium
CGTGAACGCCTCCGTGTAGCTATGGAATCCCAAGTCGTTTTGGATCGCATTCAGTTTATCCAGCAGATAGACGCCCGCATCGCCGGCTACTTCGGGCAACAGCTGCCCCCCCAGCCCGGCTTGTGGCAACGGGTTACCGGTTAGCTTGATACTTATTGCAATGGCAGGTACCAGAAACGCAGTGATCAACACCCAGTATTGCGCCACTTGCGTCCAGGTGATCCCTTTCATCCCGCCGAGCGTGGCATAGATAAAGACAATCGCCATGCCGATGACCACTCCAATAGTGATATCAACGTTCAAGAAGCGGCTGAAAACCACGCCTACTCCACGCATCTGTCCAGCCACATAGGTGAAACTCACAAACAGGGCACAAATGACCGCTACCATGCGCGCAAGATTGGATTCATAACGGTCACCAACAAAATCAGGCACTGTAAAATGACCAAACTTACGCAAATACGGAGCCAGCAACAGAGCCAGCAATACATAACCCCCGGTCCACCCCATCAAGTAGACACCACCCGCATAGCCCATGGTCGAAACCAGACCAGCCATGGAAATGAAGGATGCAGCACTCATCCAGTCGGCCGCTGTGGCCATACCATTGGCTGCCGCCGGCACTCCCTGCCCGGCAACATAAAACCCACGCGTATCGCGTACCCGACTCCACCAGGCGATCCCCAGATAAAGGGTAAAGGACAACCCGACAAATATAAATGTCCAAACTCCTACGCTCATACTTATTTCCCTTGCAGACGATTCGCTGTCTCTAGTTCCTCATGATGCCGGTTATCCAAACGATTCATCAGCAGGCAATAAACCAGAATCACCACTACAAAAACAATGATGCTGCCCTGCTGTGCAAACCAGAAGCCCAAAGGATAAGCAGTTCCCGGCAGCTTATATTGGTTCAGTACATCAGCCCATAATACCCCACACCCCAAACCGGCTACCGCCCAAATGGTTAACAGGATCGCTAGAATAATCAGGTTGCTACGCCAATACCTGGCCAGCACTTGTGAGCGGGGGGAGGAAATTTCTGACATGGATGCAGCTTATTCAAGGTAGACCGCCCAAAACAACCACTAATAAGCAATATTGGCATTTTATTTTATCACAAGACAACATTGCCATAGTCATGAAAAGTATTTGACCGAAGCTTAATAGTTCGTGTGCGACTGTTCATCCGGCACCCCCTGCCCGGTCAGACATTTGACTGATCGAATAATGTGATTATAAAAAACTATGAATTTCAGACAACTTTTAGCAACAGTGGCACATTATGGGCTGTCAACAGTATTGTTCATGCCCAGAATACCAGCACGGTCTACAGTCCCGATGTAACTAAGGGTAAGCATGCGGTAGAATACCGGGCTGCTTTTGACGCTGATAACGACAGCTTCGCCCATCGTCTCCACTACCAGTACTGCTTTACCGATAGTCTGCGCGGTCGCATCATCCTTCTGCAAAGCGGCAGTTCCTTCAGTGATCTCGATTATCGTTATGTCCGGCTGGAAACAATGTGGCAGTTTCTGGAAGATGAAAATGCTGGCTGGGACAGCGCCTTACGATTGGAATTACAGATAGCGGACAGCGATGATCCGCCAAGCCGGGTCCGCCTTGGCTGGACCAGTAAAGTTGACATCAGCGACCGCTGGCAGCTGCGTGGTGTGCTCAAAACCGGCCGCCAGTTTGGTAAAGAATCTAGAGATGGGTTCCTAATCGATCTGCGTGCCCAGGCCAGCTACAAAATCACTGATGCATTACGTTTGGCGGTCGATTATTACGGTGACCTGAATGACACCGATGACATCGGCAGCTTTGCCGAGCAGGAACACCAGCTCGGTCCAATGCTGAAGTTCAACCTCGGCGGCGGCTGGAAAGGAATTGCCGGCGCCCTTTTCGGACTTTCCGAAGCAGCTGCCGATAGCGAATTCCGGCTGATCATGACTAGCCCGGATCAATCACAAACTTCGTAGCGAGACGCAGCGTGAGGTGCTTGG
>CAZHRP010000227.1:0-4009 GCA_964535055.1 uncultured Chthoniobacteraceae bacterium
GAGAACCCGTAATCAACCAGTGACTAAGCTCAGACCGGCTGATTTACTTGTCCACGCGGAACGTGAGCTGCGCCGTAGCGGGATCAGCTCACCGGTGCGCGAATTTGCCAGCCACGCCGACCCGCGACGCAAAGCCAGCCTGCGCTGGCAAAGCGAATTGCTATTTTACCGTACCGCTGAGATCCGTGCCCGCGCGTCGCTGGTCAATGATCGGCTACAGCCCGACCTGGTACTGGCACTGCACTTCAATGCTGAGCCCTGGGGCGACCCGGCGCGCCCCACCCTAACCGAAAAAAACCATCTGCATGTGCTGGTCAATGGCACTTACAGCCGCGGTGAAGTCGGGCTGGACGATAACCGCTTTTGGATGGTAAAGCGGATCCTGCAGCGTATCCACCGTGAGGAAGTCCTGCTTGCCGGGCATGTCGCCGACAAGTTGGCCAAGGCGACCGGCCTGCCGGCCTACGTCTACCGTGGCAACAATGCCAGTCGGGTAAGTAACAATCAATATGTCTATGCACGCAATCTGCTCGCCAACCGCATCTACCTGTGTCCGCTTGCCTATCTGGAACCCTATGTTATGAATAGCCGCGAGTTCCACCAGCGAATCCAGATGGGAGATTATGCAGGGCAGCGGCCAGTCAATGGAAAAATGAAACCAAGTATCTACTCCGAGTATGCCAAAGCAGTAACGGATGGTGTTGTATTGCATTTCCAAAGCAACTAATACTCAACCGTGGCAACTCGAAAAATAGCCATCCTCGGCATCCCGGTAGATTGCGTCGATTATCAGTCGGCGCTCAAGGCTGCCTGTGAGCTGGCTAAACTGCCACGGGCATCTGCCCTGTCGGCCTGCAATACCCACATTATATCGAGTGCCCGATCCAAGGCTGACTTCGGCGATGTCATGCGCCAGTTCGATCTCATACTACCAGATGGCATGCCACTGCTCTGGTTACTGAACCTGTGCGGCGCCAACTTGTCCGATCGCGTGTACGGCCCGTACTTTATGCGCTACACACTAGAGCGCACACCCGCACCCATGCGGCACTATTTTTATGGCAGCACTCCAGAATGCCTGGAAAAACTGGTCGTGGCTGCGCGCAAACTCAATCCTGAGATAGAAATTGCCGGTTATTGTTCGCCCCCATTCCGTGACTTAAGCCCTACCGAGCAACAGCAGTATATCGATGATATCAATGCAGCCTCGCCAGACTTTATCTGGGTGGCATTGGGTGGCGAACGCCAGGAACGCTGGATTGCCGAGAATCTCAAGACCATCAAACGCGGTGTGCTATGCGCAGTCGGTGATGCGTTTCCACTACTGGCCGGCTACCGTCAGTTTGCGCCGGAATCGATGCAAAAACTTGGGCTAACCTGGTTTTACCGCATGTTGCAAGAACCCAAACGCCTGTTCCCCCGCTACATCAAATATAACAGTCTGTTTGTGATGCAGATCCTGGCCGATATCCTGGCTCCTGGTTACAACGCCGTACGCGATGTAAAACCGCATGTCTCCTTCGTCGGACTCAGGGGAGTACCGGCACGCTACGCAGGCTTTGAAACCGTGGTGGATCAACTTGGCAGACGCCTGGCCGAGCGTGGCTACCCGGTGACGGTTTACAATCGCAGCCCGCATTACCCCGACGAGCAACCCGATTCCTATCTCGGCATGCGCCTGGTGTACCTGCCCACCCTGATGTACAAATCGCTAGAGACCATTATCCACTCATGGTTATGTGCGATCCATCTACTGCTGCGAAGGGATGGCATCGTGTACCTGTGTGGCGTCGGCAATGCTTTAATAGCCGCGCCGCTCCGCTTAACCGGTCGCAAGGTAATCATCAATGTTGATGGCATCGATTATAAGCGCAGTAAATGGCAGGGGATTGCGCGCTGGTGGCTGAAATGGAGCGAGCAATGGGCAATCAGCTTCTGCGACTTCGTGATCGCTGACAATGGCGCGCCAGTCAACCACTACAAGGAACGCTATAACTATACTCCACAACATATTTCCTACGGGACCAGCGAACAACCCCCCGCAAAAAAAGAATGTGACCTGGAAATCCTGCAGCGCTGGAATCTGGAACCCGGTAATTACCTGCTTTTCGTTTCCAGGTTATCGCCCGAAAATAAAGTCGACTCGCTGCTGCAGGCTTATAACAGGACTAAGTTGGATTTGCCGCTGGTGATCGTCGGCCCGCATGGCTACGAAAAGAAATACTTCCGCCACTTGCAGTCGCTCGCTACTAGCTCGGTCATCTTTACCGGAGGCGCCTATGGGGACTCCTATCGCGCTTTCAGCAGAAATTGCCGACTGTTCATCTTACCGGCTGCCATCGAAGCAACCAGGCTGGTCCTGCTCGATCAAATGGGCTATGGCAATGCTGTCGTTTATTTGGATTCGCCATCGACCCGTGAAGTCATCGCCGATGCAGGCATCCCTTACGATGCTGAGAATGCTATCCAAAACCTGACAACCACATTGACCCGGGTTAGTAATGACATGCCGTTCCTCGAGGACAGACGGGCGGCGGCCCTGGCTCGGGCACGCCGCGAATTCAGCTGGGACAATATCACCGACCGCTACGAGCAACTCTTCCAGCAACTATGGCAAACTGGCTGAGCACATGAAATTGTCCGTTGTCACACCGACACTCGATCAAGCGGAATTTTTGCCGGCAACTCTCGAGTCGGTGCGTACTGCTGCTGCTCGTGCAACTGCCCTTGAAGTGGAACACATCGTCCGTGACGGTGGCTCGACGGATGCAACCCTCGACATACTGGCGGCCCAGGACTTTGCCCGGTGGACCTCCGAGCCGGACAGCGGTCAGGCCGAAGCCATCAACAAGGGGCTGCAGGAAGCCGACGCTGATATTCTTTGCTACTTATGCAGCGACGACCTGCTCGAACCTGAGTCGCTACGGCTGGTCAGCGAATCCTTCCTTGCCAATCCGGAAGCTGATTTTGTTTATGGCGACTATTTTTTCCTGGAATCCGATAGTGGCTGGAAGCGGCCTAAATTTGCCGGTGAATACTCGTATGCACGCCTGCATAGGCAGAACTTCCTGTCCCAACCCGCCACATTCTGGCGTGCTGCGATCCACCAGCAATTCGGTATGTTTGATCAATCGCTGCACTATTGTATGGATCATGAGTTCTGGCTTCGAGCCAGTCGGGGCACCAGTTGGCAATACCTTGCACAACCACTGGCTACCATGCGCTTGCATGCCGATGCCAAGACATCTGGCGGACTGGCTGCTATGTGGTGGGAATCCGCACGTATGCAAGCCCGCTACGGGCATGGGCTCCGGCCTTATCTGGAAGCTTGCTGGATGACAGTCTTTGGCCAGCATTACTATCGCATGAAACGTCTCCTGTTCCGTAAACTTGGACACTACCAAAACCGGAGAAAAAGATGAACAAACTGCTGGTCGTGGATCTTCATCACTTGGGCGATGCGGTGCTGGCACTGCCATTTATCGCAGCAGCAACTCAAAACTATGAAGTCTGGGTGTGTTGTCGCCCCTCTGCAGTGGAAATTTTTTCCTGGCTCCTGCCACCGTCCCAGTGTCTGGCATGGCAACCACCCTGGCATCAGGATGCGGTCGCAGCAAGCCCGCTTGCGAAGCTGAATGCCATACGCAAGTTCGCCCGCACGACGCTGGCTGAGCAAGGGTTTTCAGTTGCTGTTTGCGTCTGGGATGATCCCAGGGTCCACTGGTTAATGCGCCTGGCGGGGATTCCATTGCGAATCGGGTTCCCGGCATGCCACACGAATCACTATGCGCCGGACTTTCCGCCCCGACAGCGCGTTCTTCAGGCCGGCCTGATCAGTCAATTTTTGCTAAACTTGCTCCCCGGTCAGCCGTTACTGAATCGCCCGCTCCACAAGGCAGATAATAACCAGCACCATTTTGATTCCTGGCAGCAACTCGCCGCAGCCGCGCTCGGTACTTCGCTCGACCTTAACTTACGATCATCACTTGGTCATTTATTTCCCACTACT
>CAZHRP010000228.1:0-1135 GCA_964535055.1 uncultured Chthoniobacteraceae bacterium
ACTCCACTTACAAGGTGACTCCAGTAATCTTTGATCCAGTTCCAGTCGGGCGGACGGGAGCGGCTCAGGCCTGTGCGTTGCCAGTAGGCCAGGATCTGCGGAACGGACGGCAGCATGACTAAGCTCACAGCAACGAATGAAAACACCGAGGCAACAGCCCAGCGTGCGGCATCGACAAAGCGCTTGCGGTCGCGCAGCACAGCTATTCCGAGCCCGACGAGCAGGCTGGCATTCATCACGGCGGCGACATAGACCGCACCTGCAAAGCTTAGCAGATACACTGCTTGTGCTAGTGCGAACCCGCACCACCAGCGCCAGCGCTTGGTCGCCAATGCCCGGAACAGGCAGACGAGCGAGAGCATCAGGAAACAGAGCATTGTCGAATACCCCCGGGCCTCGACGGAGTACCGGATATGCCATGGCGAGAGCGCCAGCAGCAGTGCTGCCCCAATCCCGACGACCGGCCCGCCAAGTGCGGTTCCGACGATCCCCGTCAGCACGATTGTCGCCAGCCCGGAAAGGAATGGGAAAAACCTGGCAGAGCTTTCCGAGAAGCTGGACTCGGGGGAACCTGTCAGCCAGCGCCATGTGGACAGCGAGATATTTGCAGAAGCCGTGTGCGCCACATGGTTGTTGCCGGTCTTGTTGCGGAAGAGCTTTTCGGAAGTTTCGCGTGGCTCGAACACAAGATCCTGCGAGCCATCGCCAGCCTCCGCGCGCTCAAACTGACCCCACGTATAGCTACGGAATGCATACTCCTCGTCGTTCCAGAAGCTGTGGTCGAGGCGTGGCGCTCGCCAGAATCCCGCAACGATTACGATCACGATCAGAGCGACAAAAAAATACCCCGGATAGTCTGATTTGGCCGAGGTCGGAGCGGCCGGTGCCATCGGCTTGACGGCCCAGAAGCGGAACAGAGCAAGCGTCACTGCGATCAGGAAGAGATTGCCAAGTGCTCCCCACCAGAGCCACACATCTGCGTAATCCTGCACGCGCATCGACTTGCCCGCTGCGACCCGCTCCGCCGCAGTACCCGCCCAGGGTAGATCGAGACTGACCAGCATGACGATGCAAGCCAGCAAGAGTAGCAGCAGCGCGCCTGCAACGCAGAGTGTAGCGCGCCCGTACTCCAGCC
>CAZHRP010000228.1:1145-4004 GCA_964535055.1 uncultured Chthoniobacteraceae bacterium
CGGTCTTTCAACCCTTGCAGGCGGGCTAGTCCGAGTTTTTCCATCAAGCTGATACATTTAGCCGATTTACCTGGTGTCCGCAAGCTGACTCGGTAATGGCCGGGATCGAGTCTACCAAAGATGTCTTTATCTTACCTGTGTCGTTGCTAGTCAGCTCCAGGTCATACAGTTTCTGTGCTCATCAAAGGACTGATACTTTATCAGGATGATTGTAGTACCTGTCTTCAAGCTGATGTGAAGGTTGTGGACTTACTCATTTGATGAAGCTCAAGATACGATCGATCAAGTGCTTCTTATGGGCGGGGTTATTGAAGCTGTGGTCAGCGCCTTCGATGTAGTGAACTTGCACAGATTCTTTACCGAGGGCCTGAACGCTTTGGGTGTCCTCCGGCAGGACGACGTCATCGGCGGTACCGTGAACGAGCAGCCACGGGATAGAGATCGATTTGGCGACTGGGAGGACGGATTGGATGGTTTGGCAACAATCCTCCATGTAGGCTTCGGAAAGGGGGCAGTCATTTTCATCCCACATAAATCCGGAGCCGGGTGTTATCTCTCCGAATTCGGTCTCGGCAAATTTTTTGGTATCGATCATGCCGGCGATCGAGATGAGGCGCTGGATGCGCTTATCCTGGCTGGCCTGGATCATGCCGACGGCGTTGCCCATGCTGTGTCCGGCGTAGATGATATCCGGGTAGGCATCTGCGACCGCATCTATAACAGCCTGTAAATCATTGACTTCCTTGGTAATGGTGGCGTCTGCGAAGTTTCCCTCTGACTGACCATTACCGGCGAATGAAAAGCGGAGCGTGTCAAACCCTGCGTGGTTGAGGGCATGGGCTATATCGACGATGATCGGCCGATCCATGTTGCCGGTGACACCGTGACCAAGGATGACGATCCGGCCCGGCTGGTGATGTGTGCCCCGGCCGGACTCGAGGGCATTGTCAATTTTCTCTCCGGATGGGTTGCGGATAACTTGGTTCATTGTCTGCCTTTGAAGGTGAGTTCGGCGACCCCCGATTTATCGAGTTCCCCTTTACCGAGGTCAGTTAATTTGGTGAATTGTTCCAGCGTGACTTTGGCAAGCGGCGCGGTGATGCCGGTATCCGTAGCCAGTTGGAGCGCGATGCCGGAATCCTTGGCAGCGTGGGCGGCAGAGAAGTAGCATTCGTGGTCGCGCTTGATCATATCTTCGGCATCGGTTTCGAGCACCCGTGAGTTGGCCCCGGTTTTGCTGAATACGCGGCAGAGCATATCGAGGTCGAGCCCCAGAGCATCGCCGATGGCCAGGCCTTCGGCAAGGGCGGCGGTATGAATATTCATGATCATATTGACCAGCGCCTTAACCTCCGAGGCTTTGCCGGCGGGACCGATGTAGTGCAGGTCATTGCTCAGGTCATCGAATATGGGGCGAAGCTCATCGAAGATGGATTTCTCACCGCCGATCATCAGGAAGAGTGTGCCAGTACGAGCTTGGGGGATGCTCGAGGCCATGCAGGCTTCGAGGGCGGCAGCACCAGCGCCGGCAATGGATACCTCCAAGTCGCGGTGGATTTGGGGTGTAAGCGTCGCACAATTGATGAAAATACGCCCCGCTGCACCAGCCAGCAGCCCGTCAGAGCCTGAGTATATGTTCCGCATGGCTTCGTCATCAGTGACCACCGTGAAAATAATATCCGCATGCGCGGTGACTTCTGCAAGCTTGCTGCAGGCCCGAGCCCCAAGTTCATTGGCCAGCGCGGCGGCGACATCATGGTCGATGTCATAGAGTGCGGTGACCGAATACCCTTTGTCCTTGAGACATCGGGCCATATTTCCTCCCATCCGACCGAGGCCGACAAAACCGATTGATTTCTGCTGATCTTTCATGTGCTGAGCAGCATGCCAGTTTCGTGGCTGTCAGGAAATCGCTTTTTTGGCTCAGGGTTTTGCCGTCGCCTTACGCCCGGGATGGTGGCATTAGAAATTGTTGAAGTGAGTGGAGTGATCTTGGTGTGCGGTGTGTACTGTACTGACCCCTGAGTTTTGGCAATTTATCCGCACCCGGTGAAGGAGTTATTCCTCTCATTTTTGGACCCGGCAATGACTACATGGCGGGTGATTTGATTTCTGGTAGCTTAACCTTCCAGAATACGACTCTGACCAACCTTGGCTTTACCCTGGACGATTCGGGCACATTCAGCGGCAATGGCAATACCGTTAATTTCAACGTCACTCCTGAGCCTTCTACTGCTGCGATGATCTGCCTTGCTCTGGCGTTCGCCATTGTCCGTAAAAATCGCTGCCGCTAGGCCGTGTACCAAGACTCCCGCATCGCAGGTCGACGAGTGCCAGGATCGGAACTTCAGGCGGTTACCTACTAACTGTTGCCGTCAAGTGAAGTTGCAGCACTATCGGGGATAAAGAATAATAAGACCAATTCTCAAGAGGTTTGAGCAAATTGCTAAGAATTGTTTTTTATAGCTGCACGGCTACCGAATTCCGCGAAGGCGGTGGAGGGCGGACTTCCACGTCCGCCGAGTTCTATCACTATGGCTAAGGTTCCTCCTACGTCCCGATCTATCGGGACCACTGCGAACTGGCGAGAACTTTGCCCTCCAACGCCTACAGCATGAAGTCCTGCGCCAGCCCTTAGTAGCTTTGAGTATGCGGTTCGCCTTGTCACTCGGGGCGTTTCAGCAAGTTTTCTGATATCGTCGTATTGCTTATTCCAGGCTGGCCTAAAAAATTCGCGCTGAGGGCGAACGATGGATGCTATCGGACTCACTACATTCACTACGCAAGTATTTCCATTTAAGTGTCTGACCCGAATGGCGCTAAGATAAGGTGGATTTGGGACGTTTTGGAGGCTGGGTA
>CAZHRP010000229.1:0-3981 GCA_964535055.1 uncultured Chthoniobacteraceae bacterium
GATCCTGCCGGCCGTCATCGGTTCTCCTGCTCCAGCGGCAGCTCGACGACGACCCAGACCGCCACCTGAGGGCGAAAATTACGGATTTCTTCGAGTTGAAAGGAACTGGTTTCTACCACCACGTAATCAAGTTCCCTGCTACGGCCTACCAGCGACGAAAATGGCGGACCGAGGTTACCACCTGCAGCAACCGCCTTGCCACACCCTGCTAACATCGCATAAATCAACCCGGTCACTGTCGTCTTACCATTAGTCCCAGTAACCGCAATGACCGGACAGTGACACATTTTATAGGCCAGTTCGATCTCGCCGATCATGTCAATGCGGCGAGCCAGCAATCGTTTCACCAGGGGAGCTGATCTTGGTATCCCCGGGCTGATAACTGCGCGCTGGAAATCAGTATTATTTTCCAGTGAATCGTGACCGGTACGCACCGTGACTCCCAGCTGCTCGAGATGAGCAACTCGCGGTCCCAGCTGTTTCCTCGTAGCTGTGTCCAAAACCGTCACAATAGCTCCTTCCCGTGACAATAGTTCAGCAGCTGCTGTGCCACTGGCACCGCATCCAAGGACTGCAATCTGTTGGTTGATATACTCCACATTCTATCTGAGTTTGAGGGTCGCCAGGCCAAGCAATGCAAACATGATTCCCAGTATCCAGAAGCGCACGATTACAGTGTTCTCCTTCCAGCCCTTAAGTTCAAAATGATGATGGATCGGCGACATTGCAAAAATCCGCTTACCGCGCAGTTTGAAACTACCTACTTGTAGAATCACAGACATAGCCTCCATCACAAATACCCCGCCTACCAGTACCAGCAACACTTCCTGTTTGCAGCAAATCGAGATCACTCCAATCACACCACCAATCGCCAGTGATCCAGTATCGCCCATGAATACTTTGGCAGGATGACAGTTGAACCACAAAAAACCCAGTGCCGCTCCGACCAGCGCCATGCACAGTACCGCTAGTTCTGCCGACCACGGTGAGTAAGGGACCTGTAGGTACTGTGCTATCTTAATATTTCCGGCAACATACGCCAGAATACCGTAAGCGAAGGCAACCATTGCCGTACAGCCTGCCGCCAGTCCATCCAGACCATCAGTCAGGTTAACCGCATTGGAAGCGCCGACAATGACTATCGCAAAAAATACAAAGGTAAAGATGCCCATACTGGCTACTAGAGGCTGCTTGTAAAATGGCACATAGAGTGACTTCGCCAGTTCGGCTACTTGCTGGTCCGGGTTAAATACGAAAAATATCGTTACAATACCGGCTAGCAGGATCTGGGCAGCCAGCTTGATCCGGCCACTGATACCGTCAGATTTCTTTCTCGTTACTTTCAGAAAGTCATCTATGAATCCCAATCCACCCAGAAATAACAAGGCGAACAATGCCAACCAGACAAAGGAACTGGCCGGCTTCACCCACAGCAAGGTCGCTGCCAGCATGGCACCAATTATCAAGACTCCACCCATGGTCGGAGTACCAGCTTTGCCACCATGAAGCTCGGATAGCTTATGAACTTCTTCTTTAGTCCGTATCGGTTGCCCCACCTTTAGCCCGATCAGTCGGCGAATAACAAAGTTTCCAAACAGGAGGCAGAGTAAAAACGAGGTTATTCCCGCGCCGACAGAGCGAAAGGTAAGGTATTGAAAGACGTTTAAAGGAGAAAAGATGTCACTGTAGTAATGTAATAAATAAAGCATTATGTAACTCCTCCCTGCACCTGCTGCTGTAGCCTGGTGAATTCATCAATAACCTTCTCGAGGGCTGCGCTACGACTGCCTTTGACCAGCACGGTATCACCTTCGGCCACCCAGGAATCAAGAATTTCTGCTGCCTGCACCGGCTCATCAGCCAGTGCCGTCTTACCCGTGCCAGCTTTGACCGCTGCCTCAAGCATCGTCGAAGTTTCCGCGCCGATCGTGATCAACCCGCTTATATTGGCATGCCCACAAGCCATCCCAACTTCCGCGTAGCTTGCTTCAGTGTGCTTGCCTTGTTCGGCCATGGCACCCAATACCACCCATTTGCGGTTGCCGCGAGCTGACTTTAGCACCTGCAATGCCGCCAGTATGGAGTCAGGATTGGCGTTGTAGCTATCGTCGAACACTGATATCCCTGCGATTGTCCGCCGTGACAGCCTGCCCGCCACAGGTTCCATCTGTTGCAGAGCTTCACAACAATCCGCAAGCGATATCCCAGCCCTCCAACCAGCAGCAATTGCCAGCATCGCATTGGCAACCATGTGCTCACCCGGCAATGGCAATCTGCAACGGGCACTCTGGCCGTCAACCATTACTCTAAATAGCATCCCATCGTCGCTAGCCGTTACTTCGCTAGCCTGGATGTCACCACTATCAAATCCAACTGTCAGGCTGGGTGCTGCCACTTCATTCAATAGCTCGTCACGATAATCACAAGCAGCGGGAATAATGGCCAGACCATCACTGTCTAGCTGCCTCAGCAATGCCCCTTTCTCCCTGGCTATACCAGCACGATCATCAAAAAATTCTATATGCGCCCGACCAATGTTGGTTATGATCCCAACCTCGGGAGCCGCCATGGCGGCAAGTGGAGCAATTTCGCCAGGATGATTCATGCCCATCTCGACGATTCCATAGTCCAGTTCAGGAGAAAAACTCAGCAGTGTTAAAGGCACCCCGATGTGGTTGTTGAGATTACCACTGGTGGCTGCCGCTTGAAATCCGACTTGCAGTACTGCGAGACACATTTGCTTGGTGCTGGTCTTGCCATTGCTGCCGGTAACTCCTACCACACGCAGAGGCAATCCCGCCCGGTACCCGGCGGCAAACTGTTGTAGGCCGGCCAGCGTATCCTCGACAATTACCAGATTCGCTATTGGCCAGCGATCCGCCTCATTAGCCGCCACCATGGCTGCCACTGCACCCTTCCGCATGGCCTCTGACACATAATCATGGCCATCAAAATTAACTCCACTCAGGGCAATAAACAAGTTACCTGCTACGGCAGCCCTACTATCAGTAGCCACACCGGCACACTTGACACTGCCATCACCGACTACCCGGCCACCGCACAACCTCGCTATTTGCTGTAATTCAAGTGCATCCATTACTGCTCTTCCTGCTCCGTTTGCAAAAATCCGGCGGGCTTATCAGCCAGTGCCCAGGTAGCAATTTCGACGTCGTTAAATGGAAATTTGCGCTCGCCAACCTCCTGGTAGGTTTCATGCCCTTTACCAGCTATCAGCACGATATCACCCTCAGCAGCCAGCTCAATAGACTTGTAGATAGCTTCTTTACGATCTTCGATCACTAAGTGGGCACGCCCGGTAAAGCCTTCACAGACTTGCTCGATGATAGCTTGCGGATCCTCCTTGCGTGGATTGTCAGATGTAACTATTGCCAGATCTGCTGCTCCTTCGACAGCCTGAGCCATTGGTATCCTCTTGGCTTTGTCACGATCTCCGCCACACCCAAAAACCACAATCAGTTTACGCGGATTCTGTTCGCGCAAGGTCTGCAGCACGTTAGCCAGTGCATCCGGTGTATGGGCGTAATCCACGTATACCCGGAAACTGCGCTTGCAGGGCACCAGCTCCAACCTGCCTGGCACCTGTGGCGCTTTTGCCAGGGCCTTGATAGCAGCACGCAGATCGATACCCAAGGCATCTGCAGCAGCCAGGGCGGCTAGCGCGTTGTACACATTGAAGCGCCCGGCTAATGGTGACCGCACTAGAAAACTGCGCCCCCTATCTTGGATCAGCTCAAATGTCGTTCGACCCTGTTCGTTACGGATGCTAGTCGCGCGCAGCGTGCAACTGGCCCCCAGCCCATAGGTGGTCACCGGCAGTTTTTTGCGCAACGATCCAGCCAGTCGTAGTCCGTAACCGTCATCACCATTAATCACAGCATGCCCCTGCTTACCGTTCTGCTCCATCATCTGGACGAACAGACGTTCCTTGGCGCGAAAGTATTCATCCATACTATGGTGGTA
>CAZHRP010000230.1:0-3538 GCA_964535055.1 uncultured Chthoniobacteraceae bacterium
GGTTCGATCAGGTAGAAAGGCGATCGACCAAAAGGAATCGTCCTTTTTGGAGGTGACTTTTTCGAGGCGAAAGCGCGCCAGTTGGCTATCTATGATTTCGTTCTCGGAAGCTTTCGGTGGCGAACTTTGCCGACGCTGTGCGGTATGCCGCAGTTCCCTGACGTAGACTACCAGTGAGCGGATTTCTTCACTGCTCATGACATCCTTGTAAGCGACCATACCCAGATCCGGGATGCCATTGCTGATGACCTGCGCTATTTCCTCATCTGAGGATCCGAAGCGCCACTCATCGTCGATCAACGATCCCCCCAACCCACCTTCGCCTTTTTCTCCGTGGCAGCTGAGGCAGTGAGTCTTATACAGTTCTTTGACCTCGCCGCTGACAATTCGATTTTGGCCGAATCCTGATGATATTGCACCAGCAGCTATAATTGTCGCGACGATAAACTTGTCCATTTTCTCTTAACGACGAGCGCATCGGCGATTTTGTCAAGCGGCAAACAATTGATCACATCTTCTCGCCTGAGCCAGCCTTTCCGGGCAGCTGCAACTCCGAAAAACAGATTATGCAAACCAGCCGTGCGATGGGCATCGGGGTTGATTGCACATTTGACACCTTTATCGCGAGCCGCAGCCCACCAACGCCAGTCCATATCCAATCGCCGAGGGTTCGCATTCAGTTCAATAATCGTGCCGGTATCAGCAGCCGCATCGATAACCGCAGGTATATTGACCTGATAAGCATCGCGAGTCAGCAGCAGACGACCACTCAGGTGGCCGAGCATGGTCACGTAAGGCGATTCCATGGCCTTAATTAAGCGCTTGGTCATGGCAGCCTCACCGAGCGTGAAGGAACTGTGTACTGAGGCTACCACATAATCCAGTTCGGCCAGCACCTCATCATCGAAATCCAGACTACCATCCTTCAGGATGTCACATTCGGTGCCGGAAAATAATCGGAACTCGTCACCCAGTTCGGCATTGAGAGCATTGATTTCTTTAATCTGGGCACGTAATCGCCGTTCGTCGAGGCCATTGGCCTGAACTGATGATTTGCTGTGATCGGCAATCCCCAGGTAATCCAACCCCAGCTCTAGCGCAGCCTCGGCTATTTCCCGCAAAGTAGCTTTGCCATCGCTCTCGTTGGTATGGTTGTGAAAGGTGCCTCGCAGATTCTCGAGTGCAACCAGTCGTGGCAATTGGCGACTCTCCGCCAGATCGATTTCACCGCGCCCTTCGCGCATCTCAGGCTGGATGAATTCGAGTCCGAGTGCCTGGTAGATATCCTGCTCCTCATTAACTTCCGGCAACTGATCAGATTGCTTCCCATCTTTATCAGCGGGAGAAAACTCGTATTCATTGAGTGACCAGCCGCGCTTTAGAGCGCGTCCCCGCATGGCGATATTATGTTCTTTACTGCCGGTGAAGTAGGCCAGCGTAAATGGAAATTCCCGCATCGATACCACCCGCAAGTCGCACTGCAATCCCAGCGCCAGCCGCACGCTGGCTTTGGTTGTGCCTTTAGAAATGACTTCCTCAACTTCTTCCTGCTCGACGAAGGCATCGATTACATTGCCAGGATTAGCAGAGGCTACTACCAGATCAATATCATGCACGACCTCCTTCATCCTGCGCAAGCTGCCCGCCGCCTCTGCCCTCAGTACATCGGGATGGTCACGCAGGGACTCCAGCATCGACTGCGCCAGAACATAGATATCGCCAAGTCGAAATTTCCCAACCTGACGCCGCCAGTTCTCGATCGCTTTTAAGATTTTTGTTTGTGATTTTTCACCAAACCCGTCAAGCGCAGCAATCCGGTCTTCATGGCAGGCCCGTTCCAGCCGCGGGATCGAATGCACATCCAGCTCGTCGTAGAGAACTTTGATTTTTTTAGCGCCCAGACCTTCGAGCTCGAATAACTGGAAAATTTCCAGCGGAAACTGATCACGCAGCTTATCGTAGTACTCGAGTTTACCGGTGGTGACAAATTCCTGCAACTTGGTCGCTATGGCCTCACCAATGCCCTCGATTTGCTGGAGGTCGCCTGCGCTGGCCATAGCGATCACATCACCTGCATGTCCAGACAGTGTGCGTGCGGCATTGGCATAGGCACGAACCTTGAAGCCGCTTTCACCTTTGAGTTCGAGCAGTCGCGAGATCGAGATCAAGAGGTCTTCGATCGAGTCAATAGTGATGTTGGTGGCGGCTTTAGTCATGGTTGCAGTCATATTTTAATATTACGCACCGGGCATCGGCAATGGTGCTAATCGTCCTTAATGATCATGGTCAGTTCCAGCCACTCTCCTTTGGCGATGTTTAAACCTCCCATCTGGAACTGTTCCATGTCACTTAAGTCGCCGAGTTGCGGCACCATGGCTGTCGGCACTACTAACACCCGAAAGCCGTCACGATTGATGTATTCTGCAGCCTGTTCCGGCTTGCGCTTCAGATGAAAACCATCGACATGCTTGCGCATGTACCAGACCAGGCTCGGTTCGACGTACTCGACCGAAGCAAACCCGGTCTTGGGATCGAGCAGATCCTTGGTACGGGCGGCAAATTCATGCGACGGGATCAGTTTGGCCACTTGCGGGAACACAAATAACGACAGTGCAACCAGCACTAGTGTCGTCCACTTGGCGGCATTCGAATAACGGCGTTGGAGCTTTTTCAAGTTGCCCACGGTCATGGTTACCCACAGGGCCAATGCCGGAAATGCCGGCAAGGTATAATGTGGCAGCTTAGTGCTTACCAAACTGAACACCACGAAGATCAGCAGCACCTGCAGACAAAGGTAAAGTGAAAGCGGGTCAATGCGCCTACCCCAAACCGCCTTGATATGCGCTGGCAATAGTAACGACCCCGGAAAAAAACTGATGAAAACAGTCACAAAATACAACGGCAGCAACGCAATGTACCCCAACGCATTGCCGGCTCCATGACCCTCCATGACCTTCAACGAGCGATCGACAACATGTTTGCCAATGCCGACGTCGAAGTATTCCCCACCCGTCATCTTGAGCGCCGGGGACGCCCAAATCAGGACGATGCCGGCAGCGGCAGCCAGACTGGCCAGTCCACACAATTGAAATACCCAACCACGCTTGAGGACTACCCCCATGGCCAGCAGCGGCAATAGCGGTAACCAGGCAATCGGACCTTTAGTCAAAAACCCGAGCCCGAGGCAAATGGCAAAAATCGCCCACAGCACAAATTGCTGCCACGCTCGGGTATGCAGCCGATCGACTAATGACCAACCAGTCCAAAAGGCAGCCGTCATAAAAAAAATCATTACCATATCGGCGACGGCTGCCTTGCCGTGCATGAACGACTGCAGACATAACCCAAAGAGCGCTGCTGCCAGTAGCGCCAACCGCAAGGAACTCTGGATACCACTGGCCCACAGGAATAGCAAAACCGAGATACCCGCAGCAGCCAGCACCGATGGCAACCGAGCAGCAAAATCATTATCACCAAAGATTTGGTAGCAGCCGACCATCAGCCAGTAGATCAGCGGTGGCTTATCGAACCGGTAGTC
>CAZHRP010000230.1:3548-3980 GCA_964535055.1 uncultured Chthoniobacteraceae bacterium
TAAAATATGGCACGATGAAATCGTTGCGCTCGATCATTTCGCGGGCGGCTTCGGCAAACCTTGGTTCGTCCCGGTCGATCAACGGCAGCGACCAGGTGCCGCTTACATGGAAAAGGGCAAAGCAGACAAACACCAGCAACGCCAACCGGCTGCGGCCGATCCGTTGCAAAGACTCCTCTGATAGCCAGGTTGATTTATTCATGCTTTCGAGCTGGCACTATTCTTGAGCCAGTTACTTACGTCAACTCATTGCATCATCAGGTATTGCGTTTCAACGGCCGAGCGGTTATCTCCTCGGCCATGAAACACCGTTTACTGCTGATCATTTTGGGTATCCTGTCGCTGGTTTTGAGCCTTGGCTCATTTGCCTTCGATGATGAAGTCGGGGAATTTGCCGGTAGCCGATCAGAGGAAATCAGAGATACTGCAGAA
>CAZHRP010000231.1:0-3969 GCA_964535055.1 uncultured Chthoniobacteraceae bacterium
ACATCGGGGTCTGCGCCTCACTACGATAGATGGCTTGTGATTGATCCGGGCTAGGCATACTCTGCCTCACAGTTTTCTCGAACATTTCGGTTTGCAGCGGCGGCTGCATCGACTATGGTCTGCGGTAACAATTATGAATCAACTCGATCAACTGAAGCAATTCACGAAAGTAGTAGCGGACACCGGCGACTTTGAGTCGATGAAAGAGTATGCGCCGCAGGATGCCACCACCAACCCCAGCCTGATCCTCAAGGCGACCCAGCAGGAAGCCTACCGGCCGCTGCTCGACAAGGCGATCCAAGATCGCGATGCCAGCTTATCGGGCGCCGCTCTGGTTGATTCGATCATCGACCATGTGCTCATCCTGTTCGGTAGAGAAATTCTCGAGATCGTGCCCGGCCGGGTGTCGACTGAGACTGATGCGAGGTTATCGTTTGATATTGAAGGATCGATCGCCAAAGCCCGCCAGTTAATCGCCCTCTATGAAGAATCTGGCATCGACCGCGAGCGGGTCCTGATAAAGATCGCGTCGACCTGGGAAGGTATCAAAGCGGCCGAACAACTCGAACAGGAAGGTATTCATTGCAACCTGACCTTGCTTTTCAGCTTGCCACAGGCTGTTGCCTGCGCAGAAGCCGGCGTGCAATTAATCTCACCGTTCGTTGGGCGCATCTACGACTGGTTCAAAGCCAGCACCGGCACCGAGTACACGGGTGCAGACGATCCCGGAGTGCAATCGGTCACGACCATCTACAATTACTACAAGAAGTTCGGCTACCCGACTGAAGTGATGGGTGCCAGTTTCCGTAACAAAAGCCAGATTATCGAGTTGGCAGGCTGCGATCTGTTGACCATCAGCCCGGATCTGCTCGGCGAATTACTGGCTGCCGACGGTACTATCGAACGCAAGCTTGATGCAGAGGCCGCTGCCGGCAAAGAGATCGAACGACTCGAGCTGGATGAAAAATCCTTCCGCTATTTACTCAATGACGATGCCATGGCGACCGAAAAAACCGCCGAAGGCATCAGAAAATTCGCAGCAGACATAAAAAAACTTGAATCAGTCATAGAATCTGCAATAATTTAATTAGTTTTCCTCCCCCAACGCCCCGCCATGTCGCGCGATTCTTTTCGCCCGGCATGGCGGGGTTCTTTTTAATTTTCGCATTGTAATCATCGTCACGTTGGTAATTCTCTTAGCACTGGCATGAAGAGTGGAATCTTTGAGGATGTAGTCGATCGCTACTATGCAGACCTTTACCGGTTTGCCATGAGCCTGGCGCGCAACCCTGCCGATGCCGGTGACCTGGTCCAGCAGACCTATGAAACATTTGCCCGCAAGGGCGAACAACTGCGTGATGCCAGTAAGGCTAAGCAATGGTTATTTACCACCCTCTATCGCGCCTTCACTGCCAGTTACCGGCGCGGCAAAAAAAGCGTCTCACTGGATGACATGGAAACACCCCTGCCGGAAGAGACTGTTGGGCCGGAAGTGGTCAGCAAGCTCGAACACAAAGAAATCCGTGCGGCACTGGCAGAACTGGACGACCGCCACCGCGCAGTCATTACTCTGCATTACCTTGATGATCTCAGTTACAAAGACATTGCTGCTACGCTTGAGATTTCGATCGGCACTGTGATGTCACGATTGTCGCGCGGTAAAGCCAAGCTACGGGAGAAAATGGAACGACTAGCCGGTAATATGGGAATAAAAGTTATTCCTCTTGACTCTGATCATATGGAAAAAAGCAACGATGAATAAATCCAGAGCCATAGAATTACTCGCAGCTGCCAGGGCCGGCGGACAGGATCATGATGATCCCGAGATCCGTCAGGCGCTGGATATGGCTGCGCATGATCCGGAGCTTGCCGCCGTACTCGTGCGGCAGCAGGCAATCGATTCTATTGTCGTCAAGGCTGTCCGTTCCGATGAACCGCCGACGGAACTTCGCGAACAGTTACTACAGATTCCTGCCAGTGTGGAAACGGCACCTGCTGCAACCGTTTCGTCTGTTAAGCCCATGCGTCGGGCTATCTGGCTGACTGCTGTTGCCTGCCTGGTGCTGGCCATCATAGGCACCTGGTATGACAGCCGCTCAGCCCCAGGTACGCATGACACTCTGGCAAAGTTTGCGATCGAGGAAACGATGAATGGACTGCAGCTGGCAAAATTTTCTGACGATCAAACAGCCTTGCGGCAGTGGCTTGCAGCCAGTAACTCACCACACGAGTTTACCATCCCGGAGGCACTCGGGAAGTACCCCGCCAAAGGCTGCCAGACATTCAGTGTCGATGGCCGCCAGATGTCCCTCATCTGTTTCAAGGTAGAGGACGGGCGGTTTGTCCATTTGTTCGTCGTCAACAATAGTGGCGATCTTCAGGGCACTGACGCGGCAAAGCTGGCGGTGGTCAACTATCAGTCGCAAGCTGCGCTGACCTGGTCGGATGGCACCAATACCTACTTCTTGACTTGTGAAGACATGCCCGCTCCCGAACTCAAGCGGTTTATCTAGCGGCTAATTTCCTGGTTGCCGGGGACAGCTTTTTCCGTGAGTATGCGGGCGCCGTGCCAGCTGGCAGGTCACAAACTCACAATTATGGAAATCTCACTCATCATGCTGGCCGGATTCCTGCTGGCTTCCTACTCGATCGTCGCCAATTAATTATTCTCTCACAGAGTCACTGAGATCACAGAGGGGAGTAGTCTCGATGCCTCCGTATGAGAACATTCCCTACTCTCCACCGAAGATTGCAGCAAATTCATCTTCATCGCGAGCCTGCCAAATGCCAACTTTGGCCTGACGGGCCCGGTTTTGTTTGTTGCGGCAGTCGTTGCGGAATTCCTTGCTCGAATCCCAATAGGCCTTGGCTTCCGAGTTCCTGAATTTTGTACTCTGGCCATAAGCCCGCGCCAGACCATTTAACAACAGTTCCTCGTGTAGCCAGACTGTACGACCATCAACCTGCTTGCTGATCAAAGCATAATAACGATTTTTACCGCGACCAAGCGCATCCTGCTTCCTGGTCCGGACCACAAAGTTATCATCCAGAAATTTCCGGGTAAACTTCTTGGCCTTGTTGCCCCACTTAACGATCTCCTTAACATCCACTTTCATCCGCTTGGCCTGCTCGGCATTGCGCGCAGCAACACTCCTGTCGGTCTCCGGACAATCCACCCCATATAACCGGAAGTGGTATGTGTGCCCGCGCGTAACCCCCTCACGCTTGGTATGGATATGAAAGCTGTCCCCGTCGAAGTACTGGTCTGTACGCAACTCTGCAGCTTCAAAGGTTTGCCAACTACCGGCCTGCAGCGGCGGGAAGTTGAACATAATTACTAACGTAATAGATAGGACAACCCTCATACCTATGAATGTGTGGTTTCTTTATTTTTCATCTCTTTACCGCTTTCGTGGAAGCCGATTTTTCGTTTTGCCTGCTGCTTGCGTACGCTGTCCTCACCCAACAATTGCTTAATTGCTTTAAAGATCATCGCAAATTGGACATCGTATTTCTTCTCGAGTGCATTGATTTTTCTGGCCAGCTCGCGGTTATCTTCCATTAATTTGCGCAACTGCACGAAGGTCCGCATGATCGCGATATTGACTGCTACCGCCTGTTTGCTGTTTAGCACGCTGGAGAGCATGGCCACCCCTTGTTCAGTGAATGCCATTGGCGGGTAACGCAGCCCCATCTTATCGGATTTGGAGGTCACAAATTGTGACCTCCAATCAGCAAATTCCTGCTTGTTAAGTACAAACATAAAGTCGTCAGGAAAGCGATCCTGGTTACGCCGCACTGCTTGCTTCAGGGCTTTTGTTCCAACCCCGTAAAGCTTGGCCAAATCCCGCTCGAGCAGCACATTTTACTGCCGCAAGCAATATAGAGAGCAAAATGAAGAGGCGAGTCATACTTTCATACTCTCAACGTATTCTTAAGCCTACCAGAAATAAATCCTCTCAGCGTCTC
>CAZHRP010000232.1:0-3936 GCA_964535055.1 uncultured Chthoniobacteraceae bacterium
CGACAGGAAAACAGTACGCCAGCTACTTGCAGGGTGTTGTCAGAGGGATGCAGATCCCGGTGGAAAAAGAATGGGACGTCAAAGAGGTGGAAGAGGAGGCTGACGGTGGATTTTTGCTCAAGGGAGCTGCGGGTACGGCAAGCTGCGACTTTTTGATTTGGGCAGCCGGAGAATTTCAATTTCCACGCCAAAATCAATTCTCGGGAGCAGAACTGTGCCTGCACAATAGCTTGATCAGCTCATACGCTGAGCTCGAAGGGGACGATTTTCTTATCATCGGAGCCTTCGAAAGTGGAGTGGATGCCGCAGTAAATTTAACCGAGTATGGTAAAAAGGTAACTCTTCTATGTGCAGACGAAGTCCTCTCGTTTGCTGATCAAGATCCTAGCCGGTCACTTTCTCCATACACTCGCCAGCGACTTAAATCAGCTCTAAAGAAAAACGATAATTTGCGTATTTCTTACAGATCTAAGGTAGAAAAAGTAACAACGAACGAAAGCGGCTTTGCAGTTTACACTGAGACCGGCGAGGAATTTTCCTCGCCAGTTTCACCTATTCTGGCCACTGGCTTTCGAGGTGGAATGGGGCCAGTTGAGCACCTGTTTGACTACCATGAAGAGGGTTATGTGCAGCTTTCTGAAGATGACGAGTCGACTTACGCGAACGGGCTTTTTCTGGCCGGTCCGCTGGTCAGGCATGAACACCATATCTTTTGCTACATCTATAAGTTTCGCCAACGCTTTGCTGTGATTGCTGAAACCATCGCTACGCGTCTCGGCATATCTGTACCGGATGAGCTGCTAGAGACCTACGAGCGAAATCAAATGCGCCTGCTGGACCTCTCCTGCTGCGGGCAGGAATGCGTCTGTTGATTTAAAAGCTCAAACAGTAAGTTCAAAATGATGAGAGCACTGACATTTCACTGAGTAATCAAAGCAATTCCATGACTGACATTCACCAATCAAATACAGTAGCAACAAGTAAACGCTCCAGCCGCAAAACTGTAGTCGTCCTGGGTCAGGAAAGTGTCGGAAAGAGTAGTCTTCTTTCCTCACTTACAGGCCGTTTTGCAGAATCCTCAGCGCTAGCCGGCACTACGCTACACTGCGAGCGGTACCCTGACGTAGACTGGGATTGGGTCGATACTCCAGGCATAATAACCGGTTCCGATGCAGCCACCGTACAAGACTCCCTCGCGCAACTGAAATCTGCAGAGTCCGTTTTACTGGTATTACGCGCTTATCGGGCACGTGAGGAGCTAACCTCGTTATTGCCACTCCTCGGTTCGCGTGACATAGCCATTGTTCTTACTTTCAAAGATAGATTATCAACTTTAGATTCCGTATCCCTGCAGCAGCTAGTACTTACTTGGCACGAGCAGTTGGGGGTGCCCGTTCAACTCGTGGACAGCCACGCACTGGATGCAACAGACTTGGGCAACGTGCGCACGGCGACACAGCAGGCAAAGCCACTTAAATCTTTCGATGTTGGTGACCTGCCTGAATTCCCGGAAAAACAGACGCATATAGGAGGGAGTTTCGCCGAACGGATTTTGGGATTTGCCCCATTGAGTTTACTGCTGCTTTTCGGACCAGCTTGGGTAGCTGTCACCCAAGCCAATGCGCTCGCAGATCGCTACTACGATGTTGTCGGTGAAGCGTTAAGCCCATTGCTTAGTTGGTTTAACACTCTGCCAGAACCATTAGCAGCTACTCTAGGAGGTGACTATGGCGTACTGGCTATGTTTCCATTTCTGTTGCTTTACGCATTACCAACGATCCTTATATTCACCGGACTGATTGCAGTCTACAAGAGCACGGGGCTTATCGACCGCCTATCTTATGGACTGCATCCATGGTTGCGGCCATTCGGTCTTGGTGGACGCGATCTAGTGCGGGTAGTCATGGGTTTCGGCTGCAACGTTCCTGCTGTGGTAGCTACACGGTCGTGTTCCAGTTGTTCGAGAGGTGCCTGTGTTTCTGCCATCTCATTTGGCTCAGCCTGCTCCTATCAATTACCAGCAACCCTTGCAGTTTTTGCAGCTGCAGGATTTGTGTGGCTAGGTGCCGTCTATCTTGGGGTGCTGGCTGTCACCACTCTTGTGTACCTGCGTATGACAACCCCACTTGTCATGCGACAGGCTCAAAATGAGATATTACTGCCGGCGCTAGGCCACCTGCGGCCGCCTGACTGGAATGCAGTCTTGCGCGAATCTCTCCAAAGTCTACGCGATTTCGCCGTCATGGCATTACCCATATTCATCGGCATCTGCATCATCGCCGGATTGCTCCAATGGTCTGGTGTACTCGCTTGGTTGACACTTATCCTGGCACCAGTAATGGCTGTATTTAACCTTCCTGCTCAGGCCGCTCTTGCCGTAGTGCTGGGATCCATCCGTAAGGATGGCCTGGCTATCGGCTTGCTCGATGGAGATTGGGATTCCATCAAGGTGCCCATGGAATCACCTGTGCAGGTGCTGACAGCAGTCTATCTGGCCGGAGTACTACTCCCCTGTCTGGTAACCGTATTCACAGTAGTCAGGGAAATGCACCCGAAGTTTGCACTGAAAATGGTCGGGCGTCAGATGCTTTTTGCAGTGACCTTTTCACTTAGTATCGCCTGGGGCGGCGCACTTATTATTGACCTTCTAACCTGAGCAAATGATCAAAATTTTTGATTGATAATTGATACTTAAAAAATTCGTATGATAATCCATTCTCATAAGCGGTGTCGGGTACTTCCGCTAAAGTTGCGGCCAACAAATGACAAATTGAACGGAAAATGAGTACCTCCATTGATTCTTTATCCACACATCATGTTAGCGGAGACAATCCCGCAGTGCTGTCAGCCATACAGTCGAACGGCATCAACCTGGCAGTTTGGCAACGCCCCCAAAATGAAGCCTGTCAAGCTGCAGTAAAGAGGCTGCTTAGCTATAAAAGCCAGGTACAACTTGACTTTAATCCGGTGCATGAAGAACAGCTTCTGCATTCCTTCCGGCAATTTAACTGCTTGGGAGCAAGCACGGATTCTTTTAATGCCCTGGCAGCTGATATTTGGTTTTTAGCCAGTCAATTTTGTGAAATTGCCAAAGCTAATCAAGCGCGTGTTCGTCTGGAGCGTATAGAAGGAGACGGCTGCCGTTTATTCCATGCGGATAACCTGCACCTTAGAATGCTATGCACCTACGCAGGACCCGGCACCGAGTGGCTTGAAAACGAAAATGTCTGCTACGAGGAACTCGGTTTAAAAGGTCGTACTTTGGAGGAAACCAATGACGCCATAGTAAAGAGCAAATTGCAGATTCACAGTTTGGAATCTTGGAGTGTCGCAGTGTTTTCCGGTGCTCAGAGAGATCGCACTGCACCGCTGGTTCACCGTAGTGCCCCGGTACCAACTAGAAAAGATCATCGTATCCGCCTCTGTATTGACATGCTGGATACTTGTGGCTGCTGAGCGCAAAACGAATTAATGATAGCGTCAAATCCGCCAGCTAACAGACCTCGCTCGCAGATACGCGCTACTGTGCGCGACCTCGCACAACTCATGAAACAACAAATGTACTTTTGGGGCTGTGATGCGCGCTATGCTAGTGGCAACCTGTTAGTTCAATTAGGTGGAGAGAGAATTGCAAAAATGAGTCAATCCGCCGAAGGCAGTAGTCGCTATCGCTTTAGTTGGTGCGGTGGCATGGTGGAACTGCACTCGTTTTGTGCCGGATGGTACTCAAGTAATCCTGCAGTACCAGGTGTGATATTTATTCGAGGCTCAGAACGTTTTTTTGCCAGCAATGGTATTTCTCCCATGACCCCCGGTCGCTACGAAAATGAGCGTTTCAATTCCTCAACTCCCGATGAAATACTGTCAATTTGCAGTCCTCTCATGGTCACGATTACGAGTACGATTATGATCATGATTATGAAAAGGATACTTACT
>CAZHRP010000233.1:0-3920 GCA_964535055.1 uncultured Chthoniobacteraceae bacterium
GGCTTCTGCTGCTGAGCAACTGGCAAACGGGCAGCTCGTAAGGCCGTGATCGGACAGTCGGCAGCCCATACTGTGAAAGAAATCATGTCGTTGCTTGAGGGCTGAGAGAAAATCATCCGCAGAGCCCGGACCCTGGTTGGTTGCATCGGCCAGTTTATCAACCCAACTGTTCCAGGCAAAGGGATCGTCGACTTCCATCGCTTTGTCCGGACGGAAAGTCGGGAACATCCTGGTCGGGTGTCCGCCCGCTGCGAAACTGCGGTGGTATTCAAGAGAATCGACCGGATCATCAGTGGTGCCAAGCACACGAACATCAAATCGCCGCAGGATACTCTGAGCAGAAAAATCGTCTTCCGCCAGTTTCGCATTCGCCAGTTGCCAAACCTCCTCGGCGGTGGCAGAACTCAGCAGCAGATCGCAATCGAAACAACGCTTTAGTTCAAGGTGCGTCCAGTGGTAAAGCGGGTTACGGACGAGCTGGGGCATGATACCTGCCCAGGCCAGAAATTTTTCCTTCGGATCGGCATCGCCGGTGCAGAGAGACTCGGCAATTCCGGCCGCCCGCATTGCCCGCCATTTGTAATGGTCGCCGCTTAACCAGATTTCGGTAATGCTGGCAAAGCGCTGATTGTCTGCTACTTGAGCAGGAGGCAAGTGGCAGTGGTAATCCAGGATTGGCAAGTCAGCCGCATACTCGTGATACAGTTTTTGCGCCGCCGTGCTAGACAGTAAAAAGTTGTCATTAATGAAGCTCATGATTTTAGATGGTCATCGATGCGAAGCCGCCGTCGACCACGATTTCACTGCCATTCATGAAGCTGCCGGCTGCTCCGGCCAGCAGTAGGGTGGCGCCGATGAGTTCGTGTGCTTCTCCGAAGCGGTTGGCCGGAGTGTGGGCCATGATTGCAGCGATCCGTTCGGCGTTTAACACCTTGCGGTTTTGTTCAGCGGGGAAAAACCCGGGGATGATAGTATTGACGCGGATCGCGTGGGGAGCCCATTCACGGGCCAAATTCTTGGTTAGATTGTGAACGGCAGCTTTGGTTGCTGAGTAGGTAAAGACGCGCGATAGCGGGATCAGGCCACTCATCGATCCGACATTGATGATACTGCCACCGTGGTTGCTATCCAGCATCTGTTTGCCGAAGACCTGGCACGCGAACAACACTGCCTTGAGGTTGGTTTGCAAAATATTGTCTATTTCATCCTCATTGATATCAAAGAACGGAGTTGGCGAATTGACGCCTGCACCATTGATCAGGATGTCGACCTTACCGCTACGCTCAAGAACCTTTGCCAGCAGACTTTCCAGTGAACTTTTGGTAGTGACATCAGCCTGGGCAAACCAGCCAGATCCTCCTGACTCGGCTATCTTCTCCAAACGCTGCTTGGCTTTCTGCTCGTTGCGTCCGACCAGCACGACTTCGGCGCCAGCACCAGCCAGACCTTCGGCCATCGCACCACAAAGCTCACCGGTACCACCGATGACAACCGCAGTTTTACCTTGTAAACTAAATAGTTCTTCGATCGATTTCATAACATATAAGTAGATGGTGGATCTTTGTCAGGAAGTGCGGGAAAGGGCGTGTTACTCGTGGTGACAACGTCATCTCGGTTACATTTCAAGTTGAGGCCGGTCTGGTTGTGGCCAATCGATATGATAGAATTGCCCGCGTGGCTGATCTACCCTTTCGTAAGTGTGGGCACCAAAAAAGTCGCGCTGCGCCTGCAGCAGGTTTTGTGGCAGGCGTGCATTGCGGTAACCGTCGTAGTAGGCCAGCGCACTGGAAAACGTTGGTGCTGGAATGCCATGCTTGGCAGCTGCTGCGACTACTGTCCGCCAGTTCGATTGAGCGTTGGCTACCGTTTCGCGGAAGTGATCATCGAGTAGGAGGTTAGCCAGGTTGGAGTCTCTGGTGTATGCCTCGGTGATTTTTTGTAGAAATCCCGCACGGATAATACAGCCACCACGCCAGATTTGCGCTATTTCGCCGAAATTCAACTGCCAGTCGTACTCGCGCTGCGCTTCGCGCATTAATTGGAAACCCTGAGCATATGAGCAAATTTTTGAGCAGTAAAGAGCATCGTGGATGGCTTGAATGAAGTTTTCTACCGGGCCATCAAAATGTTGGTCTGGTTCAGGCAAGAGGCTGGCAGCAGCGACGCGCTCTTCTTTAATTGCCGACAGGCAGCGGGCAAAGACTGCTTCGGCAATAGTCGGTGCCGGGACGCCCATATCCAGTGCGCTGACACTGGTCCACTTGCCGGTGCCTTTTTGTCCGGCAGTATCAAGGACTACATCAACAAATGGCTTACCCGTAACCGGATCGGCCTGAGCCAGAATATCGGCGGTGATTTCAATCAGGAAACTATTTAGAATACCCTGGTTCCAGTCAGAAAAAATTTCGGCCATCTGTGGTGGGGTGAGCCCGAGTAACCCCTGCATCAAGTCATAAGCCTCACAAATCATCTGCATGTCACCATACTCGATTCCGTTGTGAACCATTTTTACATAATGCCCGGCACCATTGGCACCGATGTAAGCGGCGCATGGCACGCCACCCTGAATTGGCTGGCCGGGTGTTGCCCCTTTGAGTTCAATGCCGGTGGTGGGATCGACTTTGGCAGCGATTGCATTCCAGATGGGTTCGAGATGTGTGTAAGCCTCGCGCTCGCCACCGGGCATCAGTGATGGTCCAAACCTGGCTCCTTCTTCTCCACCGGAGACTCCACTGCCAATAAAGAGGAAGCCCTTTTCCTTGAGTGATTTTTCACGGCGGATCGTGTCGTTCCAATTGGCATTACCACCATCGATAATAATGTCGCCTGCTTCAAATTCTTCAGTTAATGCATCAATGACTGCGTCGGTAGCGGTGCCGGCTTGCACCATGATTATGGCCCGACGGGGTTGTTTGAGAGAAGCGGCAAACTCGGACAGAGTTGGATATCCAGTCAGCTTGCCAGGAGTGTCGGGATTGGCTGCTACAAATGCTTCCGTCTTGGCAGTAGTGCGATTATAAACACTAATCGGGAAGCCATGATCAGCAATATTCAATGCCAGGTTCTGGCCCATTACTGCCAGTCCGATTAGTCCGATTTCTGCTTGAGCGTGATTTTCTGATTCCATAAGAGATAATTAAGAAAGGGTAAAGTTATTTAGATGATCGTGGCTAATTTAGCAGACAAAGTAGGGGAAAAAAATGGATTGATTCGCTGATTATTTGTACTATTTCATCATAGTGTTGTGGGTACATTATCATTTGACCGGATCAGTTTAGTGGATCAGCCGTGGTTTCCTTATTTGTGCACTGAGAACGAGGACTGGTGTTGGGATGCGATCATTACGGATCATTTTAATTTGTGGGTCGTTCTGGATGGTGACGGGTTTTTGAATGTTGACGGCGTTGTCTGCCGGTTGCGGGCCGGCATGGTATTTGTGTTGGCTCCGGGGCAGCGGGTTTCAGGTAGCAGTATTTTGGGCAAACCTTTGCAACGGTTTGCCGCGCATTTTTTACCACTGGCGGATGATCATAGCGTAGCATCGCCGCGTGAGTTTCCGATTTTAGCGCGTCGGCCATTGTCGGCTGACGCGCTTAAAGAACATACCGGTGATATCATGCGAGCGGTTTACCAGAGTAGCCAAACAGAGGAGTCACCTGCTGGTAAAGTCTATGACTTGTTGGTGAATATCCTTGAGGAGGGGAGTAGCAACAGCAGCGGCTTGAGCAAGCCGATTGCAAATTCTTTACAGTGGATGCGCGAGCACCCTGCGGAACGCCTGCCGGTAGCAAAACTGGCAGCACGAGTCGGTCTTTCGCGGTCGCATTTTGATCGTGAATTTACCAGTCAGATTGGCATTTCGCCGGCTAGATTCCAGCAACAATGTCGGCTTGCTGAGGCCAAGCGTCTGCTGGCTAATA
>CAZHRP010000234.1:0-3914 GCA_964535055.1 uncultured Chthoniobacteraceae bacterium
GCTGGAAATAGGTCTCTGTCCCTTATTTCCACGAACGTGCTCACTCAGATTGATTTGGAATAAAATTCCCCTACGGACGCCCCTTATCATCTTGAGTGTTATAGGTATAACACTCAAGATGGATGCTAGTACAGCGGGGGATCAGGCGGTCGAGGTGACTAAAATCATTAATATTCGTAATCCTGTGGTCGACTCGGATTAAGTTCACATTTTAACTAATCGTGTTGCTTAAAAGAATAGTGACACGCTCTGAAAAAAAGATAAACATCCATCAGGTTAAAAGCTTCAGCCGCGCAAACAAATTTAACAACTACTACTTCGTATAGATGTAAAAAATTAAAATCAGCCTTAAAAATAGCCATGAAAAAATCATTACTAGTAACACTCGGCACAGCCGCTTCCCTTATGTTAACCGCATACGTTCATTCGGGTATTAGCCAGATCAGCTACACCAACAAAGGTGGGCTAAATGAAACGACCGCCGACATTACTGTCTCCTCTCCGGCCAATGCCGGGGACTACCAGATTGTGGGCATCGGTGCCAGTTCGTCCACAGGAGGAACCGATCAGCCGATTGACCGCACCCTGATGGAAAACCAGGGTTTTACGCTGATCGTAGTTCGAGGTGATGGGGACAAGCGTGCCGAAGTCTGGTATCGGGAACACAACGGCACCGCAGCCCACGATTCGGTCACCATCACCGAAAACGGGCACAGCACCGGGACTAAGGATGTAGCCTGGAGTATCACCACCATCGACGGAACCGGCATCAGCTTGAATCCTGCCACTTTTACGACGGCTTCGGACTATTCTGGAGGACACGGTGACACCAGTGTTTCCTTCTCCAAACCTTCCGGCAGCGGATTCACTTTTGTCTGCTTTTTCTTCGACGACTCCGTGGAAGTGACCAACGCCAATGGCGGTGACATCCTTTACAAGACCTGGGGCCATGGTGATGGCGACGGCTTGGCGACTGTTCTTTATCAAGCCGGGGTCAGTGTCCCCTCCCAAGTCGGCATCACGAACCATGATCCGGGAGGGCGTGAATGGGTGACGGCATCTTTTAATGCGGTAGTGGAAAATACCAGTGCGAATGTAAACGATGCGAGTAAATATTCATTCTTGCAGCAGATCAATTCGCTGAGTGGCTCGACGACAGGCTGGCAGAACATCGTGTATTCCGGTAGCCAGATCGGCACAACCGAGTTTTTAATTGCTGCACTCAGCCACGGGAATCCGCCGGATGACCAGATGATACATATCGGTAAGCACAAAGTGCAGGGAGGCGGCTGGACGAAGGCTGTAACTGCGGGCAATGATGATAAGAGTTGTGAAGTGTGGGTTCGTGAAGTGACAGCCGATAACCAGAATAGCCTCGGCCAATTCGAAACAGGTGGAGCAGGATCGGTCAAAGCAGGTGTTCTCGTCTTTGACGGAATCGCTGAAGTCACTGACACCGCATCCAAAAATCAAACCGCGGACGCTAAAATCTCTATCAATAATAACGGCACAGGACCATATCTGGTTTGCGCGGCGAGTGACAACGGGACACAACCATCTGGTAGTGAGTTAGATACATTTGCGTCCGGCGATGATGTCGTCATCATCTATCTGACCGATGAAACTTCGTTTATTGACAACGCTGCAGGCAATTTTCGGGGAGCAATAGCCAGTCTCGCTCTGGCTGGCACAGCCAGTCCACCAGTTGGCGGCGACACCACCACCGTCAGCTTTCAGAACGGGGCCAGCGGCTACGCGGGCACTCAGGATACTTATGTGCGATTAGCTTCTGCGGACACGAATCACGGCGGCGAGGGTTTCGTCAACGTCGACGGTGCTGATGACGGGGGTGCAATGCAGGGGCTGCTGAAATTCGAAAATCTCATCGGTGGCAGCGGCATTCCGGCCGGGGCAGAGGTGGTGTCAGCCACCCTCAGGTTGGACAACTCCAATGGGGGCAACGCCGTCAATTTTCACCGTATGCTGGTGAACTGGACGGAAGCCTCGACTTGGAACAGCATGAGCAATGGAGTTTCTGCTAATGGGACCGAAGCGCGCACGGACGCAGATGTCACAACCGGTAATCTGGCGGTAGCGGTTTACAATTTTGATGTCACAGCCAGTGTGCAGGCCTGGGTAGATGGCGCGGCCAACCACGGCTGGGTTGTCCTGCCAACTGCAGACAACGGAGTTGACTTCTATAGTTCTGAAGAAGGCACGATCTCCAGACGACCGTTGTTAACCGTTGTTTACCAGAACGGGACGACCCCTCCGGCAAACAATGCTCCCACTTTCGGAAGTGCTGCGTATAGTAATAATGCCAATGAAGGCCAGTCGTTCAGCAGCACCATGAGTGGGACGGCTACCGATCCCGATAACGATACCTTGAGTTACAGCAAAATCTCCGGTCCGGCATGGTTGAGCGTAGCCAGCGGCGGTGCTCTCTCCGGCACACCGGGAGCTGGTGACGTGGGAGACAATACCTTCACCATCGGCGTTTCGGATGGCAATGGAGGCAGCGACACCGCCTCTTTGACAATCACGGTGCAAGCGGCACCAGTCGGCGGTGATACGACCACAATCAGCTTCCAGAACGGAGCCAACGGCTACGCGGGCACTCAGGACACTTATGTGCGGTTTGCATCTGCGGACACGAATCACGGCGGCGAAGCTACTTTCAACGTCGACGGTGCTGACGACGGGGGTGCTATCCAGGGACTCTTGAAGTTCGATAACCTCGTCGGTAGTGGCGCCATCCCTGCAAATGCCACCATTCTTTCAGCGACCCTGCGCTTGAACAATTCTGATGGCGGAAACGATGCCAACTTTCATCGCATGCAGGCAGCATGGTCGGAAACTTCGACCTGGAATAGTATGAGCGGCGGTATTTCCGCAAATGGGAGCGAAGCTGGCTCTGCCGTAGAGTTTACATCCGCAGGCGATGTGGGTGTCGAGACCTGGGATGTGACTTCCAGTGTCCAGGCATGGGTCAACGGTGCGGCAAACGAGGGCTGGGTAGTTCTGCCCACTGGAAACAACGGACTGGATTTCATCTCCTCTGAAAACAGCGACACCGCCAATCGTCCCATGTTGACGGTGACGTTTGAAGGCACGACGGAAGAGCCGCCAGCCTCGAATGATACATTGACCCTGAACCTGCTGCAATCGCCTGAGGGCCTGGGCAATGCCACCCATGTCTGGGTATTCAACGCGGACGGAACGGCTGCGCAGCAGACCTCCGGCGGTTCCACTTACACGACTGAAGCGCAAGGGTTAAGCGGGTCGTTGGGCACGGGAGCCTCGGGGACATTTACCGTCACGGTGACTGCTGAGTATAACTTTAATCCTCAGACCTTTGCCGGTGACCTGAGCACCAGCACTAATAAATGGCTCTACAATGGAAACGCAAAATCCTTCGGCATCGAGTCACCCGCTGACGCAGGTATCCAGATCGCCAATGGCGAGGGGATGGTGATGGTATTCGACCTGAGTAATCTCACCCTGCCAGCGGGTCAGACGCTGCAGGTCGATGGCTTCCAGGTGCAAAATGGCACTGAGACCACTCCGGGCGCTCAGCGCATCTCTTATCTGGCCAATAGTTCCAATACAGTGCAGCCACTTACGGGCACGTCCGGCGAACCGAACGCTCCAGTCGGTGGTGAGGATGTTTTTCAGCCTATCAATCAGCCAGTGACGACCGGTGACCAGATTGCGATCTGGCACGACAGCTCCACTGGGATCGGTGGACAGAAACGCTTCCGCGGGTTCCGTTTCAGCACCACGACGGTCTCTCAGACAATCGATATCCCCTTCGGCAGTGATTGGCGGTATCTCGACGACGGCAGCGATCAGGGAACCGCATGGCGCGGTGTCGGCTTTGATGACTCCGGCTGGAGCACCGGAGCCGGTCAACT
>CAZHRP010000235.1:0-2927 GCA_964535055.1 uncultured Chthoniobacteraceae bacterium
CAATTCTCGGGCGGTTTCGATCCTGATAAATTTGTGGCAAGCTGGTGCCGGCAAGCAGGTGGGGCCGCTGATCAGGATCACACTATGGCTGCGTCCGATTGCGGCAGCTGCGAGGGAGTATCCCATTTTTCCGGATGACCGATTGGACAGGAAGCGCACCGGGTCGATGGGCTCACGGGTTGGTCCGGCGGTAACCAGAAACTTCATTGGGTAGTAAGCAACTGGTCGATCTGGTCGAGGATACCATCGACCTGCCAGAGGCGACCAATTCCCTCATATCCACAGGCCAGCAGGCCTTCTTCCGGACCGATGAATGAAGCACCGCGTGACTGCAGTAAGGAAACATTCTGGCGGGTTGCGGGGTGATGCCACATTTTGCCATTCATTGCAGGGGCCAATAGTAGTGGGGCGGGGGTGGCCAGGCAGATGGTTGTCAGCAGATCATCAGCAATGCCATTGGCAAGTTTAGCGATGATATTGGCGGTTGCCGGTGCGATCACCACGAGATCTGCCGAATCCGCCAGTTCGATGTGACCGGGTTGCCAGCTTTCGGATTCGGCAAATGTATCGTGTGGGACTGGATTCTTGGAGATGGTTTGCAAGGTTAGCGGGGTAATGAACTGGAGGGCGCTGCGGGTCATGACCACATGCACGGTGTAATTGCGTTTGACCAACTGGCTGGCAATTTCTGCAGCCTTGTAAGCGGCTATTGAGCCGCTGACACCAAGGAGTATTGTCGGATTATGCATACTATAACAGGCGGGGTTCTTCGGGTTGCACTGGGCTATGGCGGAGTCGTTTACTGAGGTATCTTTCGGCCTTCATGATGGCCCGGAACTTTTGCAAGTCTTCTTCCATCGAGCCACTGATGATTGTGTACTTATAATCTTTCCAGGCCTTCATTTCCAACGTTGCATTGGCAATACGGGTAGCTATCTCAGTCTGATTTTCCGAACCTCTGCGAAGCAGGCGCTTACGCAGTTCATCGATGCTGGGTGGCATGATAAAGACATCGGCCAGGCTACCGGCTATCTGCGGGTCTTCGTGGTTGCGGATCCGGGCGGCACCGGCGACATCGACATCGATTAAGACATCAATGCCGGAACTGAGGTTGCGGATCACGGCATCTTTCGGGGTGCCATAGTAATTGCCATGGACTTCTGCATACTCCAGGAATTCATTGCGTTCGATGCGTCGCTGAAAAGTATCGCGGGCAAGAAAAATATAATCTTCACCATCAACTTCGCCGGCACGAGGCTTACGGGTCGTGCAGGAAACCGAATAGATGAAGTCCGGGGCCTGGCGCAGGTTATTGCAGAGGGTTGACTTGCCAGCACCTGAGGGTGCCGAGAGCACAAATAAGATGCCACTGCGGCTGAAGGCGGACTCATTCGACATTTTGAATTTGTTCCCGCATTTTATCGAGTTCCGTTTTGGCAGCTACTACCTGCATCGAGATTCCGGCATCGTTGGCTTTCGAGCCGACCGTGTTGACTTCGCGGATCATTTCCTGCAGTAGGAAGTCGAGCCGGCGACCAATCGGTCCATCAGCCTCGAGTAGGTTTTCGAACTGGTCGAAGTGGCTATCCAGTCTGACCAGTTCCTCGGTGATATCGCAACGATCCGCATAGACGGCGACCTCGCGACCGAGGCGTTCATCGTCAAGTGGTAGTAATGCTCCCAATTCGGCGAGTCGGTTATGTAATGCCTTGTGATAATGCTGGATGACCGCCGGAGCCAGGTGGCGGATCTCAGCAATGATTTGGCGTAATTCAATGAGCCGTTGGCGGAGGTCAGATTGCAGGGAAGCTCCTTCGCGACTGCGCATGCTATTGCATTGTTGCAAGGCGTGTTCGAGTGACTCCAGGATTTCTTTGCTGTACTCGGCGACCTCCAGCGGTTGAGTGTCGGTGCTTAGTACACCGGGAATATTGAGCAGGCTATCCAGGCTGACTTCGCCGGGATGATTCAGAGATTGTTGGAGTCGTGCCAGTTCCTGATGGCAGGTGCGGGCAAAGTCATGATCGATGATCAGCTTGCGTCCGATTTCGCGGCTATGCTCGACGGAAACGCTTAATTGGACACGGCCGCGGGCAATGAATCGGGTAACGGTGGCCCGCAAGTCTGCATCAATGGCGGCAAAGCTATCTGGCAGACTGGTTTGAATGTCCAGATGTTTGCGGTTGATAGCATTTACTTCAATATTGAGGGAGTAGTTACCCAAACGCACTAGTTCATGTCCGAATCCGGTCATGCTTTTCATATGCAAGGAATAACTGATTACCGGTAGTGCTGTCGAGTGGCTTTGATAACCAGATAGTGGTGTGATTGAGACAGTTGAGTGCGCGATTTAGTAGGCGATTACGATTAGGAGCAAGAGTGCGATTAGGACGTCTCGTCCTGCTATAGGTTGACATTCACGCCAAGACCCTGAGACCGAAAGAGTTTATTAACCATGAAGGGCACAAAGTTCACGAAGAGTAGATACGGCAAAGGCTCCGCCTTCGCTTTGCAAAATTAATTACTGGTAGCAACCTCAATACTTCGGCAGGAAAGCCCCGACTACCGAGCGTAGCGACATCATCTATCGGGGTCTTCGAGTAGAACTTTTCCCTCCAGTGACGAAGTAGGGGAAGGTTGGTGCATTTTTCTCCAAGAATCATACTGTTCAGCAGTCTGACCAGTAATTAATCAGTGTTAATCGGTGTTAATCGGTGGTTAAAAAACCAGAAGAGTTTGTACAGGCATCTTTGTTTGGGAATACGGGTTGTTATCAATATGGCATGCAAGCTGGTGAAACCGTGCCGCATTTACATGTGCATGTTCTGGGTGGTCGGCCACTCGAATGGCCGCCGGGTTAATGCTTGAGAAATCCTTGCTTATCCAAGCGCGAAGTCGAGTAGCCGCAAGTAGAGAGGCTGGCATTG
>CAZHRP010000235.1:2937-3156 GCA_964535055.1 uncultured Chthoniobacteraceae bacterium
TTCAGGGAATCAGGGAACGGCTCATCCTTTGGCTTGTAAGGAGTGAACCCTGTCGATTGATGAGTTGAGGAATACCAGTATGGAGCCCAGATTCCATCCTCGGGACGCGGTCCAGGCGGCCAGCTCAACATGGAACTCTCAAACTCCAGCCCGAGATGATTGCAGAGCGTATTCAGGTGGCGTTGTGGATCCTGAAGCAGGCGACGGGAATCGATGACG
>CAZHRP010000235.1:3166-3432 GCA_964535055.1 uncultured Chthoniobacteraceae bacterium
TATCAGTTCAGGGTAGCCGGTGTCTTCTAGGCCAGGCGGGCCGATGATGGCCTGGAGGGAGGGCAGCATGTCAACGGGATCCCGAGTGAGAATAACATTATCCAGACGCTCGAGGAAATTGAGCTCCGAACAGACAGAGATATGATGAGCCATACTTTTAAAGAACACGACCGGCCGTTCGTAGTCGGCGAGTAGGACATCGCTGATAACCCGGGCGGGTTCGCATTCCATGGTGGCGATGATTTCTTCTGCTACCGGATGGTAAT
>CAZHRP010000235.1:3442-3868 GCA_964535055.1 uncultured Chthoniobacteraceae bacterium
CCGGCCGGATGTGGTTAATCGCGGGCGTGCCCGTGTTTGAGGAAGGCACCATAGAATGGCTCGTCGACGACCAGGGTATCGTCCCGCTGGGCGAAGCTATACATGAGGGCGGTCGAGATATTGCGTGGCCCGGACCAGATGGAAATGCGCGTCATTTGCTACCTGGTTCGGGCAGCCCATGACCAGCAGCCCGTGATGTATCAATGTCTTCCTGACAAAGTTGCTGATAGCCTGCGCGAAGCTTGGGGATCAAATGGTTCCCGGAGCGATTTTGAATCGGTCGGCCATCAATTTCGATGACTGGTGTGATGCCGCCGAAGGTGCCTGTAACGAACGCTTCATCAGCAGCATAGACATCGACTAGCGAAAAAGGTTTCTGTTCAACCGGGAGTTTCAGGATAGTGGCGGCTTCGATCAGCTTTTTCC
>CAZHRP010000236.1:0-3824 GCA_964535055.1 uncultured Chthoniobacteraceae bacterium
GCCGATACTCGCGACCAAGCTTTTGCAGTCGCTGCAGCCAATTGACTATGGCGATCGCCGGCAGCTGCGACTTCAGCGGCGCTGTAGTGAAGTCGCCCTGGCGCCCGGTCGGTGACTTGCCGGCTTTGCGGTAATAACCATGCTCCGGATGGTGCAAGGCTACATCCATGAATTGCCTTACCGTCAGCTTCCCACCATATTCACTTAATATGCAATCAAGAACGGCGTTAGCAGGCATAACTTTGGTCCTCGGGGTTATTATTAATCCACTACCGGCAGCTACTGCAGCAGCTACTGACTATGATGAGGCGCTGAAGCCAGCTGTCCAGCGGATTATCGGGGAACCACAGCACCTCGAATTCAATATCCGTGCGCTCAAGGCGGCCGGTAAGCCGGGTGAGCTGCTCCAGCCATTGATCGATTCATTGAAATTTGCCGAAGGTTCGGCCTGGAGCCCGCAGGGATACCTGGTATTCAGCGACATTCCGCAGAGTCAGATTTACCGCTTCGACCCGCAGTCCGGTGAAGTCTCCGTGGCGGTCAGTGACTTTGACCAACCGAATGGCATCTGTATGTCACCCGATGAAGCCAGGCTGTATGTCGCCGACAGCGGCAAACCGGCACATGTTCGGGTCTTTAATGTCGTCGATGGCCGCACGTTGACTAACGACCGCGTCTTTGTGGAGATTGACAATAGCTCGCCGGACGGGATGTGCGTCGATCGCGAAGGCAACCTCTATGTGGCAGCTGGCGACGGCGTCTGGGTCTACTCTCCGGGTGCAGAACGGATCACCACGATCGCCACCCCCAAGCGGGCCACCAATGTCTGCTTTGGCGGAGAGTTCGGCGAAATCCTGTTCATCACCGCCGGCAATGCAGTCTACCAACTGAGCATGCCGCGCGCGATGCGCAAGCACCTCGAGGAAGATTAGGGGACTATTAATGCTATTTCTGTTTTTGCTGCTCACTGTTGCCGGATCAGCATGCGCTGCTGGTAATAACTTTCCAAATATCTGGCTACAAATGGGTTCTACAAATATCAGTGAGCAGGGTCAAATCCAGGCCAATGTTACAAATTCGCCATAATGATTGTCTGAGCAATTTAGCACTCGACATCAGCGCGACAGAATACCAATTCCGACCCCGACCGTGTAAGTTCACATTAACTTCACCCTTTTTCTAAAACCTCAACCAAATATATACAATGACACGAACGACCAAAACAGCAGTTTTAGCGATAATCATCGGCACATCCAGTGCACTGGCATTTCCAACACCAGACACCTTGTGGGAACTAAACGGAAACCTTGATACATCGATCGGAACAGCAGCCTCACTCGGCGCAGTTGGCGGTTGGGCGCCAAGCTACGAAGCTGTGGATGGTTCAGCAGGAGCTGAGGTGCTTAACATACCGGCATTTAGCCCGACCCAGTGGCTGTTCGCTGATACTGCTGACCTTCCTGCCAATGGCGGTGGTAGCTTTGTTAACAACTACTCGATCGTCATGGATGTCAAGTTAGACAGCATCGGTAGTTTCCAATCGCTCTATCAAACGAATGAAGGCAACAGCAATGACGGCGACTCATTTGTTGACGGCTCTGGCGGTCTCGGCATCAGCTCAGACTATGCGGGCAGCCTGGTTGCCGATACCTGGTACCGAATTGCTATCGTTAACGACCTTACCGGTACGGACAATATCCGTTATTACGTAAACGGCTCGCTGGTCAATTCCGCTGAAAACCTTTCAGTAGATGGTCGCTGGTCGATATATCCGGATATAGACTCAAGAGGCGTGTTGCTTTTTGCAGATGAAAGCAATGAAACCGGCTCAATGAGCATCGATAATATTGCGCTCTACGATACAGCGCTGAGTGACACTGATGCTTCTGATCTGGGAGCGGCAGGCAGTCCGATCCCAGAACCTGCGTCGGCGTTGCTAACAGGCTTAGCGATGCTAACCTTGCTGATCAAGCGACGACGGTAATTGAAATGATGTTGATATTGAGACACCCGGGAGGCCCCCGGGTGTCTTTGATTTAAGAGCAATAATTATAGTAAATACAAGGCACCTGACTCACATTATGAAACTGAGACTGCTTTATCTCTGTGCTTTTTTCATTGCCAGCTCATTGCAGGGGGCCAACCTGGTCGGGCTGTGGGAATTTGAGAATGTCGGCAGTCCTGGCGCGGCGACGGTTGGTAATGCCCTCGGGGTTACAGGCTCTGTAACTGCTGTTGCGGGGGTAGGGGCTGGCGATGATGCCGTGGCCGTCGGGGTTGGTGACTACTTTTCGTTGGCGCACGGGATTGCGGCCAACGGCGGCGGCAGTTTCGTCAATGAGTACACAATCGTCTACGACATCTATTTGCCTGCGGCGACCAACAATACCTGGCGCAGCCTGTTGCAAACTGCCAGCTCAGCCACCGGCAATGACGGCGATTATTTTCTCTCGACCAGCAATACTATTGGGGTGGCTGCGATCAGCTACAGCAGCAACGCGGTGGCGGCCGGTGCCTGGTACCGGATCGTATTCAGCGCGGATATCGGTGCCAGCCCGTCATTCACAACGACTGTGATCAACAGTGCGGGCACCGTGCTGTGGACGTTCCAGCATTCGACCCAGAGCATTGATGGCCGGCATTCACTGTATCCGTCCGGGAGCAGCAACGTTGTTTATTTCTTTGCCGATGAAAATGGTGAGGATAATGAACTGCATGTGACCCAGTTGGCATTATTCGACGGGGCACTGACAGTTGCCGAAGCGGAGTCCCTGGGTGCACCGGGCACTGATGTCTCGGTATTTAACTCATCGCCGACGATTACCGAAGGTGACAGCGAAACCCTGAATGCCGAATTGAACGGTAGCGAAGTCACCCTGACCCTGAATGCGAGCGACGACGATGGCGATCCTTTGACCTGGAGCATTGCGACGGATGCGGTGCCGGGCACGACGCGCATCGTTTCGCAAACCAGCAACCAGGCGGTTTTTGGCTACACACCGCAGTCCGGCTATATTGGGACAGATTCGTTCGTGGTTGAAGTGACCGACGGTGATTTGACCGATCAAATTACAGTTGAGGTCACCGTAGCCAGCCCGAATGCCGGAAATACGGTTTTTTATTATGAAGATTTCGACGGCGCAACTTTGCAGGCCGAAGTCACTACCGGCAGCCAGCGCCGCATGCCAGCCGGCGATAATACGCCAGTGTGGAATACCCCGGCTGGTTCCGGGTTGGGTCTAACTAGTGGCGCCGATTCATTCCTGAACGACCCGAGCGACCGGATTCTCGAGTTCACCGGCTTTAACCTGGCCCGCGCCGACTTCTGGAGCAACAGTGATGACCAGGGACGTAGCACCGCATTTGAACCGGGAACCAATGTGATTGCGGTGGCCGATAGTGATGAATTTTCTGATGGAGGTGGCAGCGGCGGTGCCGGAGTCGACGATGAATTTAACGTCTTCCTGCGGACACCGACGATCACGCTGCCGGGCGATGCCGATTTGTCTAACCTTGAGCTGCGCTTCCTGTCGAGTTTCCGCCTCGAACAAAATGAAACGTCGAAGGTCAATGTATTCCTGAATGGTTCCGGAACAGCAGCGGCGACCCTCAACGTGCCCAATAATGGCGCTGCGCCAGCCGCCGAAGTGACTTATACTGTAACCGAGTTGGGCAATCCATCGCCAGGCGACACGCTCGTCCTCGAGTTTGCCCACGAGGGTGGGGATAATAATTGGTGGTGGGCGATCGACAATATTTACCTGGGAGCCGCCAACCAGCCGCCGGTAATTACTGAAGGCGAAACGCTGGCTTATAACGTCGGC
>CAZHRP010000237.1:0-3733 GCA_964535055.1 uncultured Chthoniobacteraceae bacterium
TATCGTAGTGAGGCGCAGACCCCGATGTAGTCGGGACTGCGACCAGCGCGAGGCGATTGCCTTGCGTTATCCGCGTAATACCGACCTCGACCCGCAGTTAGTCTGGCGTGGCAAAGACGAGCAGGACTGGAGTGATCTGGTTGTCCATGCACCGCCGCTCTATATCCAGGAAAAAGTTCACCCCAAGGTACTGGTTGATGATTTGCTCAAAATTTCCCGTGAGGCTGACCATGATGCCGGAAATTTGACTCCTGACCTTTTTGCCGACTTCAACGGGATTCCCAAAGGCGTGGATAAAACCAAATTCTACCAGCACGAACTCAACTGGTCGAACCGCATGATCCTCGGTGATTCCCTGCAAGTAATGGCCAGTCTGGCCGAGCGCGAAGGCATGCGAGGCAAAGTGCAATGCATCTACCTTGACCCACCCTATGGCATCAAGTTCAACAGCAACTTTCAGTGGTCGACTACGGATAGAAATGTAACTGACGGTAAAGCAGGGCATATCACTCGCGAGCCCGAGCAGGTCAAAGCCTTCCGCGATACCTGGCGCGATGGCATCCACAGCTACCTGACTTACCTGCGTGACCGCCTCACCGTCGCCCGCGACCTGCTCACCGACTCAGGCTCCATCTTCGTCCAAATTGGCGATGAGAATGTGCACCGAGTTAGGGCACTAATGGATGAGGTCTTCGGGGAGGATAATTTTATATCGATGATACTCTTTAAAAAAACAGGAGGGTTATCTGCAAATTTTTTATCCTCAATCGGCGATTACCTTCTGTGGTACGGAAAATGTAAAAAAACGACAAAGTTTAGAGCTCTTTATCAAGAGAAAAAGCCAGGAGAAGCTGGAGCAACTCAATTTAAATATCAGTTATTGGATAACGGTACTATAGAGGAAATAGGATTTGAGACGGCACGAACATTGTTGCCTACCAAAGGGATTGGATTAATTATTAGCGGGAGGGACATCGTCCTCCGCGTCTGCCTCCAAATTTTGGACGTCGGAAAAATGCCCTTCCATATCAATGGCGGAGTAAGGGCAATCATTGACTAAGTCGTTGATGCAGACGCCGGGGACGGCGTCCCAATCAGTCATACCGAAATTGCCAATGAAACATCACACCGTGTCATTCTATCCTTTATGAGGTCGTTTGGCACCTGCCGGACTCGGTAGTGCGAGGTAAATCACTTCGGAAACAGGAAGACCAGACCGGCGCGAATCCCCCATTCCGAACCGCCGCTAGGTGCGTCAGCGTAGACGCGCCCGCCAATCTGGAATTGCATTTGTTGGCTGCCAACCGAAAAAACCTTGCTGTACAACAGGTTAATCGGGATCGTCCAATCTTCGGTCTCCCAATTATAGGATGACTCGGAGTTGATGGTAATTGTCTGGCCGCTACCGAGACCGCCCCAGGTAAGGAATGGCTGGAGGAATGACGAGCTGACATCGGCTCGTCCTGAGTCCCCCGCATACGACCAAACATGGTTGGCCAACATTCCGTAGGTCCAGGGACCATCCTGGCGCAGGATGACAAACGTCGGGCCAGCACCCCATTTTTCAGATCCCAGCAAATCGTCGGTTGCCGTAGGGAAAAGCAGCGCCGGACCGACGCCCCAGGTAATACCATTGACCGGCTCCGCCGGCGACAGGAACAGGCTCATCAGGGTGTCGCTTAAGCCAGTCTGTGTGGAATTCCCAACCACATCCTGCTGGTGGATGAAGGGAACAATCACCCGGGTGATCAGGTTCCAGTCATCGCTCAGCGAAATCGGTATTACCGGTTGAACATTCAGTTTGTACTGCCAGCCATCGTTGTCGTAACCGAAGTCAAAGTTGTTTTGCAGCGGCACGCTGATCAGCGATGAAACCGGGTTGGATAATTTCATCGCCAACTCGTCGGCCGAGCTGGTGGCCGGAGCCGGCTGTAACTCCGACTCGGTAACAGTTTGCTCTTCGGCATGAACTGTCACCAGACTGAAAGCTAAAACAAGGGGGATGAGGTATTTCATAAAAAATTAGTACTATTAGGGTTCTATAAAGAATGGAAGTATAATCACAGAGTAAAAAGACCCTTATTTGTAGAATAGTTTCGCTGATTCAGCCTACCATCGAGCAGCAAATCATCCTCCATTTTTCTGCAGTAAGTGCCACCCTTTCAGGGCTAGTGAATCTTTCTTACTTCTACCCGGGACGTGGCCCCGGGCTGATATACCGCCTGGCCGTTGGCCATTGTTTTCGGACTGCTAAGATTGCTCACATCCTCGTGACCGTAATCGCCGTGACAGGTCTGACTTCTTTGCACTACGCCGGGACAAGGCAAGTAATTGTGTTGGACTACCGCTATTCAGCCTTGGGCTTTTCGCCTTCCACGGTGCCCACTGCCATTTCTGACACGGTAATCACCTTAGCTACTTTCACCCCCTCTACTGGCGTGAAGGTAAATTGGGTACCGCTGTGATCGGCTTCGAGGATGAATTCCTTGAAATCGTAAACCATTGCCGGCTCATCCTGCCCGACCACTCCGATATCCACTTTTTTCAAGGTCTTGGTTGCCTGATCGATCCAGGCATGCCAATGGATTTCCTCGTCACTGCCTTTAACAAATGAGAACTTGGCACCATCCAGTTCCCGCTCGCCAAGGTCTTGAATTTTCATCCCCTCAGCCATGATCTTGCTCTTGGGGTCGCTGGAGATCAGGTCGGCCATGGGCAGGCTAAATCCAAGTTCCTCCTCGATGGCTGCGATCAGGGCATCGATATCGCCGGCGGCAGGAAATGTAAAAAATACATTCTCTTTGGCATCAACATAGGAAACTTCCTTGCCATCGAAAAAAAGCTGGCGATCAACTTCGTCACCAGTCACTTTCAGGTGCACTTTGTCCGGGCGCACCACATGAATCTCGATGCTGGACTTTTCCGGAAACGGTGTCTCCTCAGCAAGCTCTTTACTAATCGAACGCTCGGCTTTGATCGTGAACGATGTGGCAGCTGTGAGTTTGTCCAGCGCGCCGGCTTTCATGCCCTCAGCCTGAATAGATGCTGACCCGGCACAAGTCACAATGCCAGTAGCTAGTAGGATATTTAGAATTTTCATTTAGTAGGTTTCTTTTAAAAGAGAGTTTTTGATTACTGAACTATCACTTCGACATAGACAGTCGTGCCACCTTGATAGACTGGCTGGTAATAACGACCGCCGGCATAGTAGTAGGTAGCACCACCGATGTAGTACGGGGCTGCACCATATGGCAGCGTATTGATCCGACGGTTCGTGCGGCGGGTCACCCGACGTGAGGTCCGGCGTGCCGTACGGCGCGAGGTTCGGCGTACCTGGCCATATTGGGCCTCCGAAGTACTAGCCGTAAGCACCAAGGCTCCGGTGCCTACTGTCGCCACCCCGAGCATGGTCGGGCAAATCGCCAGCAGCGGAGTCATTAAGTAGATCGTTAGTTTTCGCAGAAGTTTTTGAATGCTCATATGCTGTATAGGGTTGTTAGGTTGAGATGCTTAGAAGAAGCTGAGTGTGCATGATAGCCACGCGCTATGATTGGCACCATCAAATATCGGAAAGAAGCCGAAATTAATCTGATTTTTGTCCATACCGAAAAATCAATTCCAGCCACGGCGCTCGTAGCGGCGGTCGACACGCTGATCAACGCGAGCATCGACACGCGCGTCATGACGCTGGGAAGGAGTAGAGCAGGATGAGAGAAAATAAGCCACGCCAATA